>JBCDGG010000135.1:0-14404 GCA_038757905.1 Pseudomonadota bacterium | reverse complement strand
GACGGCCATACCGACAACACGCCGACAAGCGGTGGCGCCTTTGCCGACAATTGGGAACTGAGCCAGGCGCGCGCCCTGTCGGTCGTCCGCTACATGGTGAGCGAGTTGGGCTTCCCCCCCTTCCGCCTCGCCGCCAACGGCTTTGGGGAGTATCAGCCCATCGCCCTCGGGACGGACGCGGCGTCGCTCGCCCAGAACCGGCGTATCGAGTTGAAGCTGACGGAGCGATAGTCCCCGGCCCGCGTCGCTTTCGTAAGGGCGGTAGGACGGCGCGGCGAAGCCGCCAGCGCCCGGAGCGCCGTCAGTGAGAGGTCCGGCGGGAGCAACCCAGGCATCTCCTCTCGCGGGATTCTGCCCGGCGTTCCTCCCGGTCGGCGAGACGGGCCTCCATGGCGATTTGCCCCGGCCCCGCCTTATGTACGCAGCTCACCCTGGCCTGCTTTCGTCGAACGACGTCCACCGCCGGTGCAATGGCGGCGGGCACGCATCGCGCGGGCTCTACTCGGCTGCCTTAGCGGCCGTCGGTACCGCATTGGCGCGAATGCGCGCGTTCTGCGGGTCATACGGGCTGTCTTCGGTGACGGTTACGTCCCACAGCCGATTCTGCATCTTGACCTCCAGGCGCGTGCCCGGCTCGGCCAGGTCGGGGCTGACATAACCCATCCCGATCGACTGTCCGAAGGCCACCGAATACCCGCCGGAGGTGAGCCGCCCGACTTTCCGGTCCCCGGAATAGAGCGCTTCGCGTCCCCAGGGATCGGCATCGGCCGGCCCGTCGATCAGACAGGTGACACATTTGAAGCGCACCCCGGTCTCCACCATGGCCGCCTTGCCGTGGAAGTCCTTTCCGAGATCCACGAAACGGTCGAGACCTGCCTCCAGCGGCGTCGCATCGCGGCCGAGTTCGGTGCCGAAGGCGCGATAGGATTTCTCCTGCCGCAGCCAGTTCTGGGCCCGCGCGCCCACCAGCTTCAGCCCATGCGCCTCACCCGCCGCCATCAGCCGGTCGAACAGGTGGTTCTGCATCTCCATCGGGTGGTGCAACTCCCAGCCAAGCTCGCCGGTATAGGCCACGCGGATGGCCATCGTCGGCACCATGCCAAGCTCGATGTTGCGCATCGACAGCCAGGGAAAGCGCTTGTTGCCGAGGGCGATCTCGGGGTCCGCGTCGACGATGAGATCGCGCAGAACATCGCGGGAGTTCGGACCGGCGAGCGCGAAGACGCCCCATTGGGTGGTGACGTCGCTGGCCTGGACATAGGCCCCGCCCCCGACCACGAAATCCTCGATCGCCTTCTGCAGATAATCGCCGTCATAGGCGGCCCAGGCACCGGCGGACACGAGGTAATAGTCGTTCTCCGCCAGCCGGACGATGGTGTATTCCGTGCGCGTCGTGCCCGCTTCCGTCAGGGCGTAGGTCAGGTTGATGCGGCCGACCTTCGGCAGCTTGTTGCAGGTGAACCAGTCCAGAAAGGCCGTGGCGCCCGGGCCGGACACGCGGTGCTTGGCAAAGGCCGTTGCGTCGATCAGACCAGCGGCATCCCGGATCGCCTTGGCCTCGTCAGCGGCGTAGTGCCACCACCCGCCGCGGCGGAAGGACCGGCTGTCGTGGTCGAAATGATCGGGCGCATCGAGCGGGCCGTAGTAGTTCGGCCGCTCCCACCCGTTGACATGGCCGAACTGAGCGCCGGCGGCTTTCTGACGGTCATAGGCGGGAGAGGTACGCAGGGGCCGGCAGGCTTCGCGCTCCTCGTCGGGATGGTGCAGGACGTAGACGTGGGAATAGCATTCCTCGTTCTTGCGCGCCGCATACTCCGTCGTCATCCAATCGCCGTAGCGCTTCGGATCGAGGCTCGCCATGTCGATCTCTGCCTCGCCCTCCGTCATCATCTGCGCGAGGTAGTACCCGGTGCCTCCGGCCGCGGTGATTCCGAACGAAAAGCCCTCGGCGAGCCACATGTTGCGGAGCCCCGGCGCGGGCCCGACCAGCGGGTTGCCATCGGGCGTATAGCAGATCGGGCCGTTGTAATCGTCCTTCAGCCCCACCGTCTCCGACGACGGGATCCGGTGGATCATGGACATGTACTCCTCCTCGATCCGCTCCAGATCGAGCGGAAAGAGGTCGGCCCGGAAACTGTCCGGCACAGCGTGCAGGAAGCGCGCCGGGGCGCCCTGCTCATAGGGCCCCAGGATCCAGCCGCCGCGCTCCTCGCGCACATACCATTTGGCGTCCGCATCGCGTAGAACGGGATGTTCAGGATGGGTCTTGCGGTATTCGACCAGCGCCGGATCGGGCTCCGTCACGATGTACTGATGCTCGACCGGGATCGCCGGCATCTTGATGCCGAGCAGCTGCGCCGTCCGCTGGGCATGGTTGCCCGTGGCCGTCACCACGTGCTCGGCCGTGATCGTCGCGTGCTCCTCGGTCGGGACAAGGTTGCCGCCGCGGTCGGCCATCTTGGTGACACTCACCTGCCACTCCGACCCGGTCCAGCGGTAGCCGTCCACCTGCCACTTGCGCTCGATGGTCACGCCGTGCTGGCGCGCGCCCTTGGCCATGGCCTGCGTCACGTCGGCGGGGTTGATGTAGCCATCCGTCGGGTGGAAGATCGCGCCCTTCAGGTCTTCCGTCCGCACCAGCGGCCAGCGATCCTTGATCTGGGCGGGCGTCATCCACTCGTAGGGGATGCCGACGGTCTCGGCGGTGGAGGCGTAGAGCTCGTACTCATCCATCCGGTCCTGCGTCTGCGCCATCCGCAGATTGCCGACGACGTAGAAGCCCGGGTTCAATCCCGTCTCCGCCTCCAGCCCCTTGTAGAACTTCACGGAGTAGTCGTGAATGTGCGAGGTCGCGTAGCTCATGTTGAACAGCGGCAGAAGGCCAGCGGCGTGCCAGGTGGAGCCGCTCGTCAACTCGTCGCGCTCCAGGAGCAGGGTGTCCCAGCCCGCGCGGCCCAGGTGAAAAGCGATCCCTGCCCCGACGGCGCCACCCCCGACGACCAGAGCTTTCACATGCGTCTTCATGGGCCGACCTCCCGCGTTCCGATGGAAGGGACAATAGCGGCTGCCCACGCCGCCACGACGCGCGGACTCGACGCAAGACAGAGGAAATGCGACCTTGTTGTCGGGATTGGCGCCGTTCGCGCGCCGTGGATCGCTGAGGATACGCCGGGGAGGCGTGCAAATGCAGACTCGCGTTTTCCGCCGTGCCAGTGTTCGTCGGGCCAGTGTTCGCCGGGGGATGCATCACGCTTTTGGGTGGGCGCTCGGATGGGTCATCGCCGTCGCCGCGGCGACGGGGGCGCTGGCCTGCGGCGTCTGCACGGATCTGCCGGAGCGCACTGCCTCGGAGCGGCTGATTTCCGATGACGTCCTCGTGCTAGCCCGGCCCGATCCCGCCTCGCCGTTCCGCTATGCCATCATCGAGGTGCTGCGCGGCGATCCGGCGGGGTTGGCACCGCCGCCCTTTCTGATCCCCTCGACGGAACGGCGCCGCATGGCGCGCGATACCACCTATGCCGCGGTGCTGAGCTACGGCCCGCAGCCCGGGCCCAAGGCAGAGGCCGCCCCCCCGCGCGCCAATAGGTATGGGGGCGTTGCGGGGCCCGTGAACCAGACCAAGGGATGGTCGCGCGTTCTGTCGGGAAGCGGCGCGCGCCTCGACGCGGTGCGGGACATCGTGACCCGAGCGCGCGGCTGGGGCGTGCCCCGGCCCACATCCGGCCTCGCGCCGCGGTTCGCGCATTTCGCCGCTCTGGAGGGAAGTGCGGACCCCGCGCTTCGCCTGATCGCGCTGCACGAGCTGTCGCTCTGGCCCTATGCGCAGCTGCGGCGGATGACGCCCGCAACCCCGGCCGCAAAGCTCCGCGCCGAAACGATGGATCGCAACCGCATCGCAGAGGCGCCGCTCCTGATCCAGTTGCTGGGATTGAGCCGGTCCCCCGAGGCCGCCGCGCTGGTCCGGCGCGGGGCGGAGAACGCGTTCCGAGTGGGCGGCTCGGAACGGCGCGCCGCCTGGGGCATAGCCCTGGTGGAGCAGACCGGGCGCACGGGCCTCGACACCTTCATCGCGCGCGTTGCACTTGCCCCGGCGCGAGACAGCGCCGCGCGCCGCGAAGCGCTGCTGGCGCTCGCCGCCATTGCCGAGGCGCGCCCCGCGCTTCGGGCGCCCGCCCTTCAGGCGGTGGCCGACGTTGCAGCGGCCGAACCGGACCTTTTGGCCCAGGCCACCGGGATCCTCGCGCAATGGCAGGACTGGCAGCTTATCGCGCGGGCACAGGCCCAGCTCTCGGCACCCGGACTGGCGCCCGATACCGCGTATCGCCTGCGCTACTACGTGGCCCAGTCGCGCGCCCGCGCGGACTGACGCCTTTTCTGCGCGCCGAAGCTCCCCATATCGCAAGCGATATCAATGACGGAGGCGGCCATGGCCCTCGTACGCACCGCTATGCTGCTCGCCGCGATGACGGCGCTCTTCGGAATGGCCGGGCTCGCCATCGGGGGCGAGGCGGGCATGATCATCGCCCTGCTGATTGCCGCGGCGATGAACCTCTACGCCTTCTGGGGGTCCGACTCGGCGGTGCTGCGCGCGCACAACGCCCGATTCGTCACCCGCGCCTCTGCGCCGGATTACGTGGGCGATATCGAGGATATGGCCGCGCGCGCCGGCATGCCGGTGCCAAAATGCTACATCATCGACGAGGCCCAGCCGAACGCGTTCGCCACGGGCCGCAACCCCGAGAACGCCGCCGTCGCCGCCACGACCGGCCTGCTGCAGTCCCTCTCGCGCGAGGAAGTGGCAGGCGTGATGGCCCATGAACTGGCGCATATCAAGAACCGCGACACCCTGATCATGACCGTTGCCGCCACCCTCGCGGGCGCCATCACGATGCTGGCCAACTTCGCCTTCCTGTTCCGCGGCGGGCGCGACAACGGGATGGGGATCATCGGCGTGCTGGCCACCATGATCCTGGCGCCGCTGGCCGCCGGGCTGGTGCAGATGGCGATCTCGCGCACGCGCGAGTACGAGGCCGACAGGATCGGGGCCGAGATCTGCGGCCAGCCGATGTGGCTCGCCTCGGCCTTGGCCAAGATCTCCGGCCTTGCGGCGCGCATCGACATGAACTCGGCCGAGCGCAACCCGGGCACCGCGCATATGTTCATCGTGAACCCGCTGCACGCCCACGCCCATGACAAGCTGTTCTCGACCCATCCGGCGGCCGAGAACCGGATCGCCAAGCTGCGGGAGATGGCGCAGTCGGGCTCTGTTGGGCCCGCGGACGTTCTCAAACCACGGCCCGAGATGCAGGCAACCTCGGTTCCCCGCACCCGCAGGACGCGCCAGGGGCCCTGGCGGTAGAGGACGTCAACGGTATGCTCCATCGCAGTATGCCGCCAACTGACCGGTGTCACAGCAAGGAGGCATCAATCGCTGACCCCCATCTCGCGAAAGGCCGCGCCGCCTGATCCCTTTCCCACAACGCCCTTCAGGCAAGCGCCGAGCCCCGACGCTTCCGCCCTACAACCCCTCGGCGCCCCTCGTGCAAGCACACCACATCGGCGGGCATCGGCACCGGCCGCACCGCCAAACGCCCCCACTTAGTGGGATCGCGCGGCACATCGGCCCCTGCACAAAGGGAGCGGGCCGCCTCCGGACAGGTGGCCGCGTGGTGGCGTCAGAGCATCGCCGGCACGACCAGATCCGGCGGGCGGTGACCGTCGGCAAAGGTCTTGACGTTGATGATCACCTTCTCGCCCATCTCCACCCGGCCTTCGCGCGTCGCCGATCCCATATGGGGCAGGAGCACCACGTTGGACAGCTCCCGCAGCCGCGGATTGATGTCCGTTCCATGCTCGTAGACATCGAGACCCGCGCCCGCGATCTCGCCCGCCCGCAGCATCCGCGTGAGCGCATTCTCGTCCACCACTTCTCCGCGCGAGGTGTTCACCAGCACCGCCTCGGGCTTCATCAGCTTCAGACGCCGCGCATTCATCAGATGAAACGTCGAGGGCGTGTGCGGGCAGTTGACCGACACCACATCCATGCGCGCGATCATCTGGTCGAGGCTCTCCCAATAGGTCGCCTGCAGATCGTCTTCGATCTCGGGGCGCAGACGGCGCCGGTTGTGGTAATGCACCTGCATTCCGAAGGCACCAGCGCGCCGCGCCACCGCCTGCCCGATCCGGCCCATCCCCAGAATGCCAAGCCGCCGCCCCGCGATTCGCCCGCCGAGGAACGCGGTCGGCGCCCACCCGTCCCACGCGCCGGCCTGCATGGCGCTGAGCCCCTCCGGGATGCGCCGCGTCACCGCAAGCATCAGTGCCATCACCATATCCGCGGTATCGTCCGTCGTGGATCCGGGCGTGTTCGACACCAGAATGCCGCGCTGACGGGCAGTCGCCACATCGACATTGTCAACCCCGGAGCCGTAATTCGCAATCAGCTTCAGGCGCTCGCCCGCCTGCCCCAGCATGCCCGCATCGATCCGGTCGGTGATCGTGGGCACCAGCACATCGGCCCGCGCCATCGCAGCCACGAGCGCGTCGCGGCCCATGGGCGTATCGTCGTCGCGCAACTCCACGTCGAAGAGCTCCGACAGCCGCGTCTCCACGGCTTCGGGCAAGCGTCGCGTGACGACAACACTCAGGCGCTGAGATGACATGGTGGCCCTCCCTCGATCTTCCCCGTCCGGCCTCTGACTGGCACATTGACGATAAGCCGGCGCGGGAACAAGCGTCGGCACGCATATCTGAGGCACGAGCGAACTTCATGATCACCCGGATCGGCACGGCGCTGCGCCCGTTCCCCCTTTGCCCTGCGCGCCCGGCGCGCCACGTCCTCGCCGCGCTGGCGCTTCTGGCCGCCGCGGCTGTCGCGGCCGCGCCCGTGGCTGCGGAGCCCGCCCCGGTGCAAGCGGCACATGCAACGCCCGGCACCGCCCCGATCCCCGGGCCAATACCGGCGCCCATTCCCGGTCCCGTGCCCGAGACGGTGCGCGGGCCGGTGACGAACCTGCCGCTGCCGCGCTTCGTGTCGCTCAAATCCGACGAGGGCAACGTGCGGCGCGGGCCATCGCTGTCCCACCGGATCGACTGGGTCTATACAAGGCGCGCCATGCCGCTCGAGGTCACAGCGGAGTTCGGCCATTGGCGCCGGGTGCGCGACCGCGACGGTGCCGGCGGCTGGGTGCATTATGCCCTCCTGTCGGGCGCCCGCAGCGTCCTGGTCGAGGAGGATATGGTCGCCCTCCGCCAGCACCCGCGGAGCGACGCGCGCGTCCTCGCCCGGGCGGAGGCCGGTGTGGTCGCGCGGCTCGGTCCGTGCGACCCCGACTGGTGCAGGATCAGCGCCGGACGGGAGCGCGGCTGGGTCCAGAAATCCGCCCTCTGGGGCGTCGCGCCCGAAGAACTGCGCGACTGACCCGCGCCGCGCCGCCCCAATACACCGCCGGCGCCCACACAAGCCCGCCCCTTCATCTTGCCGCAAGTATCCTCGGGGGGTCTGGGGGGCAGACAGCCCCCCAGCCTTGTCCTCAGGCCGCAACACACACCGATCGGCGAGCGGCCGCCAGGCGCCCCGTCCCCAGCCCCAAATAGGCCATCAGGACCCGCCCAAGTCCGTCAGGCTCCGTCATCCGTCCTGAGATCGATCACCACACGCCCCTGGGCAAAGTCCATGTGGTGGCAGGCCTGCAGGCCGGGCACCGTCAGGGGCGTGATCTCGCGCGCGCGGCGCTCGGCATAGCCCGTGCCGTCGAGGCGCGTAATCTCCATCACGTTCAGACCCCACCCATAAACCCCGTGCGACGAGTTCTGGCTGGCACGGTACAGGCGCCCGCCCTCCGCCCAGACGCGCCCCGCCCCGCGGGCCCGTGTGCTGTCGACGACCACCGGGTTCAGCGGATGCGGCTCCAGGCGCCGCAGATCCGGCCCATCCGCCCGGAACAAATGCAACTCGGCACAGTGATCCCCGAAACTGTCGTTGCTGATGTTCGTGAAGAGCCACCACGCCCCGTTGTGGCACATCACCACGCTGTCGGCGGCGGCGTATCCGTCCAGCGCGGTGCCGACGCGCTCCCAATGCAAGGGAAACTCGACAGCGCGCCAGATCTCGATCCGCCGCGACGCGACCGTCTCCGGAATCATCCAGATCTCGCCGTCGGCGGCGAACACGAAGGGGTAGGACAGATGGTCGTCGGAGGCGATCGGCGATCCGAGCTCGACCAGCCGGTCGCAGTCGAGCCGGGCGACCTTCAGCAGGCCCCGGCCGACCGATCCGTCGTAATCCTCGTAGAACAGATACGGCGCGCCCCCGGCGACATGCAGGAACGGGTCCGCCCAAAAATGCCCGGCCGGCGGCCTCAAGGTCACCCCGCGGGTCGGATCGAAGTCGAGCGGGCCGCCCTTGCAGATCCGCAGGGCAAAGGCAGGCCGGCGCCTGCCTGCAAGGCGCCCCAACTTGCCGCCGAAACGCGCGGCGAGCCGCGGCGCCACAAGCGCCGCGTAGCGGAGAAGCCCCGCCCGCTCCGGCGCGCTCTCAGGCCCGCTGCCGACGTCCGAACGCGCGGTTGCAGGCAGGGAGGAGTTGGGCACGTCAGGCGCAGGCAAGTCACCGGTGAGGTTAAGCTCAGCGAGGGCACGGCACACCAGCTGAACCGACTTCTCGCCGATGAAGGCGGCGTTCAACCCGGCCAGCGGCTTGGTCCCGTAGATGGCCCTCTCGATGGGCGTGGCCTGCCCGGAACGCTCGGCCGTCAGCACAACCTCTGTCACGCCGGCGCCAGAGGCGATTGCGGCAAAGCCCGCGCCCGGCGCATGGGCGCTGAGCCGCCACACGCCGAAGCGCGGCGTCTGCCCGGCGAAGGCCTGCGCCCCGGTGAGGTCGACGACGACATCCGGGGCACCACCCACCGGCGAGGGAAGCGGGCGGGGCGCCCCGGGCCTGTGGAGCCGCGCCTCGGCCCGCATCAGACGAGGCACCACGCCCTGCACGCGGGGGGCAGGGACGCGGTCGACCGACACGAGTTCCACCCGCGGATCGTCGGCGATCCATTGCGCCAGATGCGCCGCGCCGTGGGCGACCCCGGGCGGCGCGTTCCGATCCAGCAGGACAAGCGCGACGCCGAGCGGTTTCGTCGCTGAACCGTCCATCCTCTTCCCTCACTCTTTACCGCCGCCCGGGCTATCGGGGGAAGGTGGCGATTTGGCGGCATTGCCGCAGCGCGCCCGCCCGGGCGGCGCCCGGATCGATTTCGCCCTAGCCCCATGGCGGCGTCCCGCCACGGCATTCCTTACCGACCGCGCCGCGCCCGGTTGTCGCATCCACGGACCGGGAGCGCCGCATCATGGCCGCTGAACCCAAGGCACAGTGAGAGTTCTGGGTAGAGCGGGGCGGAATCTTTACCGAGATCGTCGCACGCCGCCCGGATGGCACGCTGATGACCCACAAGCTCTTGTCGGAGAGCCCGGGCGCCTATCGCGATGCCGCGGCCCCCGGCATCCGGGCGGTGCTCGGCCTTCCATCGGGCGATCCCATCCCCGACGCCACCATCGCGGTGGCCAAAATGGACGCCACGTTGGCCACGAACGCGCTACGGGAGCGCAAGGGCGCGCCGACGGTGCTCCTGATCACGCGGGGCTTTGGCGGCTTGTCGTGCATCGGAAACCAGAACCGGCCCGCGCTGTTCGACCTGTACATGTCGGGCGGCGGTGGAGGTGGCCCCCCGGACCGGCTGAGCGCTGCGCCGCGTCCCATCCCACGATGCCGGAGCGCAAAGGCTGCCGCACCTGGGCCGACTGATCCGAGATCCCCCGCAGCCCCAGGCCCGCGAGTTGGGGCCGCGTCGGCACGTGCTGTCGGCAACATAGACCCCACTGGCGGGCTTCGACCCGACCCATGCGGGTGCCGCAGAACCCTGCAAGACGCTAGGGGGCCGTCGTCTCCGCCGATGCGCCAACCCGCGTCCGGCACGGCCCGAAGAGACAGGCGAGGCCGAGGATTACGCCCGACACCGCCGCGATCATCCCCGCCGCGCTGACCGCGTCCTCGGCGCCTAACCAGAGCGGGCCGTATCCGGCGAGGACATAGCCGAGGATCGCAGACAGCACCGCGAAGACGACGCTCCAGGCCACCTGCACGCCCAAACGGTTGGTCATCAGCCGGGCGGCGGCGGGTGGGCAGATGAACATGGCGATCACGATGATCGAGCCGACGGCATCGAAAGCCGCAACCGCAGCGATGGCCGCAACCACGACAAGACCGAACCCGATGGCGCCCACCGGCATGCCCAACCCGCGGGCAAACCCCTCATCGAAGGTCGAGATCGCAAGGGGCCGCCAGAACACCCAGGTCAGCAGCGCGACAGCTGCCGTAACGACAGCCAGGCGCGAAAGCTCATCCGGCAGCGCTGCGAGGGCCACAGGATCGAGCAGCGATCCCCACCCCTCGGCCCGGAACCAGATCAGCGATTCCAGATTGCCCATCAGCGCGTGTTCCACATCGAGGTGAACGCTCGACGTGTCCGATTGCTCGAGGATCAGCACCCCGAGCGCGAAGAGAAATGTGAAGGACACGCCCATCGCGGCCCCGGGCTCGATCCGGCCAAGGCGCTTGATGGCCTCGATCAGCAGTACCGCGACGATCGCCGCGCCCGCCGCTCCGAGCAGCATCGGCAGGGCCGCCGTGGTCGCCGTGAGAAGAAACGCAACCACAATGCCCGGCAGGACGACGTGGCTGATCGCGTCGCCGATCAGCGCTTGCCGGCGCAGCACAAGGAAGTTCCCCGGCAGGGCGCAGGCCACGGCCGCAAGGCTGCCGATCAGGATCGGCGTCAGCGAGAACTGGACGAAATCCGCACCCAGCATCGCTCAGTGCCCCGGGGCCGGTTCCGGTACGGCCGCCGGGCCGCCCAGATACCTGTCGAACGCATCGATCTCGTCAGGCGTGAAGACCTCCTCGATGGGGGTCAGGCCGTCATACCGGCCGGTCAGCCCGGTATCCTGATGGATCTCGCGCGCGATGTCCCAGCGCCGCTCGTCGCGCGCGACCTTGGCCGCCACCGCCCGGCCCGCCTCGGTCGCCACCCCGTCGGGGCGGATCAGACCCTGGCCGCGCAGCACCCGCAATGTCAGGGGATCGTGGATCGTCTCGCCGCGGGCGAGCGCCAGCAGCCCCTGCCGGCGATGGACGCGGCGCTGAAACCGCAAATGGCGCAGGATGGCCGCCGCCACGCCGCGCGCCGGGGCGAAGAAGAGCGAGAGGAAGAACAGCCCAGACGCGACGAGCACGATGATCGGGCCGGTCGGCAACGCAGGCGCCGACGCCGAAAGGGCCGCACCGACATAGCCCGACACGGCGCCGGCCGCGCCCGCCCACCAGATCACGTGGCCACTGCGCTCCGTCCAGAAGCGCGCCGTCACCGGGGGGATGATCAGCAGGGCGACGATCATCACAAGGCCGACGATCTTCAGCCCGATCACCGTGACCGCCATCACCAGCCCCATGATCGCAAGATCGACGCGCCGCACGTCGTAGCCCAGCGCAGCCGCATAGTCCGGATCGAAGGACACGATCGTCATCGGGCGGCGAAACGCCCACGTCGTCAGCACCGCCAGGCCACCGCCCACCGCGATGATGACGGCGTCCTGAAACAGCATGCCCGCGGTGGCGCCGAGCAAAAAATCCTCCAGCCCCGCCTGCCGACCCGCCGACATGGATTGCACAATGGTCAGGATCACCACGCCGATGCCGAAGAACACCCCGAGAACGGCACCGATCGCTGCATCTTCAGACAGCCGCGTGCGCCGGGTCATCCACTCGATCAGGAGGAGGCCGACGGTCGCGCTGATTGCCGAGCCTGCGAGCAGGCCCAACAGGTTGCGTCCGTCACCCCCAAGCGCGACCATCAGAATGAAGGCCAGCCCGACGCCGGGGAGCGTGGCGTGGGCCACCGCATCGGAGACCAGCGCGCGCTTGCGAAGAAACAGAAACGTCCCAGAAGCACCGCAGGCAAACCCGAGCAGAGCCGCACCGATCGCGACAAGCGCGGCATTGTAGCCCGCATTCAGCAGGAGCGCGTCGGCGAAGGCGGACATCACACGCCCTGGGCGGCGGCAAGCTCTTCGGTATGGGCCGTCGCGAGACGCCCGCCATAGGTGGCGTGCAGCATCTGCGGGGTGAAGGCCTCTGCCACGGTGCCTTCCGCGATCCGGCGCACGTTGATGAGCAGCACGTTGTCGAAATAGTCCGGCACCGTTGCCAGATCGTGGTGCACGCAGACAACGGCCTTTCCGTGCGTCTTCAAAGATTTCAGAACGTCGATGATCGCGCGCTCGGTCGCCGCGTCGACCCCGGCGAAAGGTTCGTCGAGCAGGTACAGATCGGCGTCCTGCGCCAGCGCGCGGGCCAGAAAGACGCGCTGTTGCTGCCCGCCGGAAAGCTGCCCGATCTGGCGGTCGGCGAAATCGGCCATGCCGACACGATCCAGACACTGCCGCGCGGAGGCCCGATGGGCGCCGGACAGGCGGCCGAGCAGGCCGACCTTCCGGTAGAGGCCCATCAGAACAACGTCCATCACGGTGGTGGGAAAGTCCCAATCGACCGAGGCGCGCTGGGGCACATAGGCGACGCGGTCACGCGCGGTCTCAATGGGCCGGCCGAAGACGCTGACCTCGCCCGAGACCCGAGGGATGATGCCCAGGGACGCCTTCAAAAGGGTCGACTTTCCGGCCCCGTTTGGCCCGATCACGGCGGTCATGGCTTCGGCGGGGAAGTCAGCGTCGACAGAGAACACCGCCGGTTTCTCGCCATAGGAGACGGTCATGCCGCGAATGGCGAGCGGTGTGGCGGGGTCGGGCGCGCGGCGGGTCGTCTGCCCGCCGTCGCTTGCGATGGAAAGGGTGCGCTGTGCCATCGGTATCTTCTCTAGTTCAACATGTCGGACATGCCCCGTTCAGGCGCTTCGCCCCCAAGGGCGGAGGAGATCACGGTGGCATTGTGGTCGATCATCCCGACATAGGTGCCCTCGTAGGTGCCGGGCTCGCCCATGGCGTCGGAAAAGAGCTCGCCGCCGATCACCACCTCGTGGTCTTCCGCGGCGGCGCCTTCGATCAGCGCGCGGATGTTGCGATCCGACACGGAACTCTCGACAAAGACGGCGCGGATATCGCGCTCGACCAGCATGTCGACCAGCTCGGCGATGCGCTGCAACCCGGCCTCGCTCTCGGTCGAAATCCCTTGGATGCCCATCACCTCGAACCCATAGGCGGATCCGAAGTAGTTGAAGGCATCGTGGGCGGAGAGCAGGACGCGGCTTTCAGGCGGAACCGACGAGAGGACACGCGTCGTGTATTGCGCGAGGTCCTTCAGCTCCGACAGGTGCACATCGGCGTTCTCGCGGAACACCGCCTCATGCTCCGGCGCCGTCTCGATCAGCGCATCGCGGACGCTCAGCACCACGCGGGACCACAGGTTGGGGTTCATCCAAACGTGCGGGTCGTACTTGTCGGCGTAATCGTCATGCCCGATCAGCAGGTTGCGCGGCATGCTTTCGGCCACCGCAACGACGTTCTGCTCCGCATCGAGCTGCGTCATGAAATCCTCGAGCTGCGCTTCCAGGTAGAGACCGTGCCACAGCACAAGGTCCGCCCGGTTCATCGCAACGATGTCCGTCCGGGTCTGGCGGTAGGCATGCGGATCCACGCCCGGCCCCATCAGCGCCTCGACAGCGACAAGCTCCCCCCCGACTTCGCGCGCGGCATCGGCGATCATGCCGGTCGTCGCGACGACCTCCAGGCTGTCGCTCTCGGCAGATGCCGGAAGCGCAAGGCCGATGGCCATAAGGGCGGCGAAGGAAAGTCGACGGGCGGACGTCATGCATCAGGCTCCTTGTCGTGACGTGATGAACGGAGGGCGGATCACCGGTATGCTATTGCAAGTCACTCGCAAGAAGTCAACGCTTTTGCGACTTATTCTCAAGAAAGCCAGGGCTCGCGGTCCGGAACGGCCCGCCCGAAGACCTCAACACACTGATTTTATTACATTTGCCGGGGTGACCCTCCTGCTCTCCCGCCCACGACAGCTTTCGCGGACAGTAAGCCCTGCCGCCGCGCGCGAGACTCCGCGTCGCCCCCTTGGACGGGTGTTCCTGCTGATTCTCAAAGGGCGCAGGGCTGGCCCGTCACGCCGCCCGAGGAAACCCTGCGCAACGTCCTTGTGCCGCACCGAACACAGGATTACCCCGCGAGCCGTTCCGGTTCCGGCGTGTAGGCCAGGTTCGGAGAGAGCCAACGCTCTGCCTCCGACAGCGCGATGCCCTTGCGCCCGGCATAATCGGCCACCTGATCTGCGCCGATGCGGCCAACACCGAAATAGGCCGCGTCGGGATGGGCCAAGTAGAAGCCCGAG
>JBCDGG010000134.1:0-14581 GCA_038757905.1 Pseudomonadota bacterium | reverse complement strand
CGGATCGGGTCCAGGACTACGAGACGATGAAACTGCGCGTCCTGAATGCGGGCCATCAGATCATCGCGAACCCGGGCGAGATCCTCGGGATCGAGACCATTTCAGGATGCATGCGGCACCCGAGGGTGTCGGCCTTCGTCGAGAAGGTGCAGCAGGACGAGATCGTCGCCCATGTGCCCGCCGTTCCGGATATGACACCGGCGGCCTATGTCGAACGCATCCTGCAGCGCTTCGCCAATAGCCAGATCGTCGATACGACGCGCCGGGTGGCGTTTGACGGCTCGTCCCGCCACACCGGGTTCATCCACCCGATCCTGCGCGATGCGCTGAAGGCCGGTACGCCGGTCCAGGGCCTCGCGCTTTCGCAGGCGCTGTGGGCGCGCATGTGCGAAGGGACCCGCGAAGACGGCAGCGAGATCGCCCCCAACGATCCGGCCTGGCCGGATCTGTCGGAGGCCGCGCGCGCGGCGCGTGCCGATCCGCTGGCATGGCTGGCGCAGCGGCAGATTTACGGGGATCTGGCCGATGCGGAGGCGTTCAGTTCGGCCTTCGCGCGCTGGCTGGGCCTGCTCTGGGCCGAGGGGTGCGACGCGACGCTGGCCAGATACACCGGCTGACGCGCCCCGGCGCCAACGAGGCGCCCCTGGTCGACCTCGGCCAAGCTCCGCGCTCTGACGGTCTAAGAGAGGTGTTTGACCCCAAGGTGCCTTCAAGCGCCATGAACCGCCTCCGCGCATTTTCAGTCTCTCAGTCCTCCGTGCGGAAGACACCGCCCCCTGGACGGCGAGATGTCAGGGCCGCGCGCCAGGGGCGACGCACTTCCAGCATTAGCCGGCCACCGTGACGCCGCTCTCTTGGCAGTTCGCTGGGGCTGGGCGGCCACGGTCACGCCTAAGACCGAAGGGTCAGGCGGGGCGCAGGGCGTCGGCGAAGGCGCTCATATCCATCGACACGCTGCCGGGCGACCAACGCTCCGGATCGTCATGCTCGAACTTCACGGTCAGGTCGTAGTCCGGCTTCTTGATCTGGATGAGGCACTGCACGAACGCCCCGCCGCCGGTTTGCTGCATCTGCTCGCGCAGCTCGATCAGCTTGTCGAGGATCGCGCCGCCCCGCCGGGGCGTACCCGGCGAGGATTGGCCGGCCTCGTCGAACCGGAACGCCGTCAGCTCCTCGACATCCTCGCCGATCGTCGCCACAAGGCTGATGCTGTGCCAGGCATCGTCCGCGTAGCGGGGATCTTCGACGATCATCTCGCCGATCTCGAAGATCAGCGCATTCTGGATGGAATCGGTCATTGCACTGCCTCCGCCGCACGATTGGCCTCGATGATGTCCGCGATGTCGGAGGACGACTTGCGGTCGAACGTCTGCTTGTCGTTGTTCTTGAACCGCTTGAGATTGTCGAACACTTCCTTGCCGGTTTGCGGGTCCGTGACGACATAACTGACCGTCCATCGGGCCGGACGGTCACCGTCGAACTGATCGACCGTGACGGAGACGCGCACCTCCGCCCCCGCGGCGATCCAGTCGGCGAACTCGTTCTCCATCTTCTTGTAGGCGCCGCGGTTGAAATTCGAATCCTGCGGAAAGAGGTTGTCCATCCCCTGATCGAGCCCGAAGCGGTGCCCGATAGAGTGACCGGCGTCGTCGGTGTCGTGGCCCTGACCGCCAACCGTTTTCTGTGCCGCGAGTTCCTCGGCCGAGCGCTCTGCGTTGATGTGATACTTCCGCAAGGTGGCATGGGCTTCCGCCGTCTTGCCGTCGCCGCGGGCGAGAAACATCATCTCGTTCTCGCCGTGGCCCACGACCGTCATGCCGACATCCGGGCGATCGGCATGCAGGATGAACGCCTTCTTGTCCGGATCGTACCAAAGCCTGTCGCCATCGGTGCCGCGGCTCTTGCGGATGAAGGGCGTCCCATCGGGGCTCGCCACCCAGTGATAGCCCTTCGGCGCCTCGGGCCAGTCCTTTCCGATGCGCTGGCTCTCGCCGCCCGAGGGCGCGGCGACCAGCCCGGCCCCATCGGGACCGGTGACGCCCTTTCTGGCATCCCATTGATCCAGCCGCGCCTGCTCCACGATCAGCGCGCTGTTCAACTCGTCCAACCGCGATTGCAGGCGCGCGCTTTCCTCTTCGGTCAGGGCGCCGCTGTTGAGCTTTTCGCGGACAAGGTTCGCCTCTCCCTGGATCTTGGTCAGCTCGAACTGCGCCTCCCAGGCCGCGGACCCGGCTTCCGGCTCCGTGCCGTTGTTCAGATCCTTGTAGCGCTTCTGCATCTTGACGGAGGCGTCCATGGCCGAGGCCGCCTGCGCATGCAGGTGGATCTGCGCCTGCGTGGGCGGCTCGCCGTTGTAGACGATGCGGAAGTTGTCCGGGTAGGGTTTGTCGGGCGGCGAGGCCTTGTCGTATTTCACCGCAATACCGCCGGGGTCGATATCGGTGTCGTCCGCGCCGGCCTTCATGACGGTGTGGGGTGTGCCCCATTCCAGCTGGTTGCGGGTTTTCTTGAAGTCGAAGCTGTCGACATACTTGCCGCCCCCTGCCTTGGCAGAGGCGCCGTGCATGCCAACCTGGAACGACAGTTGCAGCAGCGCCATGTTCCGGTGCTCGGGCGACATCTTCTCCCAGTTCTGCTCGAGCTGGAGCATCGAGTCGCCCATCGCAACGGCATCCGTCAGGTTGCCGGCCACGGTCATACCGGCCACGACATTCGCGCCCATCTTGCTCATGCGCGTGCCCTTGGCGATGAGCGAGGTGGCCCGCATTCCGCCGCCGAGCGCCCCGATGGACAGGGCCGAGGAGCCAAGCTCCAACCAGAGCGCGCGGATCTGCGGATCGCTCAGGTCCATCGTGTCGTGGCCGAGGTCGTCCTTGTCGTAGAGCTCCTTCCCGGCGCGTCCGGCGCCATAGAGCGCGGCCAGACCGGCGATCACGAGCGGGGTCGCGGCGCCGCCCGTGCCCACCATCGCCGCAACGCCGGCCACGGTGCCGACGGCCATCACCGTCACGTCGAGCGCCATCATCGCGGCATCGGCGATCTTGTTGCCAGGGGTTGCGACCGTCACCGGCGGGTTGCCCAACTCCATGTCGCGCGGATAGGTGACCTTGCCCTCGGGCAGCTTGTTCTCTTCGACCCAGTGCTGAACGTCGCGGTAGCGGTTGTTGATGTGGTCGAAGAACAGCGGGCCCTGTCCCTCGCGCTCCAGGCGGATCACCTTCAGCACTTTGGCGCCGCTGTCGTTGCTGGTGTAGGTGATCGGAATAGGCGTTATCTTGGCTTCCGTCGCGCCGCCATCTTCCAGCTCTCCCACATGCTCGAAGAAGTTCTTCAGCGGCGGCAGGGAGGGATCGTAGAGCTTGTCCGGATCCGTCTGCGCCAGACGTTGCTGGTACTGCTCCTTCGTTTCGCCGTCCTTGTAGGGCAGGTTCGGCGGCAGGCCGAAGGACAGGGCGAAGTTGCGCGCCAGATCGCCCTTGTTCTCCTTCAGATCGAAGGCCACAGGCTCCGGAAACTGTTTGGCGGCCTCGTCGAGGATCGGTGCGGCATAGGCCTGCGCGACGGTCTCGCTTTCCCAGCCGTCCTTGACGTCCTCCGCCGTCCAGGGCTGGCGCGTCCAGTCATCGGGGGAGGGGGCGAAGTGGTTCAACGCCCAGTTGCGCATCGGCTCGGGCACCTGTCCGTTGAACAGAAGCTCGCGCCCCCCCTCGGTGGCGAGCGCGCCTTTCAGGCGCTCCTCGGTCTCGCCGGCCAGCCGCGGCACGAGGCAGTTGTTGCGCGCCAGCGTCTTGGACAGCGCGTCGGCCCAGGCGGCCTGATCCGCCGGGTCTTCGACACCGTCTTCGTAGGTGCCGCCGAACATGAACGACATGAACGCGTCGGACTGCTCCACATTGCCAAGTGCCCCGTCCGCCACTTCGCGGATCAGCGTGCGGCGATGCTCATCGCTGAACGCATCGAAATAGGGGTTCTTCATATCCTCGTAGACCATGTTGGTCCCGGCGATGGATTGCTTGCGATACTGCCCCATGGCCAGTTGCGCGAGGCCCTGGCCCCCCACCGTCATGGCCAGCTCCTGCGTCGCGCCGGTGGGATTCAGATCGATGGTATTTTCCATCAGTTGCATCGACAGGTCGCGCTTTTCGAATGCGGGATGCGTGTCGAGCCCGTTATCCTCGCCCACCTTGAACAGCATGTTCTGGGTGTGGGTTTCCCAGTAGAGGGTCGCCAGACGCTCCCGCAATTCGGGCGGCGCGTCCTTCATGGCGGCGGTGAGTTCGTCGATGTTCTCGTCGGCGCCGTCCTCGCCCGTGCCGGGCGTATGCACCCATTTCCGCAGAATGCGCAGGGTGATGTAATCGCGCTCCTGCTCGGTCAGATTGCCCAGATCGGAGGCGCCTTTGAGCGCCGCGGCGAGGCGCTCCCCCCCGACCTCGTCCGCGCCGAGCCGAACCCCGCCCACTTCGAGCCCGCCTTCTTCGGCCATGAAGTTGGCCCCGACCCAGGATTCCAGTTCCGCGGCCCGCGCGGGTTCCAGATCCGTCGACATCAGCGTCAGCGCCCGGTGCTCGGCATCCTGCAGCGCGCTGAAGAGCTGGGCCGTCAGCCGCTGCGCGGTGTCGAGATCGCCCGTCTTCAGCGCTTGCATGATCTCCATGCGCGGCGCCTTGAACTGCTGCATGTCCTTCTTGGAGAAGTGCACGGCAAGCTCCGACGAGATCTCCTCGAACCGGAGCTTGATATAGGCTTTGCGCTGCGCTTCATGTTCCTCTTCCGAAAGCTCTCCGCCGAGGGCATCGCTTTCGGGCGCATCCCCGGGCGACCGGTCGCGCGTCGCCGAGCCGTCCGCGCCGCGGGGTGCCGGGGCGTCGTCCGTCGCGGTGTCTGCGTCCTCCTCCGGCTCATGGGTCGTGCCGGAGGGGCTGCGGATCTCGACGGCGAACTTCTGACCGTTGGCCTTGAGGTAGAGCTTCAGCCTCCGTGCGAGCGTCCCCGGCGGGTCCTCGACACAGTTCAGGACGACGACCTTGCCCTCGACGGCCAGCGTGCCCCAGCCGCCCTTCGCGCTGCCCCCGGCCGATTTCGCCTGCTTGACGAGAATGCCCCATTGCTTGCGTCGGTCCGTCACCAGGGCCACGCCCTCGTCGGACAGCATGCAGGCGAAGTTCAGCGGTTTCTTGCGGGCAAGCTGGATCGTCGCGCCGAGGTCGAGGGGTTCGCCATCCTCGTCCAGAGCTGCGTCGTCCTCCTCGTCTTCCCCCTCTTCGAGCGCCGCGGTGTCGTTCTGCAGGTCCGATGTGGTGTCTGCGTCAGCCTGTTCTTGGCCGTCGCCGCCCGCCTCGTCGGCGCTTTGCATCTGCACCTGCATGGGCGATCCCGCATCGGCGAGCATCTTGCGCACCTGTTTGTCGAAGCCTCCCGGCGGATTGCCTTCGTAAACCAGCATCAGAACCTTTTGCTGGACGGTCATCTTCCCCCAGCATCCCTTACCGCCACCGGCAGACTTGGCCGCCTTGCGCATCTGGTCGGGCGATTTGACCTTGTCGGCCTGCATCACGATCCCCTTGGGACCGGCCAGCATGGCAAAGCTCACAGGTTTCTTCCGCGCATCGGCGAGCCAGCCTTTCAGAGTCGCGGGATCGAGGTCGGCAGTCTTTGCGGGCATGGCGTTACCGGGATTTGTGCTGCGGAATGACGGCCAGAGTAGTTGATATCGCGATTCCAAAACACCGCGCGGTTCTGTGCTGCGCCAATAGGGCGCTTGTTTGCGCAGGCGCGGCGACGCGTGCCGGCCCACGCGACGGCCATGCATCAGGCGCAGGGCGCGATCCCGGGCATCAGCGCGGCGTCGGCCGCGGTTGGCAATCCTCTCGACGGATGTCGTGCGCGGGTCCGCCCTTGCGCAGTCCGGCGAAGCTCCAGGAGGCCCGACGCAAGCGACCGACCGTCGCGCGCAAGCCCGTCGTCACGTGTCGAGGCGCGTCACATCCACAAGGGCGGTGTGGGCGCTGCAGCCTTGCCCGAGGCGCGAGGTGCCGATGTCCTCGGTCAGCACGTTGGGATTGCCGTCAGGGTCGATATTGCCACCCGGATCGCCGAACCATGCGCCCGTCGGCAGGGCGACGACACCCGCGCAGATATCGTTCGAGACCCGGGCGCGCGCCCGGCAGGCGCCACGCGCATTGAACACCCGGAGAAGATCGCCCGAGCGAATGCCCCGCGCATCTGCATCCTCGGGGTGGATCACCAGGGTTTCGGGCCGCGCGCCCTCCTCGTCTGCGAGCGCGGCCTCCAACTGGCTGTGCAGCTTGTCGCCCGGCTGCGGCGAAACCATGTGCAGCGGCGCCTCTGCCGTCGCGGTGCCGAGCCAGGTATCCGGGGGCAGCCAGACCGGGTGCCCGGGGCAATCGTCGTAGCCGAACCCGTCGATCGTTTCGGAAAAGATCTCGATCCGGCCGGACGGCGTGCCCAGCGGGGCGATTTCGGGATCTTCCCGGAACGGGGCAAAGTAGGTGCCCTCCTGGCGGTCGGTTTCGAGGGGAAGGCGCACCCAGTTGGCCGCCTTCAGCGCATCGAGATCGGGCACGTCTACGCCCTGCGCCCCGGCCAGCGACCGGAACTCCCCGTACAGATGTTCGATCCAGTCCGTCGCGCTGCGGCCCTCGGTGAAATCGGTGCTCGCGCCCAGCCGCTCCGCAAGCCCGGCGAAGATGGCGTAATCGTCGCGCGCCTCGCCCACGGGGGGGATCAGCTGCGGCATGTGAAACAGGTACTCATCGAGATTGGCGCGTCCGATATCCTCGCGCTCATAGGGCGTGGTGACAGGAAAGACGATGTCGGCGCGTTTGGCGGTCGCCGTCCACCACGGCTCGTTGACGATGATCGTTTCCGGCGCGCGCCAGGCGGCCTGCAGGCGGTTCAGATCCTGATGATGGTGAAAGGGGTTGCCGCCCGCCCAATAGACCAGCCGGATGTCCGGGTAGTTGTACCGCTGGCCGTTGAACTCGTAAGGCGCGCCCGGGGCGCGGAGCATGTCGCCGAGCCGCGCGACAGGGATCACGTCATCCACCGGGTTCGTCAGCTGCGGAAGCGTCATGCCGCGCAGCGCCCGCAGGACCTTGCCGACACCGCCGATGGCGCCATAGCCGTAGCCCACGCCACAGCCCGGCAACCCGATCTGGCCCAGCATGGCGGCGAGCACGGCCGACATCCAGTACGGCTGTTCGCCGTGCACGGCCCGCTGAAGTGACCAGGCCACCGTGATGAAGGTGCGCGTCGTGGCCATGCGGTGGGCAAGGTCCCGGATGCGCGCGGCGTCAACCCCGCAGAGGGGCGCGGCCCAGTCCGGGCTCTTGGGCTGCCCGTCCGCCTCGCCCATCAAGTACGCCCGGAACCTGTCGTACCCGACGGTGCAGCGGGCCAGAAAGGAGTGGTCGGCCAGGCCGTCGCGTTCCAGCACATAGGCCAGGGCCAGCATCAGCGCGGTGTCGGAGCCCGGGCGCAGCGCGATCCACTCGCTCGGCGTGGGCGCGTCCGTTCGCTGGGGGGCGATGTTGATCAGCCGCATGCCCTTGGCCGCGAAGCGCGCGATCCAGTCGGCCGTGGCGTGCTCGGTGATCCCGCCCATGCTGACTTGCGCATTCTTGGGGTTGATGCCGCCGAACATGACGAGCGTCTCGGTGTTGTCGTGCAGAACCTCCCAGCTGTCCTGATGCTCGTAGAGCAGTTTCGGGAAGGGCAGCCCGAAGACATGGGGCATGATCGCCTGGGCGCAGCCGGTGGAGTAGCTTCCAAAGGACGCCACGTAGCCGCCGATGCAGTTCAGGAACCGGTGAACCTGGCTCTGCGCATGATGAAACCGCCCTGCCGAGGCCCATCCATAGGAGCCTCCGTAGATCGAAGTGTTGCCGTGGGTCTGGCGCACGCGGTCGATCTCGGCCGCGGCAATGTCGAGCGCTTCGTCCCACGGCACGGCGACGTAGTCGTCGGCGCCGCGGCCATCGCGGTCGCGCGTGTCGAGCCAGCCGCGTCGTATGGACGGATGCGCGACGCGCGAGCGATGATGGACAGCCGCCGGGACGCTTCTAGCAATCTCCGGAGCGTTCGTGTCGGCAGCGAAGGGGCGCGTGGCGACGAGCCGGTGCCCGTCGACGTCAACCTCGAACGCGCCCCAATGGCTGGTTGTCACCTTGGTGTAGCGAGCCGGTCCATCGGCCATGGGGCATCTCCATCGCAGTCTCTGGCGGATGGGCGTGGCGGGCAGGGGATGGCCGCCCAAAGCGTGCGCCCGCCCGTCACCCGCCGACGATTCTCCGAGCCGCAGGCTACGCATCCGCGGGCGCGGACGACAGCCTTGAATGGGCCGTGCGAGGGGGTTGGCGGCACCCTTGAGCCTGCCATCGGCGGGGCACGAAGCGGCGCGGAAGGGTGGGCGAGCGATGCAGGAGCGGCGCGCGCCTAACCCACTCCGAGGCCAGAGACCGGAGAGCAAGCGCCGGGGCGCCTCAGCGGGGCAGGGCGCGGCACAGCCATGGGCCCGCGCCGCACAGGGGCGCTACTTGCGCGCGCCCTGAACGATGCGGTCGAGGATCATGGCGCAGAACAGGATCGCAAACCCTGCAAGGATGCCCTGACCGACATTGGCGTATTGCAACGCTTCCAGGACGTCCTCTCCGAGCCCCTTGGCGCCGATGAGCGAGGCCACGACGACCATCGCCAGAGAGAGCATGATCGTCTGGTTGATGCCCGCCCGGATCGATGGCGCCGCGAGCGGCAGATCCACCCGTGTCAGCAGGTACCACTTGTTCGCCCCGAAGGCGATCGCCGCCTCGCGCACGCTTTCCGGCACCCCGCGCAGGCCGAGCACGGTCAGGCGCACCACGGGTGTGCCGCCGAAGATCATCGTCGTGACCACGGCCGCGGGCTTGCCGGTGCCGAAGAAGGCAATGACCGGGATCATGAACACGAAGGCGGGCATCGTCTGCATGAAGTCCATGATCGGCTGGATGAAGGCGTAGAA
This sequence comes from Pseudomonadota bacterium, assembly GCA_038757905.1. Taxonomy (GTDB): domain Bacteria; phylum Pseudomonadota; class Alphaproteobacteria; order Rhodobacterales; family Rhodobacteraceae; genus HLUCCA09. Next base: position 5,562 of record JBCDGG010000134.1, on the reverse strand, counting down.
CCGGGGGCGGCGCGCCGCGAACATGCCCAAGGGGATGCCGATCACGATGGACAGGCACGCCGCCGTGCCCAAGAGGGCGAGCGTCGTCATCGCTTTTTCCCAGAACCCAAGCAGGCCCATATAGGCAAGGAAGGCGCCGGAATAGATCGCCAAGCGCACGCCCGCGGTCAGCCATGTCAAAAGGATGATCAGGCTCGCGATGACGATCCAGGGCGTGCTGACGAAGACGAGCTCCAGCGCGTCGAGGATCAGCCGGATCCCATAGGTGATCCCGTCGAACAAAGCCTCGCCATTGATCACGGCCCAGGTGAAGAACGCCTCCACCGCGTCGATACTGACGAGCCTTATGTCTGGATCCGTCGGAAAGTCGCTCAGGAGCGCGAAACGGCCGGGAAAGCTGTAATGCAACATCGCCGTCAGTACGATCAGCACGCAGAAGACGGCGCTGAACACGATGTGCGGCACCGGCATGCCGGACCGGATCGTCTTGTCCGACACCCATTCCGAGAAGCGTGCCTCCAGCGCCCAGTTGGCGACTGCCGCCTCCGCCGCCTTGGCCAGGACCAGCAGGACGAGGCCGCCGAGGGCGATCCAGATCCCCTGTTCTTCCAGCGCAACCGCTTCGGCCCGGATGCCGCCGATATTGGCTTCGAGCGACTCGACCGTGCGCCGGAACGCGTCGACCCGGTCGGAGCCGCTCTCGATGGCCGTGGCGAGCTGCTGGCGGCGCAGCTCCAGCGTGCCTTCGATCGACGCGATGCGTTCATTGGCTTCGGCGGCGAGGTCTCCGAAGAGGCCGCGCGCCATCTGGACGAAGGCCAGTGCCTCAAGGATCAGAAAGGGCAAGGCCCAGGACCAGAGCCCGCGCGCGCCGAACCAGATGGGCCCGAAGAGGCCCGCCATGGGGTTGAACGTGGGCGTGAACCGCGCACTGCCGCCGATCTTGTCGAAGTTGCGGATGTAGTAGTCGGGACTGGTGCGTACGAAGGTGCGGATGTTCTCGCGCCGCTCCTCGGCATAGGCCCGGGCGGCGTCGGTATCGGTGGCGTCGAGGGGGTTTTCGGTGGAATCCTTCATGACACTTCCGTCCCTTCGATCACGGTGCGCAGGATGTCCGCCCGGGTGATGACGCCGACATCGGTGCCATCGTCTTCGACGACGATGGCGGCGTTGGTGTCGATCGCCATGTTGATCAGCGTGCTGAGCGTGTCGCCTTCGTTCACCCGCGGCGCGTTGGCAGCAATCGGGCCGCGATCCGCGACGAAGGCCGCGATCTCGCGCATGACGGCGTGGGCGCGCACCACCTTCAGGCGCGAGATCCCCGCCACGAAATCGGCCACGTAATCGTCGGCCGGGTCGGTGATGATCTCTTCGGCGGTCCCGATCTGCACCATCCGGCCGTCGCGCATGATGGCGATCCGGTCGCCGATCCGCACGGCCTCGTCGAGGTCATGCGTGATGAAGATCGTCGTCTTCTTCATGATCTTGCTGAGGCGGATGAACTCGTCCTGCAACTGGCGGCGGATCAGCGGATCGAGCGCGGAGAACGGCTCGTCCATCAGCAGCACGTCGGGGTTGGCGGCGAGCGCCCGGGCGAGCCCCACACGCTGCTGCATGCCGCCCGACAACTCGTGCGCGAACTTGGCGCCCCAGGCGCCAAGTTCGACGATATCGAGGATCGCGGCGGCTTGCCGCATCCTGTCGTTCTTCGAGACCTGGCGGATCTCAAGCGGCATCGCGACATTGTCCAAGACCGATCTGTGCGGCATCAGCGCGAAGTTCTGAAACACCATGCCGATCTTGCGATTGCGGAAGGCCTGCAGCTCGCGAGGGCCGAGCGCCATGACATCGGTGCCTTCAATTTCTATTTTCCCGTCAGTGGGTTCAAGCAATCTGTTGAAGTGACGCACAAGCGTTGACTTGCCGCTGCCCGACAGGCCCATGACGCAGAAGATCTCGCCGCGTTTGACAGAAAGGCTGACATCGGCAACGCCGACGACGGCGTTGAACTCCGACAGGACATCCTTCTTGTCGAGGCCCCGCTCTCGGATCGCGCGGAGCGCGGCCTCGGCATTCGCGCCGAACACCTTCCAGACGTTCGAGATCTCGAAAACGGTGTCGTCCATCATATCGCGGCACCCGGTCTGAAATTGGAACGTGGCCCCCGCGCGTTACGCGGGCGCCACCAAGGGTCCGTTCCGGGGGATCAGAGGCCGAGCCAGCTGTCGACGCGGTCGGAGTTCGCCTCGATCCACTCCAGCGCGACGTCCGCCGGATCGCGGCCCTGGCCGCTGATCTCGTAGGCGAAGCCGCTCACATCGTTGGCCGTCAGCGCGAAGTTGGCGAAGAACTCCGAGATCGCGGGGGAGCGCTCCTCGAGAGATTTAGACCATGCGATTTGAACGTCTTTCAGGGCATCCTTCGAGGCCACGTTGGACTTGTTGTACCAGTCCGGATCGTCCGAAGGCTGCACCATCACGTAAAGCTCGGGATCGAATGCGGGCTCCGTCAGCATCTGGACATCGAACATGAACCATACCGCATGCGGCTCGTAGCAATAGAACGCGTAGCCCTCGTCCTTGGCGATGCTGTCCTTGATGCGGGCGGTCTTGACGCTTTCTTCGGCGCGGATGGGCTCGACGAAATCGAGCAGGCCGTAATCGCGCACCTTCACTTCGTTGACATTGGCCGAGGCCCAGCCAGGCGCGCCGATCCACATCTCGCCCTTGCCGTTGCCGTCGCTGTCCATCAGCGCCGCGACGTCGGGGCGGCCCAGATCGGCGATATCGGTGATGGCGTTGGCCTCGCCGAACGCCTTGGAGACGCAGAAGCCCTGGTTGCCCTCATAGGGGTTGGACGACAAGACGACCGTGCCGGCCTCGTCGACATACTTCTTGGTGAAGCTTTCCTGATTGGGCAGCCAGACATCGGGGTGCACGTCGATATCGCCCTTGCCCTGATCCATCGCCTGAAAGATCGTGGCGTTGTTCCCGGGGACATACTCGACCGTGCCGCCGATGCGTGTCTCGACGACCGCGCCGAGCAGATAGGCGATGGCCTGCGCTCCGGTCCAGGACGGGACGCCGATCTTTACTTCCTCCGCGGCAAGGGCGGGCAGCGCTGCAATCATAGCTGCCGAGGCCAGGATCGTCGTTCTGAAGGTCGATTTCATTCCTTTGCTCCTCTGTTGGTGGCTCCGCATCGGCGGTTACGCGGTTAGGTACGTGCGGATCTGATCCTCGTAGGCGAACAGAGCGGCGGACCCGCCCGTGTGCAAAAACAAGAGCTTCTCGTGCGGCTTGAAGAAGCCGGCCCGGACCATTCCGATCAGCCCGGCCATACCCTTGGCGGAATAGACCGGATCCAGAAGAAGGCCTTCGCGCTGGGCGGTCAGCGCGATCGCCTCCATGGTTGAGTCCGCGGCGATCCCGTAGCCCTCGCCGACATATCCGTCGTCGACCAGAACCTTCTCGACCGGGAGCGCGGGCCCCCCAAGCTTTTCCAGGGTCTTCAGTGCCAGGCCATGCACGGCCGCGATCTGCCGCTCCTGCGGTTGCCGGACGCTGACGCCCATGACGGGCAGGTCGAGGCCCAGCATGTGAAAGCCTGCCAGAAGCCCGGCATGGGTGCCGGTGCTGCCGGTCGCCATGACCAGCCAGTCGAAGCGCTGCCCGGTTTCGGCGCAATGATCGGCAATCTCCTGGGCGCAGTTGGCATAGCCGAGCGCGCCGGTGGCGTTGGAGCCGCCGCCGGGAATGAAGTAGGGCCGGTGTCCGTCGGCCTTCAGACGGTCGGCGACGGCCTGGCCTTCGGCATTCATGTCCAGCCCGGCGGGGCGGAACTCATGCGTTGCCCCGAACAGGTCATCGAGGAAGACGTTGCCCGTTTTCTCATACTCCGCGGCCCGGCCGGGCACGCGGCGCTCCAGCACCACGTGGCACTTCAGGCCCACGCGGCAGGCCGCGGCGGCCGTCTGGCGCACATGGTTGGATTGCACCGCCCCTTGCGTCACCAGCATGTCGGCGCCGTCGCGCAGGGCCTCGCCCACCAGAAACTCCAGCTTGCGCGTCTTGTTCCCGCCGGTCGCGAGGCCCGTGCAATCGTCGCGCTTGACAAACAGGCTGGGCCCGCCGAGGGCGGCGCTCAGGCGGGGCATCGGCTCGATCGGGGTGGGGCGATGGCACAGATCGGCGGTCGGAAAGCGCGACAGGTCGATCCGACCGCCCGGTTTGGTTAGCACATCGGTATCGCCCATCGCCGTCCCCCATTCTTGGTTCTCGGGAAGACTGACCAAGTGCTTCGCATTGCGCCATTGTGTTCTGCGTCTGACTCTATGCACTGCTTGCATCATGCGTGAGACGGCCGACATCTACCTTTTCCGAGACCTCGAACGCCTGAGTCAGACCGGGAATTTCTCGCAGGCGGCGGAGCGCAACAACCTGAGCCAATCGGCCTTCAGTCGCCGGATTCAGGCGTTGGAGGCATGGGTGGGCGTCACGCTGGTCGACCGGTCCCGGCAACCGGTTCGGCTGACGGCGGCCGGCGCGCAGATGCTGGAGGCCGGGTTGCAGGCGCTGGCGCGGATCGAGGCGGAGCGTAGCCAGATCCTCGAAACCCAATCGCTGCCTGACAAGTACGTCGTGACCTTCAGCACTCAGCATTCCATCGGCTGGCGTTTCTTTCCCTCTTGGCTGCAGGAGCTGGAGGAAAGCTATGGCCCGATCCTGTCGCGCCTTAAGGCGGACGATCTCTCCAATTGCTTGCGCGACCTTCGCGAGGGCAGCGTCGACTTCGTCATTGCCTATGTCGAAGAGAACCGGACCGATCCGATCTTTGCCGAACTCCGGGCGATGGAGCGGGTGACCATCGGACGGGACCGCCTGATCCCAGTGTCCAAACCCGACAAGACCGGCGCGCCGGTTTTCAGCTTCGATGACGGGGTGGCGGGCATTCCTTACCTGCGCTTTGGCGATTCCGCGCCGATCAGCCGGCATCTCGAAGCGCTGATCGCGGCCCCGGAGGTCGGCGCGCGGTTGCGCCCGGTCTACGAGAACGCGATGGCGGGCGCCCTGCGTATCCGTGCGCGGGATGGCGCCGGTGTGGCCTGGCTGCCGGAGAGCCTCGTGGCCCCCGACCTGGCAGCGGGCGCGCTGGTGCGCACGGGACGGCCCGGCTGGGAGGTCGATCTGCAGATCGCCTTGCTGCGCGAAGAAAGCCGCTCCAACCGTCTGACGCGCTCGATCTGGTCGTTTCTGGAGGCGCGCGACACGGACGGCACCGCATCGGAGGCATAGCGCACCGCCCTGCGCGCGGCGCGGCCGCCACCCTGCTCCAACGCGCTGACCAAATGGGCGCCCACTCGCAGTCGGCCGCAAGCCATCGCGAGATTATGGGCCCAGAACCGACGGCCGCGCGGCGCGGGAACTGCGCCCGGGCACGTCTTGGCATCGTTCTAGAGCACCGATTTTTCTAGATTTTGAGGGCTGTGCCCGGTTGGTCGGTCCTTTCACCCGCCACGCAGGCGCGGCGCTCGTCTTGCGCCCCATGGTTCACCGGCCCGTG
>JBCDGG010000133.1:0-14724 GCA_038757905.1 Pseudomonadota bacterium | reverse complement strand
TGGGTGCGATCGGCCCGGCGGCGGAGCGTCTGGCCCAGGCGGAGAGCCTCGAGGCGCACGGGCTCAGCGTGCGCCTGCGGCTGGACCAGTTGAACGACGGCGGATAGCGCGCCGGGCGTCTTCGGTCGGCCGTCTCTCAGTTGGAGCACAGGCACCCGGCGCGATAGTCGAGGCCGCCGTTTCGCATGCGGTTCAGTCGGTCGCGCAGGGTGGACGGAAGGCCGGACCGGCACCGACCGTTCGTCCCCGCGCCCGACTTGCACTGAGGTGACCCATCTACCGGGGCCCATCCAGTGCGGACGCTGCAGCACCGCGCGACCTCCGCCCTCGCACGCAACTTCAGCGCGCCTAGAGCGGCGCTCTTCTCCGCGTTCCCTTCGCTGTTCTCCGGGTTTCCCGCGCTGCGCGAACGGTGGCACGCGGGCCTCCCGGTCTGACCACCGCATTCTCTCCCCTCGGACAAGCGCGATCCGGCGCAATCTGCTTGGCGCCCACAGCACGCAGCGAGGGGCTGGCTGCCCCCACGCCGGGCGATTGTATCGCGCGCGCATGGGCGTTAGATCTCTGCCCACAAACGAGGCCCATCCATGACCCGTATCGCTCATATCGAGATCGACGACGCGAACCTCCCGCCGCCCACGCCGGAGATCGAACAGGAGCGCAAGGTCGCCATTTTCGATTTGCTGGAGGACAACTCCTTCACCCTGCCGCAGAAGGCGGAACATATGGTGCCTCCGGGGCCCTACCGGCTGAACCTCGCGATCCGCGAACGCCGGCTGGTCTTCGATATCGCGGAGGAGAACACCTCGAAAGTAGGGGAGTTTCACCTTTCACTGTCGCCGTTCCGGCAGGTGGTCAAGGATTACTGGCAGATCTGCGAGAGCTATTTCGATGCCGTCAAGAAGCTTCCCCCGGCGCAGATCGAAGTGATCGACATGGCGCGCCGGGGCATCCACAACGAGGGCGCGCGCGTGCTGCAGGAGCGGCTGGAGGGGAAGGCCGAGGTCGACATCGACACGGCCCGGCGCCTGTTCACTCTGATCTGTGTTCTGCATTACGGGTCCTGACGGGTGCTGGCACAGCTTCCCTCTTCGATCCTGTTCTGTTGCGATCACAACTCCGTCCGGTCACCGATGGCCGAAGGCCTCGCCAAACGGATCTACGGAACCCAGAGCTACCTTCAGTCCGCCGGGGTGCGCGGGGACCGCGAGATTGACGGCTTCGCCGTTGCCGTTTGCGCCGAACTTGGGGTGGAGCTTGCCCGCCATCGGTCGCGCAGCTTCGACGAGATGCAGCAATGGGGTGACGATCTGGGCGGGTTCGACCTGATCGTCGCGCTGTCCCCGGCGTCACAGCGCCGGGCGCTCGACCTGACGCGCCTCTATTCGCTCGATGTTCTGTACTGGCCGGTCATGGATCCCACGGGGATGGGGGGAACGCGGGAAAACCAGCTCGCCTCCTATCGCATCGCGCGGGATCAGATCATCGAGCGTATGATCGCGACTTGGGGCGGACAGGCGCCGGTTGCCTGAGAGCACAGCGGCCCGAAGCTGGCCGCGCGTGCTCGGAGAGCGGCACACTGCCCATTCATTGGGGGTTTTAGGACAGGTGGGATGCGCTGCGCGGACTCTTCGCCCGGCGGGGAAGTCATTCTTAACCCTTCGATGGGTAAGTGCGCCCAACGTCATAGGGAGCCCCAGCATGCGCGACTTCACCGCCGAAGGTCACAGCCAAGCCGCCGAAGAACCAGCCGTCTACAACGAAAACGCCGCGATCGTGCAGTCGATCAGGTCATCCTATGCCTTCATCGAGTTCACGCCCGATGGCACCATCCTGCGCGCCAACGACCATTTCCTGAATGCGGTCGGCTACACGCTCGACGAGATCGTCGGAAAGCACCACAGCATCTTCATGCCGCCCGATGAGGTGAACACCCCCGAGTACCGCGAGCACTGGTCCCGCGTCGGGCGGGGAGAGTTTCTGCGAGGCTCGTTCAAGCGTCTCCGCAAGGACGGTACCCCGATCTGGATCGCCGCAACATATTCTCCGCTGCATGACAAGGCCGGGAACCTGAAGGGTGCTTTCAAGATCGCAATCGACCTCACCGAAGACAAAGTAATGTCGACGGCGCTGACGGCCGGGCTCCAGGGGTTGTCGAATGGCGATCTCGGCGCACGGATCACGGGCGAGTTTTCCGGCGACAACCGCCGCATCGTCGAGGCCTTCAACCAGACGATGGACCGGCTGAGCGAGGTCGTCTCCGGCTTCTTCGACGGGGCCGACCGGCTCGGCAACGTCACCGGCGGGCTGTCCTCGCGCGCCGGCGAACTGACGCAGCGGGCGGAGAGCCTGTCCTCCGCGATCGAACAATCCGGCGCGACGATCCGGTCGCTCGCCGAAGCGCTCGGCGGCCTCGCCGAAGACGCCCGCAAGAGCGAGAGCATGGTGCGGATGGCCGCAGACCGGTCGCGCTCCGGGGCTAAAACCGTCGAGGGCGCTGTTACGTCGATGAAGGCCATCGAAAGCATCACCGCGGATATCTCCAAGATCACCAAGGTCATCGAGGGGTTCGCCTTTCAGACCAACCTTCTTTCGATCAACGCCGCGGTCGAGGCCGCGCGCGCGGGCGAGGCGGGAAAGGGATTTGCCGTCGTCGCGACAGAGGTGCGAAGCCTCGCGGAACGCTCCGCCAAGGCGAGCCAGGACATCGCCGAATTGATCTCGCGCAGCGAGGCCGAGGTCGCCAAGGGCGTCACACAGGTCGGCGCGGCGGGAGAAGCGCTGGAAGAGATCAACACAGCCGTGGACGACACAGTACGCAGCGTCGGGCAGATCGCCGAGGGAACGTCGAACCAGGTCATCGGAACCAAGGAGGTGACAGCGGCGCTCGCAGCGATGGAACGGGACACGGCACATCTCGCCGCCATGGCCGACGCCAATGGCGGCGCGGCCGCCGATCTGGCGACTCAGGTCGACGGGCTGCGCGGGCTGATCCAGGCATATGCACGTCACTGACAGGAAGGCTTGCGCCCCGCGACACCGTGGACCGGGGCGGTGCCGTCCCGCGGGGACCACTGAGCCATGATTGGTCAGTGTGGGCCAAGCGCACCGGCGGCGGCGGTCGAGATCAGGCAGACCTTCGCTCAGAGATCGCGCGGGGCCAAAGCGCCGATTCCTCGCGCGCCACAGGAATCGCGCCCGGCGGCCTTCTGAGGCGAAAGCGCTGTGCCAACGCGTCTGACACGAGTTCACAACGCATCTCCGGCAATGGTCCGTCGGTAGCCCTGTCGTCTGGCCCCATGAGCGCAACAACAAACAGCGGTCACAACTCGGACGGACAAGCGCCCGAGATCCTGACCATGTTCCACGCTCCGAGTCAGATCCCCGCCAACGTCCGCTGCGGCGCGTCCCGCGCGGCGGAGCGCGTGTGGCCCACCCCCTTCGATCCGCTCCGAATCGCTTCCCTTGCGGGCAGTGAGTCGCATTCCGCCGCAAGCCCAGATCCCCGACTCGCACGCCCGCCCTACAGCGCCCGATCCGCTCTCTTCGGCAGGGCTCGCGTCCCCCCGGGCCCATACGTCAGGATGGCCGATGGAAGATGCCCCTTGATTTCAAGGGTCTTTGGGCGCATCTACGCCACACGCGACGGGCCGGAGGGCTCGGACGCCCCGCGCAACCAACCACGGAGTAACCATGGCCAAGGAAGAACTGCTCGAATTTCCCGGCGTCGTGAAGGAACTCCTGCCGAATGCGACGTTCAGGGTCGAGCTGGAAAACGGCCATGAGATCATCGCACATACGGCAGGAAAAATGCGCAAGAATCGCATTCGCGTCCTCGCTGGCGACAAGGTTCAGGTCGAGATGACCCCCTATGACCTGACCAAGGGACGAATCAACTACCGCTTCAAATAGGGCGTCGTCCGTGCCCAGACTGATCCTCGGATCGGGATCGCCGCGCCGGCTGGACCTCTTGGCCCAGATCGGGATCGTCCCCGACGCCGTGCGCCCGCCCGATATCGACGAAGCGCCCGAGGCCGGCGAACGCCCCCGCCCCTATTGCCTGCGGATCGCGCGCGACAAGGCCCGCGCCGTACCGGCAGAGCCGGGGGAGATCGTCTTGTGCGCCGATACCACCGTGGCCCTCGGCCGCCGCATCCTCGGCAAGCCCTCGGACCGGGCCGAGGCCGAGCAGTTCCTGCAGGCCCTGTCCGGCCGCCGTCACCGGGTGATCACCGCCGTCGCAATCCGAAAGGACGCAGCGCTACGGACCCGCGCCGTCGAGACGACCGTGCGGATGAAACGCCTGACGGACAGGGAATGCAGCGCCTACCTCGACACCGGGGACTGGCAGGGCAAGGCCGGCGGCTATTCGATCCAGGGGCCCGCCGGCGCCTTCATCCCCTGGCTGCGGGGGTCCTACACGGCCGTCGTCGGCCTGCCCCTCACCGAAGCCGCAGCGCTGCTCTCAAGCGCGGGCTACGACGTCTACGGATCGACCCCATGAGGCGCCGCCCCTTCATCTTGCCGGAAATATCCCCGCCGGAGGCAGCCCCGCTGCTGCAACCGGCGCGCGGCTGGAGATTGGCGTGAAGGGATCGGCCATCTTTCTCGAGACCTTCGGCGGCCGCCGCGTCGCGGCCCGATGCGTGGACGGACGGCTCGACGATCTGCTGGTGGACGCGCCCGCCGCGGCGCCCCCCGGTCCGGGCGCGATCGCGCGCGCCGTCGCGGACCGGCCCGTCAAAGGCATGGGCGGCGTCTTCGTCCGCCTGCCGGACGGCGCATCGGGGTACCTCAAAGGCGAGAAGACCCTCGCGTCGGGGCAGCCGCTGCTGGTGCAGATCACCGGCCGTGCCGAGCCGGGCAAGGCGATCCCCCTCACCCGGCGCCTTCTTTTCAAGTCGCGCTATGCCATCGTCTCGCCCGGCGCGCCCGGGCTGAACGTGTCACGCACCATTCGCGACGAGGAGGCCCGCGGCCGCCTGCGCCTGCTGGCCGAGGACGGGATGGACGGCAGCGCGATGGGCCTCATCGTTCGGACCGGCGCCGCCGCGGCGGAGGAGGACGATATCCTGAACGACATCGCGGATATGCGCAGCCTCGCGGAGGCCGTCACCGCCGACGTCTCCGGCCCCGTGGAATGGCTCACCGACGCGCCGGACGCCCATCACCTGGCCTGGCGCGACTGGCCGGGGCCCGACACCGTCTCGACAGAGCCCGGCGGCCTGGCCGCGAGCGGCGTACTCGACGAGATCGCGGCCCTGTCAGACCCCAACACGCCCCTGCCCGGCGGCGGCTCGATCGCGATCGAGCCCACGCGCGCGCTCATCGCGGTAGACGTCAACACCGGGCGCGACACCTCGCCCGCCGCAGGGCTCAAGGCTAATCTGGCAGCCCTTGCGGCGCTGCCGCGCGGCTTGCGGCTACGTGGCCTCGGGGGGCAGATCGTCGTCGATCTGGCCCCACTGGCCAAGAAGAACAGAAAGCAGGCCGAACAGGCCCTCAAGCACGCGCTGAAGGACGATCCGGTTGAGACCGCCTTCATCGGCTGGACCCCGCTCGGCCACGTGGAGCTCAGCCGCAAACGCGAGCGCTGGCCGCTCGACAGCGCCTTTCTGGACAGCACCCGATGACGTGCCCGATCTGCAGCAAAGCAACGGACAAGGCGTACCGACCGTTCTGCTCGCGCCGCTGTGCCGATATCGACCTGGGCAAATGGCTCACCGGCAGCTACGCCATCCCGACCCAGGAAGGCCAGGAGGAGGACGAACGTGCGCCTCCCCGACCGCAAGGCGACGCGTAGGCGGGTGCGCCACGGCCAGGCGACCATGCGTGTGCACCATGCCTCTGGCCCGTTGTGCAACGGGGTTCCAGTCAGGCGATCCGATCCACTGTACGCTTGACCTTCAGCAAAGCTGCGTTCGTGGAAGAACGCGATCCGGTCGCCATCCCAGAAACCGCCCGGCCGGCAAGGCGACGCCAACGGGCCGCCGCAGCTCCGGCGGCCCGGCCTTGGCCTACAGGCCGAGATCGGCGGGGGTGAGGTGGAACGCCTTGCCGAAACCGCCGTTCAGATGCGCTTCGTCCACATCGAACAGCGCAAACGAGAAATCCGCGAAGTCGATGTAGAGCCCGGCCTTCGGATGGCCGCTCAGGTAGTGCGCGCGCAGATCGGCATGGCCGGCCTCGCCGTGGCGGACGAAGGACGCCCGGCATTGCAGCGTGATCCTCGGATGGGTCAGCGGATCGCCCTTTGGCCCAGGCTCCCCCACCAGCAGCGAGCAGACCGGATCGGCCTTCAGCGCCTTGGTGTGGTGCGACAGATCGGAGATCAGCGTCATCGGGCGCTGGTCCGGGGCGACGGCCACGGCCACACGCGTCACCATCGGCGCCTGCGTCGCCGGATCCCTGACCCCGAGGGCGCCGTAGCGGGCGGTGTCGATCAGGGTCCGCCCGAGCGCGCGGGCCTCCGCATCCGTCTCTCGAATCGGATTGATCTTGTCAGGCTCGGGCATGATGCTCTCCGTCTGTGCCGGTGGCAGCGTAGACAGACGATCGCGGAGGGCAACCACCTCCGGGCCAGACGCCAGCGGCACGGCGCCCCCCCGCGAGAAAAAAGGAGAGACGGAATGGCACTGGTAGACCCGCTGAGCGAAGAGGAGATGGCGCCGGACCTGCGGGAAGCGGTGCAGTTCTTCAAGGGCCCCCTGGGCGTGATCCCGAACTCCGTGCGCACGATGGCGCACCGGCCGGACATCGCCCGCGCCTTTACAGCGCTCAACATCGCGGTCATGCGCTCCGACGGGCCCGTGACGGCGGAGTTCAAGCGCCTGCTGGGCTACATCTCCAGCTTCGCGTCGGGCTGCCGCTATTGCCAGGCCCATATGATGCTCGCCTCGGAAAGGTTCGGCGCGAGCGAAGGGCGCATGGAAGAGGTCTGGACGTTCGAGGACAGCGCACATTTCACCGAGGCCGAGAAAGCGGCACTGGCCTTCGCCCAGGCCGCCACGCAGGTACCGAACGCGGTCACACCCGAGATCGAACAGCGTCTGAGGGACAGCTGGGCCCCGGGCGACATCGTCGAAATCATGGGGGTGATCGCGCTCTTCGGTTACCTGAACCGCTGGAACGATTCGATGGGCTCCGCGCTCGAAGATCTGCCGCGCGAGACGGCCGAGACGCGCCTGGTGCGCCAGTCCGGCTGGGAGATCGGCAAGCACGTATGACAACGGGCCCGGTGCCGGGGGGTGATCGGCACATGGGAGGCGCAGCGCCCCGCCACGGCCGTGGCGCAGACGGCAACCGGGGCCTCCGGCGGGGATATTTGGAGCAAAGTGAAGGGTGGGCCGCGCCGCAGAACGGCCCGGCGGCGGCTTTGGCCTTTCCAAGGCGCCGATTCCGGTGTAACGGCCACGCTTCACATGCAACCCGGGCATACACCCTTGGAGGATGCCCACCCAACTCAGGAGATATCCCATGGCTGGAGAGATCCCGGATCTCGAGGCTCTGGAACGGACGGGGACAGGCAAGGGGGCCGCCCGTCAGGCTCGTCGCGAGAACCTCGTTCCAGGCATCGTTTATGGTGGCGGCGCCGATCCGCTGCCGATCAACCTGCCCTACAATGCGCTGATCAAGCGCCTGAAGCACGGGCGGTTCCTGTCGACGCTGTTCAATCTGAAGGTCGAGGGCCATGACGACGTGCGCGTCATCTGCCGCGGCGTGCAGCGCGATGTGGTGAAGGATCTTCCGACCCATGTCGACTTCATGCGCCTGCGCCGGTCGAGCCGCGTCAACCTGTTCATTCCCGTCGAGTTCCTGAACGAGAAGGACGCTCCCGGCATCAAGAAAGGCGGTGTTCTGACGGTCGTGCGGCCCGAGATCGAACTGATCGTGACGGCGGGCGACATCCCCGAGCAAATCGACATCGATCTCACCGGTCTGAACATCGGGGACACGGTGACGATCTCGTCGGTCAAGCTGCCGGAAGGGGCCAAGCCCACGATCGACCGGGACTTCGTGATCGCCAACATCTCGGCGCCGTCCGGGCTGGCCGCAGCCGCGAGCGAGGCCGAGGACACCGCAGAGGGCGAGGAAGAAGCCGAGACCGCGTAAGCGCGGGCGCCGTTTACTTGCGGCGCGGCTTCGGGTGTTTGAGGGGCGCGGCCTTCGGGGCGCGCCCTTTTTGCGCCGCCCCTCCCTTGCGCTTGGGCGGCGGGGTCCAGCCCGCGGCCAGGAGTGCCTCGGCGGCCCGCGCCTGGGCTGCGAGCGCGTCGTCTGCCGTTTCGATCCTGCCGGGCGGGCCGCCCGCGGGCACGCGCGACGCGGGCGCGCCGTCTTGACCTGCGGGGCGGGCACGGGCGGAGGCTGGATCGGCCGCGCCCTCGGTATCCGCTTCGTCCTCCCCGGCGTCGTCGTCCTCCTCCGCGAGGAGCGAGGTTTTGGCATGCCGGCTTTCTTCGGCGAGCTGCGCCCAAAGCGCGTACGCGACCGCGACGGCCACGAGGGTCGCCAGCCAGATGCGCCAGAGCCCGATCGGCTCCCCGTCGCCCGTCAGCCAAGCCGCCGTGGCATGTGCCGCGCTCAGCCCGGCATGGCCGCCCGGCGCCAGTGCCACCGCGATCACCAGGGCCGCGGCGTTGGCATAGGCGACGGCCTCGGCCCGCAGGCGCATGCCGCTGAGATGCACAAGAACCGGGATCGCGACTAGGGGCACCAAGAGCAGCATCGCCGCGAAGGGCCGAAGTTCCTGCGCGGGCTCCGGCGGCGGGCCGACGAACAGAAGCGCCAGCGACGCGCCCGCGATCTGGGCCAGCAGCGTGAAGGTCAGGCTTCCGCCAAAGCCCCCGGCGGCCCGCAGCCCGAGCGTGAGGGCGGGGTTGAAATGCCCCATGGTGATCTGGCCCAGCGTCAGCGCCGCGGCCAGATAGGCCAGCCCGACGACCGCCCCCGCGCCCAGGCCCGGCGCCACGAGGCCCGCGGACACCAGCCCGCCCGCGGCCAACACGATCCAGAAGGTGCCGAGCGCTTCGGCGAGTACGGGACGCATGGGCGCGCCTTCCTTCGATCAGCTCCGGTGACGGATCCGCGCCGCGCGACCCGTCTCTATGTCAGGCTCTGGACCGCTTCGAACACCTCGAGCTCGGGATGTCCGTCATAGATCCCCTTGTGCGATCCGGCGCCGGCATGGGCGGCGCGAAACGCCTCGGACTTCGTCCAAGCCACGAACGCCGCCTCGCTCTCCCACGTTGTGTGGGACGCATAGAGCGTGTGGCCCTCCCTCTCGGGGCCCTTCATCAGATGGAACGCCACGAAGCCCGGCACGGTCTTGAGGTGGCTGTCGCGCTTCTGCCAGACCTCTTCAAAGTCAGCCTCCCGGCCGGTCTTCACCTTGAAGCGATTCATCGTAAGGTACATGGCACATCTCCCGGCAAGCCTGCGGGGCGGCGAGCCGCCGTCCCCGGGGTGGTATCGCCGCGCACTTCAAGGCATGAGAGGGGCAAGGTCAAGCAACTGACAGGGATGCGCCATGCGTCTGATCGTGGGCCTCGGCAACCCCGGCGGCCAATATGCCCGTCACCGTCACAACATCGGTTTCATGGCGGTCGAGCGGATCGCCGTGGACCATGGCTTTGGGCCGTGGCGGGGCAAGTTTCAGGCTGAGGTAACCGATGGGCGGCTTGGCGGCGAAAAAGTGCTGCTGATGAAGCCGCAGACCTTCATGAACAGGTCCGGTCAGTCCGTCGGCGACGCCATGCGGTTCTACAAGCTCGAGCCCGCCGATGTGATCGTGATCCACGACGAGCTGGACCTTGCCCCCGGAAAGTGCCGGATCAAGGAGGGCGGCGGCCACGCCGGGCACAACGGGCTGCGCTCGATCCACGCGGCAATCGGTCCGGACTATGTGCGCGTGAGGCTGGGCATCGGGCATCCCGGCCGGAAGGATCTCGTCTCGGGGTATGTGCTGCACGATTTCGCCAAGGCTGACGCCGCCTGGCTTGACGATCTGCTGCGCGGGATCAGCGATGGGGCGCCGCATCTGGCGGAGGGGGAAGGCGGGAAGTTTCAGAATGCCGTGGCGCTGCGCCTGAAGCCCCCGGCGAACAAGCCCGCGCAGAAGGCCGCCAAGGGGCCGCAGCCCAAAGAGGCGCGGACCGACGAGGGTATGCGGCGCGACACTGCGCCCGCCGCCGCCGCGAACGAAGCCGCCGCGCGCGAGAGGCCCGAGGCCGAAGCGCCGCGCTCGGCCCTGCAACGGCTCGTGGACCGGTTTCGCTGATGCGCCGGCTCCTGCGATGGGCCGCCTACGGGATCGCGGGCGTGGCTGGCATCGCGTTGCTCGGCGGGCTGATCTACCGGGAGGAGCTCTCGCGGCTCTCGGCCGTGAACACGCTCTTCGACGAAGGGCGCATCGTCGAGAACTTCTCCAACATGGAGGCCGCGTTTCTGACGGTGCCCGTTCCTAGGGGCGACGCGCCGGTGTCGGCGTTGCCGGTGGGCTCGCCGGTTGCGCTGCCGCCCTCGGTCGAAGACTGGGTGGCGGCGACCGACGTCACGGGGCTCGTGGTGCTCGACGCAGGCGCGCTGGTTTTCGAGCGGGCGTATCTGGGCACGGCGCCCGAGGATCTGCGCATCTCATGGTCGATTGCCAAGAGCTTCGTGTCCGTTCTGCTCGGCACCTCGATCGAACGCGGCGAACTGGCGTTGGGCGATCCCGTCACCCGGTACGCGCCAGCGCTTGCCGGGGGCGCCTATGACGGGCTGACGGTACATGATGTGGTCACCATGCAATCCGGCGTCACCTTCGATGAGGATTATCTGGACCCGAAATCCGACATTAACCGCATGGGCCGGATCATCGCGCTCGGCGGTACGATGGACGGTTTCGCCGCCGGGCTGACGGAGCGGGACAGACCGGCGGGACAGAGATGGGAATACGTGTCGATCGACACCCATGTCCTCGCCCTGGTGTTGCGCGGCGCGACGGGACGCGCCCTGGCCGATCTGATGGGGGAGCGGCTGATCGCGCCGCTTGGCCTGGAAGCCGAGCCCTACTTCCTGACAGACGGCGAAAGCGTGGCGTTTGCGCTGGGCGGCCTCAACCTGACGCTGCGCGACTATGCCCGCTTCGGCCTGATGGTGGCACGGGGCGGGCGCGTGGGGGACACCCGGATCGTCTCTGCGAAGTGGATCGAGGAAAGCACGGCCCCGCAGGCGGCGACGGATGCCGGAAAGATCCAGTACGGCTATCAATGGTGGATCCCGTGGCAGGCGCGCGCGGGCGAGGTGATGGCGCGGGGGGTGTACGGCCAGTGGCTCTACATCGACCGGCAGCGCGACGTGGTGATCGTTGCAACCGGTGCCGACCGGGGGTTTCGCGAGGATGGCCGCTACACGCTCGGCCTCGAGGTGCTGCGCAGCCTCGCCGACGCAGTCGTCGCGGCGCGCTGAGTCCGACCGGTGAGGCGACCTTGACCCAGCCAGACGACCGAAACGTCGCCGTACGCGCAGCCTTTGCCGAGCAAGCCCGATCCTGCATTGCCCTCGGATCGCCCTTCATGGGCCGTCTCATGGCGCTCCTGGCCGAACGCGACTGGCCGGACGGCGCTGTGGCGGATGCGGTCCTTGGCTGGAAGGGCGACCCGGGCTCCGGCGCCGACAATCCCGCGCTTCGCCTGGCCGGCGGCCTGCATCGCCTGGTGCTGGATCGGTCCGATCCCGCTCTCGCAGCCATCTATCCGCCCCGCGACGCAAGCGATGCCGCGCTGTGGCGGGCGGTGTCCGACGCATTGATGCGCCATGAGAGCCACCTGCTGGACGCGCTCACCCGCGCCCCGCAAACCAACGAAGTGCGCCGCGCCGCGGCCCTCGCGCCCGCCCTCGCCATGATCGCGGCAGCGACGCGGACGCCCCTCGCCCTCCGGGAGGTGGGGTGCGCGGCGGGCCTCAACCTGCGCGCCGACCTGTTCCGCGTCACGGCGAACGGACAGGCCTACGGGCCCGAAGGCGCCGCCGTCCAGTTGGCGCCCGACTGGGAAGGGGATACCCCCCCGCCCTACCCGCCTGAGATCGTGGAGCGGCGCGGCGTCGACCTCGCCCCGCTCGACCCGCACAATGCCGAGGATCGCGCGCGTCTGCTCAGTTACCTCTGGCCTGACCAGCCCGAACGCCGCACGTGGACCGAGGCCGCGCTAGATCTCGCCTCCCGCGTGCCGGCCCGGGTGGATCGCGGCGACGCCCTCGATTGGCTGGCCGATCAGTTGCCCCGCCGGACGCAGGGCATCGCCACGGTCGTCTTTCATACGATCGCCTGGCAGTACCTGCCGGGCGCGGCCCGCGCACGCGGCGCGGACTTGCTGTCCCGCGCGGGCGCCGCGGCCACGGCCGACACCCCGCTGGCGCATCTGTCGATGGAAGCCGATGGCGGCGATCTGGCGGCCCTGACCCTCACCCTTTGGCCCGGTGGCCACGTCCACACACTCGCCCGCGTGGACTTCCACGGCCGGCGTATCGTCTGGACCGGGCCGGTCGCTCTCTAGGCGACGCCGAAGCCCCTCGACAGCCCGCCCCCTGCCCCTATGCTCGGTGAGGTAGGACGGAGAAACAGCATGGAAAAAGACCCTTCCATCAACGTGCTTGGCGGAGCCCTCGCGCCCTGTTCGCTCGACCCCGTCACCGGGTTCTTTCGGGACGGGCATTGCAATACCTGCGCAGCCGATCATGGCAGCCACACCGTGTGCGCTGTGATGACGGCCGAGTTCCTTGCCCTGTCGAAGTATCTCGGCAACGACCTTTCCACGCCCCGCCCCGAGTTCCGCTTTCCCGGCCTGAAGCCCGGGGATCACTGGTGCCTGTGCGCCGCGCGCTTCCTGCAAGCGCACGAGGAGGGCGCCGCACCCCAGGTGAACCTGGAGGCCACGCACCGGAGCGCGCTGGATGTCGTGCCGCTGGAGATTCTGGAAAGCTACGCGCTGACCACGGACTGATCCGCGCGGCGTTTGGAGACTGTGGCCCTACGGTGGCCCGGCTCGCCGGGCTAGGCGCCGTCCGGGAAGGGCTCGATCAGGTGATCGATGAACAGGGTGACGAGCTGTGCCCGGCTCGACACCCCGGCCTTGCGGTAGATCGCGGCCATCTGCGCCTTCACGGTCCCGTCGGACGTTTCGCGCAGGGACGAGATCTCCTGAATGGAGAAGCCTTTGACGATGAACAACGCCACGTCCTTTTCCGCGGGCGTCAGGCCCCAATCGGTGAAGCGGCTTTGCATCAGATCGTGGAAGGCCAACGACAGCTCGGCAAGCTCCATCTCGGCCGCGGCGCGGCGGCGTTCGCTCCGCATCAGCGCGACGGTCGTGATCAGGACCCCGACGATCATCCCCGACAGCGCCGCAAGCTGGATAAGCTCGCGCGCGACCCAACTGATCGGAGAGCTCCGCAGGCCCAACTGGCCACCGAACAGATCATAGACAAAAAAGCCCGCACAGGCGAGCTGACCGACGAGCAGAATGCCGAGGCCGAGCCGTTTCCAGGGAGAGGCTCGCGGCGCCCGCGGCGCCGTTGTCGATGGTGCCGGGGGCCGTCCCTCCGACGTTCGTACAGACCCTGCAGGGGAAAGCTGCGCGTCAGTTGGCATTCAGTCTCCCGCCATCGCGCGTGCCGTGGCCCAGGCCGGCGCTGCCGTCGGCCTGGAACTCCACGTCGCGCAGGATTTCCCGCGTATGGGGATTGAGGACAATTTCCCGGAGTGTCCCCGCCTGCAAACCGGTGATGCGCACGCGCCCGAGAAGCGTGCCGCTCCTCTGGATGCGCACATAACCGCTGTTGCGAAGGCTCTCGATGATCCGCGCTTCCAGCGTGGGTTCTGGCAACCCAACAGCGCTGTCTGCGTCGGTCTGCGTGAGCGAACGCGTTTGAGCCTGCGCTTCGACAAGCGCAGAACCGAGGCCGATGACCAAGGTGATCAGAAGGATGAGGCCGCGCATGCGTCTCCCCTATATACGAATCGGCCCCACGGGGCCGTACTGGTTTAGCGCCCGAACCGGCCGTTGTCAGCCGGGGTGCGCGGAAACGCCGAATGGCCCGCCCCCTGTCCTGCCCTCTCGAAAGAGGGCAGGGAAGGAGACGGGTCGTTGGAGGTGACCCGCCTCCATGACCAGCCACTCGGTACTGATACGCGGGACCCGGGTGGTACCTACCCCCATCCGCAACCACTGCGGAAATATACTCACGAGCTACCATGTCCGGCTCCCGGGGATAGACATGCCTGCAATGAGGCGCGGTCTCTATTGGCCGGGGGTTTAGTATTGGCTTTTTTCGCGCGATCAGACTTAGGTTTATCGGGCTAAAATATTGATTTTATTTAATACTTGCCTTGGCGGGCAGATCCTCGAACTGCCGGCGCGATCTGTACCTGGAGGCAAAAACCCTCCGACTCACCCCGTTTGCCTTGGCGGAGTCCGCTCCACCGCAGCGCGAAAAGGGGGGGCAAACGCCCAAACCGCTCCTCGGCCATCACTTACCGCGGTGCGCGGGACAATGGGACGGCGTGAACCCGGCAAAGGTCGCGCCGACGCTGCCAGCCAAGCAACGCGCCGACTGTCGCTCTCTTGCATCAGGGGCGGGACGGAATGGCGCAAGTTCGGCGGCAGACGAGGCGCCCGGACGTCGCTCAGGTTCTCCAATCGACTGAAACCGCCCCGGGGCCGCCCGCCTCATCGCGCGACCGTG
>JBCDGG010000132.1:0-15214 GCA_038757905.1 Pseudomonadota bacterium | reverse complement strand
GCCCCGGGGGGTTTTGTCGGGGGGGGGGGGGGGGTTTTTGTTGCCCGTGGTGGGGGGTCTGGGGGGGGGGGGGGGGGGGGGCATGGGGGGGGGGGGGGGGGCAAAGTGGCCCGGGGCCGCGCGAGAGGGGCTCACGGTCCCACGTGCAGGGCCTTGCGGTTCTCCAACCCTGCCGTTGCGCCGGGCGGAAAGCTGGCGCCTTGCCCTGGTGGGGCAGACGCGAGGCTGCGCGTCAGTCGTCGCCCGCCAGGAGCAATACTTCACCGGCTTCGGCGAGCGTGCGGATTTCGGCGATCACTGCGGCGGCGGCCTCGTCTCCCTTGTCGCTGCCGGGCGCTTCGGCATCCGCGATCTCCTCGCGCAAGCCGTCCGCCATGCGCTGCGACATGTTCTCCAGTAGGAACTCGGCGGAGGCTTTCAGCGACTCCTCGGCGAGCGCATAGCCGAGCGCCGTGCGCAGCAGCGCTGCATCCAGCGATTTGACCACGCGCGGCACGTCGCGCTTGTCGAGGCGGCTGGGGAGGTTTGCGAAGGTGAAGATGGCGCGGCGGACTTCCGCCGCAAACTCCGCATCTTGCGCGTCGAGCCCTTCGAGCACATCGTCCCGCGTGACGGAACGCGAGGCGTTGAGGATATCGCCCACCATCTGCACCGGTCCTTCGGGGAACGCGCGAAGGGGCTCGGCATCCAGCTGGCTGGCCAGGGACAGGCCGATGCGCCGCACCGTATCGGGATCGACGGCGCCGGTCTTCGAGATCGCATAGGACAGCGCCCGCGCCCGTTCGCCGGGCAGCATGCCCAGAAGCTCCGCGGCGCGGCGGGTTTCGAGTTTGGCCAGCAACACCGCGCCAACCTCAATGCTTTCCTGCTGCAGAACCTCCACAAGCCGCTCCGGCGCGACACCGGAGATCCGTTCCCACGGGTCGCCTTTGGCGGCCACGCCCGCCTCGCGCCGCAACCGGGCCGCGGTCGCCGGGCTGATATGATCTTCCAGCAGGCCGAGCGCGCCGGCGATGCCGCCGGGGAAGTAGAGGCCGATCGAATCGAGCTCGCCGGCGAATTCCTCGATCACCGTGCGCAGCGTGTCACGGTCGATCCGGCGCATCGCGCCCATCTCGGCCGTCAGCTCCTCCTGCATGGCGTCGGGCAGGGAATCGAGGGGCAGCTTCGCCCCCTCGGCGATCAGCAAACGCACGATCACCGCCGCCTTCTGTTTCTGGGTGAGCGGCGTGGACAAGGCGGGCCCGTCGGCAGGAGCGCCGGGGCCTGGCAATGCAATGGGTGGGAGGCCGAGGGACAAAGCTGTGCTCCGGTCAGATTCCGTCCGGACCTTAGGGGGCGTTCCTTAACAATGGGTGTTTGCTTGCCGCCGGATGCTCCCCTCGGCAGCACGAGGCAGGCCCGCAGGCGAAGGAACCCGCGTCCATGGCCGGGCCCAAACGGAAACGCCCCGCGCGGCAGGGCCGGCGGGGCGTTCCGTTTTCGGGTCGGGTCGTCTTACGAGGTGGCCTGCGTCACGCACGTCCCGGTGGTGACGTCATAGGTTTGGCCTTCCTCGCAGACCGTGGCTGTGGAGGCCGGGGTGTGATCCCAGTTGCACCCCATGGCGAAACTCATCGTCGGCAGGGCGGCCAGCGCGAGGGCGGCAAACGTCGTCTTCAATCGCATAGGTCTCTCCTGTTCTTGCAACGGCAGAACGGTAGCACGGATCGCGCGCGGGCCAAGAAGATTATTGCGCAAAGCCGAGACAGGTGTGGCGGAGTGTGCGCGGGCATGCGCGCCCAGCGTAACGGAACATCGCGGGCGCCGCATCCTTGGGCACCTGGGCTCACCTGGGAGGGAGGGCTTTTTGCGCACACCAGGTCGCTTGGGTACGAGAGGTCGCTTGGAACCCAGGCTCAGTCCGGAAAGACGCGGGCGAAGATCGTGTCGACATGCTTGGTGTGATAGCCGAGATCGAAGAGATCCTCGATCTCTTCGGTGGTCAGCGCGGCGGCGACCTCGTGATCGGCCTTGAGCTCGGTCCGGAAATCGGCGCCCGCCTCCCAGACCTTCATGGCATTGCGCTGGACGGCGGCATAGGCGGCCTCGCGGCTCAGTCCCTTTTGCGTCAGCGCCAAGAGCACGCGCTGGGAATGAACGAGGCCGCGCGTGGCGTCGAGATTGGCCTGCATCGCCTCGGGATAGATCAGCAGGTTCTCCACCACCCCGGCCATCCGGTGCAGGGCGAAATCGAGCGTAACCGTCGTGTCGGGACCGATCACCCGCTCGACCGAGGAATGCGAGATGTCGCGTTCGTGCCAGAGCGCCACGTTCTCCAATGCCGGCGTCACCGACATGCGCACCAGCCGCGCCAGCCCGGTGATGTTCTCGGTCAGGACCGGGTTGCGCTTGTGCGGCATGGCCGAGGAGCCTTTCTGGCCCTTGGAGAAGAACTCCTCCGCTTCGCGCAGTTCGGTGCGCTGCATGTGGCGGATCTCCACCGCGATGTTCTCCAGGCTCGCGGCGATCACCCCGAGCGTGGCGAAGAACATCGCGTGGCGGTCGCGGGGGATGACCTGGGTGGAGATCGGCTCCGGCACCAGCCCCATCTTGGCGCAGACATGATCCTCAACCGCGGGGTCGATATTGGCGAAGGTCCCGACCGCGCCAGAGAGGGCGCCGGTGGCCACTTCCATGCGGGCGTCGCGCAGGCGCGAGAGGCCACGGTCGATCTCGGCGTAGAAGCGTGCGAAGGTGAGCCCCATCGTCGTCGGCTCGGCGTGAATGCCGTGCGAGCGTCCGATCCGAACGGTGTGCTTGTGCTCGACCGCGCGGGTTTTCAACGCGGCAAGCAGGCGCTCCATGCCGGCGATCAGGAGGTCCGCGGCGCGGGTCAATTGCACATTGAACGTGGTGTCGAGCACGTCTGATGACGTCATGCCCTGGTGGACGAAGCGCGCCTCCTCGGCGCCGACGATCTCCGACAGGTGGGTCAGGAAGGCGATGACGTCGTGTTTGGTCTCGCGTTCGATGGCGTCGATGCGGGCGATGTCGAACTCGGCGTCGCGCGCCGTCCAGACGGCCTCGGCGTTTTCCCGCGGGATCACGCCGAGATCGGCCATCGCGTCGCAGGCATGGGCCTCGATCTCGAACCAGATGCGGAACTTCGTCTCGGGCGACCAGATGGCGACCATGTCGGGGCGGGAATAGCGGGGGATCATGGGTACTTTCCTTGGATGCTGGGCTCTCCTAGACGGGCGGGGCGGGCGCGTCCATGGGCCCGGCGGTCGCGCGCGCGGCAGGGTGTGGAGCCTCCGGCGGGGATATTTGGGGCAAGATGAAGCGGGACGCTTGGATAGACGGGGACGCGGCGGCGCTGCTGCAGGGGCTGGCGGGTGCTTGGGCGCTGGAGCGCCGCATCGCCGACCGGCGCGCTGGCGAGGCGGGCACCTTTTCGGGGCGGGCGGTGTTCACGCCGGACGCGGACGGGTTGAGGTACCGCGAGGCGGGGGGGCTGCGGCTCCCGGGGCGGCCCGCGCTGCAGGCGGAGCGCGTTTATCTGTGGCGCGCGGCGGCGGGCTGGATCGACGTGCGGTTCGACGATGGCCGGCCGTTTCACCGGTTTGCGCCGCCGTCTGCGGGCGATGGCGGCGCGGGCCCGGATGCGCCGCATCTCTGCGGGCGGGACCTTTATCAAGTGCGCTATGCGTTCGAGAGCGGGTCCTCCTGGAGCGCGGTGTGGGAGGTGCGTGGGCCGCGCAAGGACTATCGGCTTGTCTCGCACTACACGCGCGCCGCGTCCGGGCAGGGCTGATCCCGGCGCGGGCGGGTGGTTGCACGTGCCTTGGCTTTGCGGCACCTAACCGCCAGCGATTGCAACGAGGAGACGAGACACATGGCAACGGCGACACACAACGTGAGGGCCGGGCAGCACGCCTTGGCGGAGGCCCTGTGGCCAGTCGAGGGCGCCGGGCTGATCCTGAAGCAGCTTGTGCTGGTGGCGCTCGGCATCGCCGCCATCACGGCGGCGGCGCAGATCAAGGTGGCGGTGCCGCCCTCTCCGGTGCCGGTCAATCTGGGCACGCTCGCCGTGCTCGGCATCGGGGCAGCCTATGGCCCGCGCCTCGGCCTGGCGACGATCCTGGGCTATATGGGGATCGGCGCGTTGGGCTTCGACGTGTTCGCAAGCTCCACGGCGGAGAAGAACGGGCTGAGCTACATGATGGGCACGACGGGCGGATATCTGCTCGGCTACGTGCTTGCGGTGCTCGCCATGGGCGCCCTGGCGCGCCGCGGATGGGATCGTTCGGTGCTGTGGATGGCGCTGGCCATGCTGATCGGCAACGCGATCCTTTACATCCCCGGGGTCGCCTGGCTTCACCATCTGATCGCGGCAGGGATGTTCCGGCCGGAGAGCTATGCCACGGCCTGGGAGCAGACGCTGGCCTGGGGGCTGACCCCTTACCTGATCGGGGATGCGATGAAGCTGGCGCTGGCCGCCCTGCTTCTGCCGGTGCTTTGGCGCCTGGTCGGCCGGGCCCGGGCCTGACACACGGGCGCGCCGCTGCCCGGAGCCGCCCCGGGCGCCGTCTGACCGGCGCCGGGGCGGTGCGGCCGCGCGCCGTCGCAGGACGCCCCCGATGGTGAAATCCCCCCGGCTGACCTGCACCTCCTGCGGCGCGCGCCACACCAAGTGGTCCGGGCAATGCGATGCCTGTGGTGCCTGGAACACGATCGTGGAGGAGGTGCCGCTCGGCACCGCGCCGGGCAAGGCGGCCCTGGGCGCGGCGAGGGGCCGGGCCGTGCCGCTTGTGAGCCTGTCGGAGGCGGAGGCCCCGCCCGCGCGCGCGCAATCCGGCATCGGCGAGTTGGATCGTGTCCTCGGCGGCGGGCTGGTGCCCGCCTCGGCGACCCTGGTGGGCGGCGATCCGGGGATCGGCAAGTCCACGCTGCTCCTGCAGGCCGCGGCCCGGTTTGCCGCGGCCGGTGTGCCCACCGTCTATGTCTCGGGCGAGGAAGCCTCGGCCCAAGTGCGGCTGCGCGCCGCCCGGCTGGGCCTGGCCGAGAGCGCGGTGCGTCTGGCCGCCGAGACGAACCTGCGCGACATCCTGACGACGCTCGATGCGGAGCGTCCAGGCCTGGCCGTGATCGATTCGATCCAGACGATGTGGCTCGACACCGTCGAGGCGGCGCCGGGATCGGTCAGCCAGGTGCGGGCGGTGGCGCACGAGCTGGTACAGTTCGCCAAGCGGCGCGGCACGGCGGTGGTGTTGGTGGGCCATGTCACCAAGGAGGGGCAGATCGCGGGCCCGCGCACGGTGGAGCACATGGTCGACACCGTGCTCTACTTCGAGGGGGAGCGCGGGCACCAGTTCCGGCTGCTGCGCTCGGTCAAGAACCGGTTCGGGCCGGCCGACGAGATCGGCGTCTTCGAGATGACGGGGCAGGGGCTCACCGAGGTGACGAACCCTTCGGCACTGTTCCTGTCGGACCGGGAGGCAAGGAGCCCGGGCGCCACGGTCTTTGCCGGGATCGAGGGCACGCGGCCGGTGCTGGTGGAGTTTCAGGCGCTCGTCGCCTCGACCCCGCATGCGCAGCCGCGGCGGACGGTGGTCGGGTGGGATTCCGGCCGGCTGGCAATGATTCTCGCGGTGCTGGAGAGCCGGTGCGCGATCCCGTTCGCCGGTCTGGATGTCTACTTGAACGTCGCAGGCGGGCTTCGGATCACCGAGCCGGCGGCCGATCTTGCGGTCGCGGCGGCGCTCTTGTCGGCCCGGGAAGATGCAGCCTTGCCACACGACATGGTTGTTTTTGGGGAGATCAGCCTCTCGGGTGCGCTTCGCCCTGTATCGCAAGCCGAAAACAGGTTGAAAGAAGCACAGAAACTTGGTTTCACCCAGGCCGTGCTGCCGAACCGTACGGCAGAGGCGTTGAACGCCGGATCCGGCGGGGCGGCACCCGGGGGGATGACTATTCGCGGCGTGCCGGATCTGACGGCGTTCGTCGGGGACATGTTCGGCGCGGGATAAGCGCCATGGCGGCCCCCGCCTGTATGCGTGGGACCGAATTGGGACTGGGCGGGCAGGAAGGCAGGCCGATGGAAGGCTTTACACTGGTGGATGGCGGCGTAGCCGTCGTGATCGTGGTCTCGGCGATCCTGGCCTATTCGCGCGGGTTTGTGCGAGAGGCGCTGGCGATCGCGGGCTGGATCGTCGCGGCGGTGCTGGCGTATATGTTTGCCCCCCGCGCGGAACCTTTGATGCGCGAGATCCCCGTCGTGTCGGACTTCCTCGACAATTGCGCGGCCTCGACCATCACGGCGTTCGCGGCGGTGTTTGCTGTCGTGCTGATCGTCTTCGCGCTCTTCACCCCGCTCTTTTCCTCCATCGTGCAGCGCTCGGCGCTGAACGGCATCGATCAGGGGCTGGGTTTCCTGTTCGGGGTGTTGCGCGGCATGTTGCTCGTGGTGATCGCGCTGATCATCTATGATTTCGTGGCGGGCGACGAGGGGATCGCCATCGTCGCGGACAGCCGCTCGGCGCAGGTGTTTGCGTCGATGCAGGATCAGATCTCGGGCGAGATCGCCGATCAGGAGCAGGCGCTGACCTGGCTGACCGAGCGGTTCGAGAGCCTGATCACCCGCGCCTGCGGAGGCGAGGGGCTGAACACCGGCACGGTCCCCGACACAGCGCCAGATACCGCCCCCGCGCCGGATAACGCGCCCGCACCGGAAACGGCCCCGGCCGAGGATGGCGCCGCGACGGAGGGCTGATGCTAGGGCCGACTAGAGTGACTGAGCGCTGACGGTGCTAGCGGGCCGCGCGCGGCTACTCCGCGTAGCCGCGCGAGGCCGCGATGAACGACAGGGCGTCGCCGAGGGCGTCCACACTGCCCACCTCGCGCAGCATCGGCAGCAGATCGGCACCGGCGAAGTTGTTGTTCACAAGGTCCCGGAGAAGCTGCATGAGCGTCTTCCAGTAGCCGTTTGTGTTCAATAGGAAAATCGGCTTGTCGTGCAGGCCGAGCTGGCGCCAGGTCAGAGCCTCGAACAACTCGTCGAGCGTGCCCGCGCCGCCGGGCAGCACGACGACCGCATCGGCATTCATGATCATCACTTTTTTGCGCTCGTGCATCGTTTCGGTGACGATCAGCGTGTCGAGATCCTTTTTCCCGATCTCGCGGTCCATCAGGTGGCCGGGGATCACCCCCAGCGTGCGCCCGCCGCCGGACTGGGCCGCCCGCGCCACCCGCCCCATAAGGCCGACATCGCCCGCGCCGTAGACCAGACGCCAGCCGCGCGCGGCCAGCAGCGCGCCCGTGGCATCGGCGTCCTGGGAGTATCCAGGGTCCGCGCCATCGCGCGCACCGCAGTAAACGCAAACGGAAAAAGTCCCGTAGGGCATGGTGGCAACACCCTGCTACCGCAAAATCTTGTGTGCGCTTAGCGGTGTTGACCCTTCACCACAAGCGACGAAGTAGTAAGCTGGTTGCCAGACCTGGGGATAAGTATGGCGCGGATCAGCTTGACGCATGGGCATTGGGCCCTTGCAGCCGGCGTGGGTGCACTCACCTTGACAGCCGGGCTGATCTACTATGCCGCCGCCCCGCGTGGTGTCCCTCCCGCACCCGATGGCACAGTCGCCATTCAGGACCTTCCGCCGGAGACGACTGAGGCCGCACCGGCGCCCGGGACGGCGGACAGCGGCGCTGCCGCCCCTGACGAGGTCGCTGCACCCCCGGCGGGCGCGGATGGGCCGGACGGGGATGGGTCGGACGCGGCAGAGGACGCCCCCTCCGCGACGGCCGAAGTGGCGCCGCCAGCCGAGGAGGCCGCACCGCCCGATCTGCCCTTGCCCACCTTCGATCTGGTCCGTGCCGAGGCATCCGGCCAGGTGCTGGTGGCCGGGCGGGGGGCAGGCGGGCATGAGATCCGCCTGTTCGTCGACGACGCGCTGGAGACGACCGGCGCGGTGGAGTCCGGCGGCGGCTTCGTCCTTTTCCTCGACGTTGCACCGTCCGATGCGCCGCGCGTCCTCGATCTCGTATCCGTCGGCCCCGATGGCACCGAGCGGCGTAGCGAAGAAAGCGTGATCCTGGCGCCGCCCCCCCGGCCGACGGAGGTCGCCGTGTCTGACCCCGTGGCCGAGGAGGCGCCCGACCCACTCGATGAGCGCGCGCCGACGCCCCTTGCCGGCGCGACACCGGAGGAGGCGCCACGTATCCCCGAGGTCAGCGCCGAGGCGCCGGCTGCTGCGCCTGTGTTGGAGGCCGACGCACAGTCCGAGGCGCCCAGTGCCGCCGTCGCGCCAACCGGGACGGAGCCGGGAGTGCCTGCGGCGGATCTGGCGGGCGAAGTCGCGCCCGAACTGCCCGCCGCCGCGGAGAGCGCCGAAGCCGCCGATGCCTCTGCCGCCGCCCTGCCTGCCCGCGAGACGGACGCCACGGAAGACGTGGCCCGCGCCGAGGCCGGAGCCGTCGCGGCCCCCGTCGCCCCGGACGCGCCGGCGCCGGGCGTTGCAGCGGCGCAGGATGTCGATGCCCGCCCGGCTGAGGGAGTGCCTTCCGCAGGCGCGGCCGCGCCCGCCCGCGCGCCTTCGGTGCTGGTGGCCAGGGACGACGGCGTCAGCCTCCTGCAGCCGAGCAGCGGGGCGGACCGGCTCGACCGCGTGGTGATCGACGTCATCAGCTATGACGAGGAAGGCACCGTAACGCTCAAAGGGCGCAGCGCGGCCCCGCCGCCGCCGATCGATTCCGTCCGCGTCTATCTCAACAATGCGCCGATCCAGACGGCGCGGATCGGGGCGGATGGCTCGTGGCGGCTTCCCCTGCGCGGCGTGGAGAGCGGCGTCTACACCCTGCGGGTGGACCAGATCGATGCCTCCGGCAACGTCGTGTCCCGTTTCGAGACGCCCTTCAAGCGCGAGGACCCTGTCAATCTCGCGCGGCTTGAGGCGCAGCAGCCGGCGCCGGACGAGAGTTTGGCGGTGTCGGTCATCACCGTGCAGCCGGGCTATACGTTGTGGGGGATCGCCTCGGACCGGTATGGCGACGGCTTCCGCTACGTGGCGATCTTCGATGCCAATGACCATCAGATCCGCGATCCGGATCTGATCTATCCCGGTCAGGTCTTCGATCTGCCCGACCTAGACGCCGCGGATTAGCGCACGGCGCTGATCGGGCCCTCGGCCTCACCATTGATGAACTGTTGCACGTAAGCGTCTGGGGAGGCATCGAGATCTGCCGCCGGGCCGTGCCATTGTATGACACCTTCGTGGAGCATTGCGACGCTGTCGGCGATAGCACGGACGGAGGCCATATCATGGGTGATGGTCACCGCGGTCGCGCCCATCTCGGTGACGATGCCGCGGATCAGGTCATTGATGACGCCGGACATGATCGGATCGAGGCCGGTCGTCGGCTCGTCGAAGAAGATCAGATCCGGCTCGGCGGCAATCGCGCGGGCGAGGCCCGCCCGCTTCTGCATCCCGCCCGAAAGCTCCGCCGGAAAAAGGTCGGCCACGTCGGGCGAGAGCCCCACGCGGCGCAGCTTCTCGATGGCGATCTCGCGCGCCTCCGCCTTCGGCTGGCGCAGCGGTCCGCGCAGCAGCCGGAACGCGACGTTCTGCCAGATCGGCAGCGAGTCAAACAACGCCGCCCCCTGAAACAGCATGCCGACGCGCCCCATCAGCGCGGGCCGGCTGCGCGGGATCATGGCGGTTCCGTCGATCCGGACGGTGCCGCGATCGGGTTGGACTAGGCCCAGGATGCACTTGAGCGTGATCGATTTTCCGGTGCCGGACCCCCCGATGATTACGCAGCTCGACCCTTGCGGTACGTTAAGCGTGACGCCGCGCAGTATCTGCTTCGCCCCAAAGGCCTTGTGGATGTCCTGCAACTCGATCATGCGGAGAAGAAGAGCTCCGTCAGCAAATAATTGGCCGCGAGAATGCCGATGGAGGCCGCCACGACGGCGGATTTGGTGGCCCGGCCGACCCCTCGGGCCCCGCGTTGGGCGTTCATGCCGTAGTAACAGCCCATGAACGTGATGATCAGGCCGAACACTGCGCCCTTGATCAGGCCCGACACGACGTCCCACACCTCCAGAAACTCAACGGTCGTCTGCAGGTAGACGGCGGAGTGAAAGCCAAGCCGGGTCAGGCCCACAAACCAGCCGCCCATGATGCCGATGATATCGCCAACCGCCACCAGCAGGGGCAGCGCCAGGAGACCGGCGAGCAAACGGGGCGCCACGAGATAGCGCATCGGATCGGTCGACAGGGTGACGAGCGCGTCGATCTGCTCGGTCACGCGCATCGTCGCGATCTCGGCCGAGATCGACGAGGCAACTCGCGCGGCCACCATCAGCCCGCCCAGAACGGGGCCAAGCTCGCGCACCATACCGATGGCGACGATCGAGGGCACGACCGCCTCGGCATTGAAGCGCGCGCTGCCGTCGAAGATCTGCAGGGCGAGCGCACCACCGGTGAAGAAAGCCGTCAACCCGACGACCGGGAGCGAGAAATAGCCAATCGTCACAAAGGCGTGCCCGAACTCCCTGATGTAGAAGGGCGGCCGCGCCATGGCGGCGAGGCCCGCCAGCAGAAACAGCGTGGCCCGTCCGAACCCGGCCAGAAAGGCCAGTACCGGGCGGCCGAGGGTCGCGAGCCAGGACCGGGCTCGCCTCATGCGCCGGTGCCGATGTATCGGCGGGCGTAGCGCGCGCCGAGCGATGTCAGGATTTCGTATCCGATGGTGCCGGCGTCGGCGGCCAGCGCGTCGACCCCCTGATGCGGGCCTAGGATGTCCAGCGCGGCGGGAAGCTCCGCAAGCGCGGAGACATCGCAGCAGATGAGGTCCATCGAGACGCGCCCGAGGATCGGGCAGGGCGTGGCGCCGGCCCACAGCGTGCCCGTCGACGACATCGCCCGGATGAGCCCGTCAGCATAGCCGCCGGAGACGGTCGCGACGAGCGTCTCGCGCTCGGCCGTCCACGTCGCGTTGTAGCCCACGCTCTCGCCGGCATCGACGAGCCGGGTCTGGATGACGGGCAGGCTGAGCGTGACGGCGGGGGCGGCGACGCCGAAGGGCTGACCCCCGAAAAGGCCGATCCCCGGGCGGTTCATGTCGAAATGATAGGCCTCGCCGAGCAGCGTCCCGCCGGTGGCGGCAAGCGATCGGGGCAGGGCGATGCCGTCGGTCATGGCGCGGAAGGCGGCCAGTTGCGCCTCGCTCTGCGGGCTTTCGGGGTCGTCGGCCGACGCCAGATGGCTCATCAGCAGCACGGGCTCAGCCTCCAGAACGACGGGTGCCACGGCCGACCATTCCGCAGGCTCCAGGCCCAGACGGTTCATCCCGCTGTCGAGCTGCAGGCCAAATGGGTGGCCGGGAAGCGCCTCCACATGGCGGGTGATCTGCTCGATGGAGTTCAGCATCGGCACAAGGCGAAGGTCGCGGATCAGGGGCGCATCCCCGTCCATATGGCCGCCGAAGACATAAATCATCGGCTCCAGGCCCAGGGCACGGCGCAGGGCCGCGCCTTCTTCCGCAACGGCCACGAAAAAGCGCCGCGCGCCGGCGCGGGCAAGCGCCTTGGCCACCTCCTCCACCCCCAGCCCATAGCCGTCGGCCTTGACGGTCGCCGCCGTCTGCACGCGCGCCGCCGACAGCCTGTTCAGCGCGCGCCAGTTGGCTCCGATCGCGGTGAGGTCGATGGTGAGGGTTCCGGTCGCCATGGCCTCGGTTCTGACAGCCGCACGGGGACAGTCAAGGGCAAGAGACGGCCCGTTCCTTGGCCGTCCATCGGTATAGACGAGCCGTGGCACGCGCGGCGAAGGACCCGGCGCACGCCTTACCCATCTGCACCGTGGGCGGCATCGGGCTGGCACGGCCCTCACAGGCGACGGGGCCTCAGTGGGCGACGGGGCCCCAGTGGGCGACGGGGCCCCATTAGGCGACGGGGCCCTAGTAGGCGTCGTCGCCCTGCCAGGCCTGAACCAGATTGCCGAAGCGCGTGAACTGGCCCTCGAAGGACAGCTCCACCGTGCCGATCGGGCCGTGGCGCTGTTTGCCGATGATCACCTCGGCCTTGCCATGGGCGCTTTCCATCCGGGCCTGCCATTCGGCGATCTTGTCGAGGTTGTCGTCGGCCGGTTTCTCGCGCTCGACATAGTATTCGTGCCGGTAGACGAACATCACGACATCGGCGTCCTGTTCGATGGAGCCCGATTCCCGCAGATCGCTCAGCTGCGGGCGCTTGTCCTCGCGCGCCTCGACCTGCCGCGAGAGCTGCGAGAGCGCGACGACGGGGATGTCGAGCTCCTTGGCGATGGCTTTGAGGCCCTGGGTGATCTCGGAGACCTCGTTCACCCGGCTGTCCTTGGCGGTCGCCGGGCGCACAAGCTGCAGGTAGTCGACCATCAGCACGTCCAGCCCGTGCAGGCGTTTCAGCCGCCGGGCCCGCGCCGCAAGCTGGCTGATCGGCAGGGCCGGCGTGTCGTCAATATAGAGCGGGCAGGCCTCGAGCGCCTTTGCGGCCTCGACGAAGCGCCGAAACTCCACCTCTGTCATGTCGCCGCGGCGGATCTTCTCCGATGGCACTTCGGCCGCTTCGGACAGGACGCGGGCTGCAAGCTGCTCGGCCGACATCTCCAGGCTGTAGAACCCGACGACCCCGCCCTCGACGGCGCCATGGGATCCATCGGGCAACTCGCCCTTGCGGTACGCCTTTGCGATGTTGAACGCGATGTTGGTGGCGAGCGAGGTTTTCCCCATGGAGGGGCGGCCCGCCAGGATCAGGAGGTCCGACTTGTGCAGCCCGCCGAGCTTCCGGTCCAGATCCAAAAGGCCCGACGAGACACCGGCAAGGCCGCCATCGCGCTGGTAGGCGGCGTTGGCCACGTTGACGGCATCGGTCACGGCACTGAGGAAGGATTGGAACCCGCTGTCGGCCTTGCCCTCCTCGCCGAGCGCATAGAGCGCCTGCTCGGCCTCGACGATCTGGTCCTTGGGCTCCGACGCGACATCGACGCGCCGTGCCTTGTCGGAGATGTCGCGCCCCAGCCCGATCAGCTCGCGCCGGATGGCCAGGTCATAGACGATCTGCGCATAGTCGCGCGCCGCGAAGCTGGCGATGGCCTGTCCGGCAAGTTGCACCAGATAGGCCGGCCCGCCCAGCTCGATCAGGCCCGGCTCGTCGGCCAGATAGCCCTTGAGCGCCACGGGCGTTGCAGGGCGGTTCTGCGCGATGCGCGCGGCGGCGACCTCGTAGATCCGGGCATGAACGGGATCGTAGAAGTGGAGCGGCTGAATGATCGAGGCGATCTGATCGTAAAGATCGTTGTTGGTGAGGATCGCGCCCAGAAGCTGCTGCTCGGCTTCGATGTTGTGGGGGAGGGCTTCGTGGAGCCCGTCCCCCGCACTGCTCGGGTCTGCTTGCCCGATATTCGGCGGCGCGTGTGCCTCCCCGGACGCACGATGCCCTCCCATCCCGGGATCGGACCGGCCGCCGGCATCCCCCTGGGACACCCGTGTCTGCTCGTTCATGCCTGTCTTCCCCTCGCGCCCGTCGCTCTGATGTGCCTTCGTCGGGAAGGTCGGCTGCGGGTCACCCTTGGGCGTGAGGTCATACGCCTTTCAACGGCCCACGCCAAAATGTATATCCCTGTGGATGACTTGTGAGTAGCTGACCCTTACAACATCTGGGCACGAATGCCCACTGCAATGCTAGATGCTGCGGTTTTTCGGGTGAGCCTGGGCCTGATAATTCTGTATTCCGGCACAGGTCAGGGGCGCTGTGCCGCCCGATCCCGTGCGGCCTGGCCGGACCAGCGGCGAATCGTGGGGCTCCCGGCGCCGCGCGAAGGGGCGGCAGGCCCCCGGTGTTCCACCGCGCGCGGGTCGGCTTCGGGCGGTCAGCCGCGGGTGTCCTGCCAGGCCCGCGGATCGCTCAGGAAGGCGGCAACCTCGTCCAGCGTGGCGGCGTCGAAGCCTTCGCGCCGCCGCGCTTCGGCCAGGACGTCTGCCCAGGTGCACAGCGCCGTCAGCTGCACATCGTGTTGGGCGAGGGCCGCGCGGGCTTCGGGGAAGATATCGTAGAAGAACACGACCGCGGTATGCCGGCACTCGGCGCCCGTATCGCGGATCGCCTCCACGAATGACAGTTTCGAGCCGCCATCGGTCGCCAGATCCTCGACGAGGAGCACGCGGTCGGACGGGCCCATCACGCCCTCGACACGCGCGTTCTTGCCGTAGCCCTTCGGCTTCTTCCGGATATACGTCATCGGCAGGACCAGGCGCTCGGCGAGGAAGGCTGCGAACGGGATGCCCGCCGTCTCGCCCCCGGCGACGTTCGTGAACGCCTCGAACCCAGCCTCGCGCAGGATCTTCGTGGCGAGGAAATCCATCAGCGTCGTCCGGATTCGTGGAAAGGACACCAGCCGGCGGCAGTCGACATAGGTGGGAGAAGGCAGGCCGGACGCCAGGATGAACGGATCGGACGGGCGGAACGCGACCGCGTCCGCCTCCCACAGCATGGCCGCGGTCAGTCGGGCGATGGTGGCATCGTCGGGATGGGACGTCGGGATCATGGCTGGGTCCTTTGAAGTTCGCGCGGGCCGTATCCCTGGGGGCTCGCTTCGGCTGCGGCCCCTCGGCCGGTCCGGACGCGGTGCACCGGCTCAGTCCTTCACGCGCCAGTGGATCTCCCGCAGGGGATCGAACACGGTGACGGGGCCGTCGCCCGTATCGATGTGCCCGGGCAGCGTCTGCGGGCCGGCCTTCTCCAGCGTCACCGTCTCGCCATTGGGCGCAAGGCCGTAGAAGGCGGGGCCGTTGAGGGAGGTGAAGGCTTCGAGCTTGTCGAGCGCGCCCGCCTCGTCGAAGACCTGCGCAAGACAGGCCATGGTGACGGGCGCCGTGAAGATCCCCGCGCAGCCACAGGGCTGCAGCTTCAACGGGTCCGTGTGCGGGGCGCTGTCGGTGCCGAGGAAGGCCCGGGGATGCCCCTCACTCACCAGTTGCACCAGCGCCTCGCGATGGATGGCCCGCTTGGCCACGGGCAGACAATAATAGTGCGGCCGGATCCCGCCTGCCAGGATGTGATTGCGGTCGATCATCAGGTGATGGGTGGTGACGGTCGCGCCGAGCGTGTCTCCCGCGTCGCGCAGATAGGCGCAGGCATCGGAGGTGGTGATGTGCTCCATGATCACACGCAGCCCGGGACCGTGTTCCCGGG
>JBCDGG010000131.1:0-15215 GCA_038757905.1 Pseudomonadota bacterium | reverse complement strand
GCCCCGCCCGCGCCTGCCGCGCGGCAAGTGCCGGAGCCGCCGAGCGCGCCGCCCGGCAGCGAGGGCGACCCGTTCGGCGAGGACGGCGACTCGCGCCCGCCAATCGCCAGCGCCCCGTCCGCCTTCATCCCCGACGATTTCGGGTTGGAGGACGACGGTGCGGCACCCGCCGTCCCGGCGGCGTCCGGTCCGGCGCAGAGCGCGCCAGGGCCTGCGGAGGCCGCGCCCCCCTCTCCCGCTCCAGCCCCGTCTGTGCCGGACGAGGAAGCAACCGTGACGCCGACGCAGAGGCCCGCGCCTGACCCCGCCACGGATCCGGCACCCGCGCCATCCGACGCCTTCGACGATCCTGACCCCACCGTTTCCTCCCCGCCGCCACAAGCTGCGGGCGACGCCGCCGAGGCCACAGCGCCGGAGGAGGCGCCCGCGCCCGCGGCACCGCAGACGCCGCCGCCTGCAACCGTCGTTTCCGCGACGCCCGGCGAGGAAGCCGGTGCGCGCGCGCTCCTCCGTGCGCTCGGGGCCGAGGATGTGCGCATCGACGATGCCGATATCGTGCCGACGATGTCCCGGCTCGGTCATGTCCTGCGGATCGTGATCGAAGGCATCCGCGAAGTGCTGATGACCCGCACTTCGATCAAGTCGGAGTTTCGGATCCAGCAGACCATGATCGCCTCCGGCGGGAACAACCCGCTGAAATTCTCCATCAGCCCGGAACAGGCGGTGGAAGCGATCGTGCGCCCCAAGGCCAAGGGCTATCTGGATTCCACCGATGCCGCGACAGAGGCCCTGAGGGATATCAAGGCACACGAGGTCGCCATGGTATCGGGCATGGAAGCGGCGCTGAAAGGCGTGCTGAAGCGGCTAGATCCGGCAGAGCTGGAGGGCAAGATCCAGGCCGGCGGCGGGCTGGGCGGCATGCTCAAGAGCAAAAAGGCGCGCTACTGGGAGGTGTACGAACAAATGTATGCCGAAATCTCGGATCAAGCTGAGAACGAGTTTCACGAGCTCTTCGCCAAGGAGTTCGCCCGCGCCTACCAGGACCAACTGGACAAACTGAAATGACGACTGCAACGGAGTGGACAGCCTAATGTCCTGGGAAAGCAAGGTCCTGTGGACCGAGGGCCTGTTCATCCAGCCCCACCATTTTCAGCAAGCCGACCGCTATACCGAAAGCCTTGTGTCTGGGGTGGCGCGCCAGATATCGCCCTATGCCTGGGGGGTGAGCAAGCTTGAGATCGACTATGACGTTCTGAAGATCGGGCAGTTTGCGCTGAAGACGGCAAAGGGCCTGACGCCGGACGGCACCGTGTTTCAGGTGCCCGCGGTAGAGGACCATCCGCCCGCGCTGGAAGTGCCGGACACGATCAAGGATTGCGTTGTCTATCTGACCGTGCCGCAGCGCAGGCAGGGCGCCACCGAGGTCGACATGACGGGGGCGGAGCTGTCGGCCGCGCGGCTGCGCCCCAGTGAGATCGAAGTGTCCGACGTAACGAGCTCCGGCAAGAAGGCGGCGACCCTCGGCGTCGGCAAGATGCGGCTGCAGTTCGCGCTCGCCGTCGACGACCTCGCCGACAAGCTGGCCATTCCCGTGGCGCGGATCATCGAGGTGAAGCCCGACAAGGAGGTCGTGCTCGACAGCGCTTTCATCCCTTCGTGCCTGGATATCGAGGCGGCGCAGCCGCTGTCAGGCTTCGTGCGCGAACTCGAAGGCTTGCTCGGCCACCGCATGACGGCGCTCGCCGGGCGGCTGGGCGACAGCGGGCCTGCGAAGGGCGTGGCCGAGATCTCGGACTTTCTTCTTCTGATCTCGGTCAACCGCGCGCTGCCCCTGGTTCGGCACATGGCCAACATCGAGAACGTGCATCCCGAGGCCTTCTACAGGCTGTGCTCGGCACTGGCGGGCGAGCTGGCCTCCTACATGGCGGATACGCGGGCGGCGCCGCAATTCCCGCCCTACCAGCACGACGATCTGACGGCCTCGTTCCAGCCGGTGATCAAGGCATTGCGCCAGTATCTGTCGTCGGTGCTGGAGCAAACCGCGATCTCGATCCCGCTCGATCCGCGCAAATACGGCATCAGCGTCGGCGTCATCGCGGATCGCAAGCTGATCTCGACGGCGAATTTCGTGCTGGCGGTTCAGGCCGACATCCCGTCGGAGAAGGTGCGCCAGCATTTCTCCAATCAGGCCAAGCTCGGCCCGGTGGAGGAAATCCGGCAACTTGTGAACTCGGCGCTGCCGGGGATTCCGCTGCGGCCGCTTCCCGTGGCACCGCGGCAGATTCCCTATCACGCCGGGGTGGTCTACTTTGAACTGGACGGAGAGAGCCCCCATTGGGGTAAGATGACAACGTCGGGTGGCGTTGCCGTCCACGTGACCGGAGACTTCCCCGGGCTTAAGATGGAGCTCTGGGCCATCCGGACGGGGTAGGCTCTTCACCGCGGCAGCGGTATTTGTTCGAGGCGGCGCACATGTCCAACAACGATCCATTCGCGGAACCAGACGACGCCGACCGCACCGTCATCAAGCCGAACCTCGGGGGGCGGCGCGCCTCGCCCGCGGCGCAGCCTGCTGCCGCGCCCGCGCCCAACTTCGATCCCCTGGCCAACCCGATGGCCCCGCAGCAACCCGCCGGGGGCGCCGCGCCGGCCGCCGATCCGTCGGCCTATGGGATGCCCCAGCAGGCCATGCCGCAGGCAGTGCCGGGCGGAAACACGGCGCCGGGCGAGCCCAATGTCGAAGCCGGCATGACCGGCATGAACCGGCTGAACGCAGCAGCGGCGACGCTCTTTTCCCTCGTCAGCCGGATCCGAAACCGGGCCCAGCACATGGATCCCGACAAGCTGCGCCGCTCCGTGATCGCCGAGGTCCGCGGGTTCGAGAACCGGTGCCTGCAGGCCGGGATCGAGGCGCAGGAGGTCAAGATCGCCCGCTATGCGATCTGCGCCACGCTGGACGATGTGGTGCTGAACACGCCGTGGGGCAGCCAGTCCAGCTGGGCGATGCAATCCATGGTCGGCACGTTTCACAAGGAAACGGTCGGCGGCGACCGCTTCTATGACCTGCTGGCGCGGCTTGAGAAGGAACCAGGAAAGAACATCGACCTGCTCGAGTTCATGTATATGTGCCTGTCGCTCGGGTTCGAGGGCCGGCTGCGGGTAGAGCCCAACGGCATCGACCGTCATATGCAGATCCGCGCTGGCCTGGCCCGCATCGTACGCGGGCAGCGCGGCCCGTGGGAGCGGGATCTGTCACCGCACTGGAAGGGGGTGGATCTGCCCCATAAGGTGCTGTCGATCTGGAAGCCGGTCTGGCTGACAACAGCGACCGTGGCCATCCTGCTGACGATCACGTTCCTGGGGCTGTCCTACCTGCTGAACCGCGACGGCGAGCATGTGTTGGGGCAGATGTCCGTGCTCGACACCGGCGTGGTCGCGACGCTCAAACGCGTAGCGCCCGAGCCGATCCCGCCGGCTCTGCCGCCCAGTGCCTCGCTGACGGCGGGCGGTCAGACAGAGGGCGAAACCCCGCGCGAGCCGCTTCTGGAGGACGAAGTCGCCGAGGGCCTTGTGGAGGTGATCGAGGACGTGACGAAGGTCACGGTCCGGGTGTCGGGCCGGGCGATGTTCGCCTCGGCCTCCGACCAGTTGCAGCCCGAGTATCAGGATCTCGTCGACAGGGTCGCCGAAGAGTTGGCGACGGTGTCGGGCCAGATCGTGGTTGTGGGGCATTCCGACAATATCCCGATCCGTTCGTCGCGCTTCCCGTCGAACATGCATCTGTCGCTGGCGCGCGCGGAGGCCGTGATGGCGCGCATGGCGCCGGTGCTCGACGCGGGCGCCGAAGCGCAGCGGGCCGACGCGCAGCAGCTCACCCAGGACAATGCCAGCACCGGGGAGCTTCTGGTGAGCGCGCCGCAACAGACCCTCGGGGCGAGCCGCATGAAGGCCGAGGGGCGCGCGGACAAGGAGCCCATCGCCTCCAACGACACGCCCGAAGGCCGGGCCAAGAACCGCCGTATTGAGATCATCCTGGTCAAGGAAGACGCGACATGATCCGCTCCATTTTCGCCGTCCTCGGGACCGGGATCGCACTGACGCTTCTGCTTGCCCTGGCGCTCAGCTTCGCTGGCTGGTTCCTCGGCCCCCTGTTGGTGATGGGCGACTGGGCGCCGCTTACCTCCGAAGTTCAGCGTTTCATCTTCGTCGGCTGCGTCTGGCTCGTGGCCCTGCTGCTCATGCTGATCCTCCTGATCCGCCGCGCCCGCAAGAACCGGGCCATGGCCGAAGAGATCGTCGAAGCCGTCGACGATGTCGATGAGGAGGACGAGCTGGTGAAGGCCGAGCTTGCCGATCTGAAGGGCAAGCTGCGCGAGGCGCTGACGACGCTACGTAAGTCCAAACTCGGCCGGCGCAGCCTGTATGAGCTGCCGTGGTACGTGATGATCGGACCGCCCGGCGCAGGCAAGACGACGGCGATCATCAACTCCGGCCTTCAGTTCCCGCTGGCGGAGACCACCGGCTCCGCATCGCTCGGGGGCGTGGGCGGCACCCGAAACTGCGACTGGTGGTTCACCAACAACGCGATCCTGATCGATACCGCGGGCCGGTACACCACGCAGGATTCGGGCGCGACCGAGGACAATGCCGCCTGGCTCGGCTTCCTCGGGATGCTGAAGAAGTACCGCAAACGGCAGCCGATCAACGGCGCGATTGTCGCGATCTCGCTCTCCGATCTGTCGCTGCAGGACGAAGCCACTCAGAAGAGCCACGCCGCCGCCATTCGCCGGCGCCTGCACGAGCTGCGCGAAAAGCTCGGCGTGCAGTTTCCCGTCTATGTGCTCTTCACCAAGTCGGATCTGATCGCGGGCTTCACGGAGTATTTCGACAATCTCGGCAAGGAAGATCGGGAACAGGTCTGGGGCTTTACGCTGCCGCTGCCGAAGAAGACCAAGGCGGAACTGTCGCCGATTGCAGCCTTCGACGAGGAGTTCGCCGCGCTTCTGGGGCAGCTCAACGCGCAGTCGCTCGAACGGCTTCAGACCGAGACGGATCACCAGCGCCGCAGCCTGATCGCCAGTTTCCCCAGTCAGGTGGCCTCCGTGCGGACGACCGCGCGGGAGTTTTTGGCCGAAGTGTTCCAGGACAACCGGTTCGAGAAACGCCACCTGCTGCGCGGGGTCTACTTCACCTCGGGCACGCAGGAAGGCACGCCCATCGACCGTCTGATGATGGGCATGGCGCGCACCTTCGGGATCGGCCGGCAGGCCATCGGTACGGGCCGCGGCACGGGGCGGTCGTTCTTCCTGACGCGGCTCTTCGAGGACGTCATGTTCCCGGAGGCCGGTCTCGTCAGCGCCGACGACAAGGTCGAGCGGCGCTACAAGGTGGTGAAGTATGCCGCCATCGCGGCGGCGCTGGTCTTCGGGCTTGGGATCACGGGCCTTTGGGTGCGCAGCTACTTCGGCAACTCGGCGATGCTGGCCCAGGCCGCGGAGGCCGTCGAGGAATACGTCGCCACGGCTTCGACGATCCCGCCGAGCCCGATCGAGGATACCGACATTCCCGCGGTTGTGCCGGCGCTCAATGTGCTGCGCGAACTGCCGGCCAACCCCGCCGCTGGCGATCCCGATCCCCCACGCGAGCTGCAATGGGGGCTCTATCAGGGCAAGGTTGTGGGCAACCAGGCGTCGCAGACCTACCGCGGCGCCTTGAACGAACACCTGCTGCCCCGGCTGTTGCTGCGTCTTGAGGAGCAGATGCAGGCCAGCATGGACCGGCCGGAGTTCCTGTACGAAGCGCTCAAGGTTTATCTGATGCTCGGCCAGCAGGGGCCGATGAACCAGGATCTGGTAAAGGACTGGATGAAGCTCGATTGGACGGTGTCCTATGCCGGGCCCCAGCGGGAGCAACTGCGGACCGATCTCGACGCCCATTTGGAGGCGCTTCTGGCGCAACCGATGGACGAGATCGCCCTGAATGGCCCGCTTGTCGAGCAAGCCCAACGCCTGCTTGCGGAGATGCCGCTGGCACAGCGCGTGTATAACGGGATCATCAACTCGCCCCGGGCGCAGGAGCTTCCGCAATGGCGCCTGACAGATGTGGGCGGCCCGAACATCACCCGCGTGATGACCCGCTCGTCGGGCAAGCCGATGAGCGACGGGATCGAGGGGATCTTTACCTACGACGGCTTCAACACCGTCTTCCTCGACGAAACGCTCGGGCTCGCCCGCAGGCTCCAGAAAGAAACGTGGGTGCTCGGAGAAGCGGGCCAGAGCGAACAGAGCGAACGCGCGCTCGCCGCCATGGGCGAGGATGTGATCGACCTCTACTACAACGATTTCATCGCCCGCTACGATCAGATCCTCGGCGATCTGGACATCATCCCGC
Source organism: Pseudomonadota bacterium (assembly GCA_038757905.1). Classification (GTDB taxonomy): domain Bacteria; phylum Pseudomonadota; class Alphaproteobacteria; order Rhodobacterales; family Rhodobacteraceae; genus HLUCCA09. The sequence continues at coordinate 8,825 of JBCDGG010000131.1, read as the reverse complement.
TCGAGAGCATCAGCCACGCCGTCGAGGTGACGAACGTCCTCTCCGGGCCTACCTCGCCGATCAAGAACATCCTCGAAGCCGTCTCCGAAGAGACGCGGCTCACGGAAGACCGGTCGATCATCCCGGGCGAGGGCATCGCGGAAGGCGTGGGCGGCGTCGCCCAGCTTGAACTGGCCTCCGAGATGTCCACCCGGTCGCGGCTGTTTCTCGAGGTGCTGACGACGGCCGCCACCACCGAAGGCCGTCCGCCCCCGCCGCCGCCCGGCACGTTCGTCGAGGAGCGCTTCCGCTGGCTGCACGATCTTGTGCTGCCCGCCCAGGAGGGGGTGCCCTCGGAGCTCGAGAGCCTGCAGGCCCGCCTCGTCGAGGTGTATCAGGAGCTCAATCGCACGAATATCGGCGGCTCCGGTGCCGCGGCCGCGACCCAGCAGGGCGCGTCGGCAATCGCCCGCTTCCAGGAAGCGGCGCAGCGGGTACAGGGGCCCCTGGAGCGCTGGTCCTCGCAGATCGCGCAGGGGGCGTCGGGGATCACCGCCGACGGCACGCGGGCCGGCATCAATGCCGTCTGGCAGAGCCAGGTGCTGCCATTCTGCGAGCAGGTGCTGAACAGCCGCTATCCGTTCGACCGCGGCGCGGCGGCCGATGTGGCCATTGGCGATTTCTCCCGCCTGTTCGCACCGGCTGGTCTGATCGACAGCTTCTTCAACGAGAACCTGCGCGACTATGTCGACATGCGCGCGCGACCTTGGGGCTGGAAACGGGTGAACGATGCCGATCTGGGGATCAGCGCCGCGGTGCTTCAGCAGTTCCAATATGCGGCCGAGATCCGCGATGCGTTCTTTGCCGGAGGAACCTCGCCGAGCGTCAGCTTCCAGGTGACGCCGGAGGCGCTCGACCCGTCGGCGGATGCGGTGCAACTGGAGATCGACGGAGAGAAGATCCAGTTCCGCCATTCCACCCGCTCGCCGCGGCCGACGGCCGTGACGTGGCCCGGCGCGGTGGGGCAGGCGCGCGTGGTGTTCGCGCCCCTGTCCAGCAGCGCGGCGAACGACATCACGCGCGAGGGCCCGTGGGCGTGGTTCCGGCTGCTCAACGCCGCCGAGATCCGCCGCACGAACGTCTCTGACCGCAACCGCGTGATCTTCAACGTGGGCGGGCGCATCGCGATCTTCCAGTTGCAATCGGGGTCTGTTCTCAACCCCTTCGCCTTGCCGGCGCTCAGCGAATTCAGCTGCCCGAAGACGTTCTGATGTCGGATGTGTTCGGTGTGTTCGGAAAGATCCCCACTTTAGGGGACTTCCTGCGCGCGGGCCTGCCCTCTGCCTTTGTCACGGCGTGGGACGAGTGGCTGCAGCGGAGCGTGTCGCAGGCCAAGGAGGCCTATGGCCAGGGGTGGACGGCGGCTTACATGTCCGCCCCGATCTGGCGGTTCTCCCTTCCCCCCGGGATCGCGGGGGCGCGGCCGGTCTCGGGTGTGCTTCTGCCTTCGGTTGACCGGGTGGGCCGGCAATATCCCCTGACCTTCGCGGTGATCCACTCGGCGCCCGAACCGGCACCCGCCCATTTCGCCAACACCGAGCTGTTCGAGCGCTTCGAAGCGCTCGCCATCGACGTGATGGACGAGCGCGTCACCCGTGACGGGGTCATCGACGCGCTGTCGGATATGCGCTTTACGGTGCCCCCCGCACCGTTGTCGAATGGCCTCACCTATCGCTTTGGTACGGTCGCGCCGAAAACTGCACTTGCTGGCGCCCACATTGCCCAGAAGCATCCAAGTACCGCGCTTTGGAGCACGATACTTGAGGGAGATGCGCGGCTAATGCTCAGCCATGGCCTTCCCGCCGGGGCGCAGGCGCTCGGATTGTTCTCTCTCTCCGCGCCGGTGTGGCCGCAAATGCAGACGGAGGCCGCGCAGCTATGATCGGTCGCAACAGGATCCGTTTTTCGGCATCCACGCATCGCGGAAAAGTCCGCAAGATGAACGAGGACAGCGTGATCGCGCTGCCCGAACACGGCATCTGGGTGGTGTCAGACGGGATGGGCGGCCACGCGGGAGGGGACTTTGCCTCGCAGGCGGTGGTCGATTCCGTGGCCATGATCGAGGTGGGGCTGCCCGCGGGCGAACTGCTCAAGGCCCTGCGCACTGCGATCCTCAACGCCAATGACGTGATCCTGGCCGAGGCGGATTCGCGCGGCGGTGTCACGATAGGTGCAACGGTTGTCTCGCTCGTCATCGCTGACGGGCATTTTGCATCCGTTTGGGCCGGGGATTCCCGGCTCTACCGGCTGCAGGGCGGCCAGATCGAAATGCTGACCTCCGACCATTCCGTGGTGGCCGAGCTTGTCCATGCCGGCCAGATGGATTGGGACGAGGCCGAGATGCACCCGCATTCCAACGCTGTGACGCGGGCCGTGGGGGTGAGCGACGACCTGAAGCTCGACAAGATCCGCGGGGCGATCTACCCGGGCGACAGGTTCCTGTTATGCTCGGACGGGCTGACCAAATACGCCACGTTCGGCATCCTGCAAAAGGCGCTATCCTCCGAACCGATTGAGACGGTCGCCGAAAAGCTGCAGCAGATCGCGCTCGACGGGGGAGGGGCCGACAACATCTCCGTCATCGTGGTCGACGTTCTCTGACGCCGCTTGCGCGAGCGCCTGTGCGCTCAGCGCTGTGTCGTCAGGATCGCGCTGTCGATGGACCGGATCGAGATGTTGCCGGCATTGCGCGCCTCATCCAGCGCATCGGCATAGCTTGCGGAGGACTCGGTTGTCGGGCGGAGTTCGTCAAATAACGGGGCATCGGTGTGCATCACCAGGATCTGGTTCTTGCCGAGCACGCTGTCGTCGACGGTGAAGGCCAGGCGGCTCTCCCCGGCGGCTTCCTCAAGCCCGTAGCTTAGGCGGATGATCCCGTCGGACGTTTCCTCGCGGAGGGCGGCGATGCTGTTTTCCGGACGGAAGAGATTGGGCAGAAGATGGAAGACGACTCCTTTGACGTCGACGATGGACACCCTCAGGTAGCCATCTTCGGCATCGGGGGGGAGCGCGACATCGATCACCGGGTTTTCGCCGACATTGTAGACCGCGTTGGGATTGCTCTCCGCCCGGTCGCCATATCCGAACAGAAGCTCGAACCCGCCGGGTTCTATGCTGGCGGGCAGCACCGAGTCGATCTCGCAGAGCGCAGGGTTGAGCATCTCCGTTTCGATGCGCACGGGGCGCGTCCCGGCCAGTGCTTCGACGTCGCGTTCCAGGTTCTCGCGGCTTTCGTCGGTGGCCAGGCGGCCGAACACCACGATCTCGTCTTCCAGGCTGTATCCCGTCGGCGGGGCCGGGTTCAGCGACAGCGGCCCGCAATCGGCATGGGACAGCAGGATCGGGCGCAGGAAGTCGGCCGGCAGGAATCGCGGCCCCAACACCATGTTGAGCGACATCTGGAAGGCGGGCGCCGCGCTTTCGCGCAGGGCGGCGCTCACGCGTTCGATGTCTCCCTCGGTTGTGGCGAGGCCGAAGACATCGGCGCGCGTGTCCTCGACGTCGATGCGGAACTCTTCCAGGCTGGCGGCGGCGTCGACCATGCTCATCAGGCTTTCGGCCCACACTTCCGGGATGTTGCCCGTTGCCAGCGTCAGGTCCGCGGTGCCGCCCAGCGCCGAGATCTGGCCGCTCAGTGCCTCTTCGACCTCGGGCGACGGGACGTTGCCGGTGGCGCGCGGCACGCCGTTGGGGCCGCGTTCGACGACCATGGCAAACGGTTCTGCCAACGGGTAGCGCGGCCCGGTGAGGCCGTCGAGCAGACCGGAGAAATAGGCCCCTGCACCGAGGCCCGCCACGACCAGGACCCCAAGGATCGGAACGAGGGCGCCGGAGGACTTCTTGGCGCCCTTGTCGGCCGTGGGCGCCTTGGCCTTCGCCGCCGGTCGCGCGGAGGTCTCGTCGTCGGCTTTCCGGGGCGGGGCGACGACCACGGTAGCGTCCGCGTCGACTTCCGGAGCATCGGCGGGCGCTTCGGACGCGGGCGCGTCCATGGAGGCAGGATCCTTGAACGCGGCGACGACCGCCTCTGCCGACGCGAAGCGCTTGTCGGGCTCGGGGTCGGACATGCGCGAAATGATGCTGCGCAGCGGGTCCGGCACGCCTTCGAGGTCCAACGGCTCGTTCTTCTTGGTCAGCATCTCCATCGGGCTGGCCCCGAGATCGGGCTTCTTGCCCCGAAAGGTCGCCAGCAGCAGCGCGCCCAGCGCGTAGATGTCCGACCGTGCGTCGGTATTGCCGCTCAACTGCTCCGGCGCGGCATAGGCATACTTTCCGGCAAACTCGTTGCCGACGATAGTTTGCGCGCCGGGATTCGTGTCCTTGGCGATGCCGAAGTCGATGATGACCGGATCGTCGGGACGGTCGTTGCGCAGGATGATGTTGTCGGGCGACAGATCCCGGTGGACGATGTTGTGGCCATGGGCGACGACGAGGCCCTCGGCCACACGCTGGCCGATCACCATCAGATCGCTGGCCGACATCCCGCCGTTGGAGGCCGCCTTGTCCAGGCGCGTGCCGTCGACGAAATCCATCGCCAGATACACCACGCCGTCCGGCATGCGCTGGGTGTCGTAGTAGCGCACCACGGCATCGTGCCGGATATCGCGGATCTCTTCTTCCCGCGTCATCAACACCAGGAAGTCTTCGTTGCGGGCGTATTCGGCGCGCAAAGCCTTCACGGCGATGACGCGCCCGGAGATCTCCGAACGCGCCTTGTAGACCTCCGAGGTGCCGCCCCGGCCCAGGATCGACTCGATGCGATAGGTGTTGTTCAGCAGATCGCCGGGTTGAAAGATGTCACCTGGTTGCGATCCGCTCATGGGCTCTCCAGCATTGTGCCTCTTCGGAGTATCGCGTGAGACGCGTCAGCTCATCGCCTGGAATTCGACGCGCCGCTGCGAGTCCGCGTTGGGATCTGCGTCGTCCAGCGGGAAGGACTCGCCCACGCCGACGGCTTCCAGCCGGTCCTCGGAGATGCCGCAATCCCCCACCAGATGGCGCTTCACTTCCTGTGCGCGAAGCAGCGAAAGACGTTCGTTGTAGCTCGCCGAGCCGGAGGCGTCTGTGTGGCCGACGATCCGGAACGCACCCTCGTCCATCGACGTCATCACCTCGCACAGCGTGGCCAGTTTCGGCTTCTGGTCCTCGCGCAGGGCGGAACTGTCGAAGTCAAACGAGATCTGGATGGCGACGGTATCCTCTCCGGCATCGACATAGTCGACGGCCGTCGATGTTGCGGCGACTTCGGTCGTCTCGGTCTGCGTGGCGGCCTCGGTCGCGGCCGCGCCGCCGGTCTGCGGGGCGAGCGTCAGGCCCCGCGTGCGCTGATTGTTGAAACGCTCCTGAAGCTCCTCTGCGCTGAGAGTGCTTGCATCGGTCGACTGGGCGAGCGCGGGTTGTCCCAAGGAGACCACAGCCATCGCCGCTGTCAGAAGAAAAGCCTTACGTAGCATTCTGAAACCCTCACGGTATCGTTGTGTCGTGTCTACACCAGCCCTCGGACTCAGACAACGACTATACGTCTAGGATGCAGGGACAATCCAATTCCTCAATAGGCCAAAGGTTGGCGCAAGGGGACATAGGCAAAAGGTTGGCGCCGCGCGTCAAAGGCCTTACGTTGCTCTTCGAGTGTTTCGTCCCTGGGGCCCGCCGCCGACCGATGTCCGAGAATTCGCCTTCGATGGAAAACCGCGTCATCCCGGCGATCATCGGGATCATCGTGCTGATCCTGGTGGTGGTCGGTGTCCTGATCTTCCTGCAACTGCGCCCGCCCAGCGACACGGCGGAGTTCGACGACTCTCCGCTCTTCGATGAGATGGAAGGGCCGGCCATCGACAGCGGCGCGCGGATCGAGATTGAGAAGCTGCGCCGTCAGATCGAGGCGATGACGACGCAGATGGAGGCGCTCGACGACCGGATCAACGGCTTGCAAGCAGCGCTCGACGCCGCGAATGCCGCGCCCATCCAGCCGGCCGATCCGTTCGCGCCGTTGCCCGACCAGGGTCCGAACGAGATCATCGACGCCTATGCCCAGGTCGTGCTGATCGCCAACCGGCGCGAGGTGAACGGCGATCTGCGCATCGCGTCCCCGTCCTACCTGACCAGCGTGTTCGGCCTGCCCCGGCAGGATCTCAGCGACAATTGCCAGTCGATGACGAACGAGCGGCTCCGCAGCAAGCTGCGGCTCGAACAAGTCGGGCCGGTGCGCGTTCAGATGCTGGAGCCGGCCATCGAGTCGCTGCGCAGGGTGTTCGAGAAGATCGAGCAGACCGACCCCGACCTCTACGCGCGGATCAACACCGCAGGCGCGCTCTGCGTGCGGCGGATCCGCGGCTCCACCCGGGTGTCGACCCATGCGTTCGGGCTGTCGCTCGACCTCAACATCGACGGCAAGCTCGACACCCTCGGAGACGGCAAGACACAGCTTGGCCTGACGATCCTCGCGGATTTCTTCCGCAACGAAGGGTGGTATTGGGGCGCCAGCTTCGGGCGCGAGGACAGCATGCACTTCGAAGTCAGCCGCGACCTTGTCGAGAAGTGGATCGAGGAAGGCAAGCTCTAGCCGTGTCTGCCGCGCGGGGCGCCGCAGGTCGGCGTGAATCGCCGGTACGGGCCCTATCCTCGCGTTTGCCTCTTCTCCATCTGGCGGCGATGCCCCAAAGTAAAGTTGCGCAATGCAGCGATCGGGGCGGCTGAGCCGGGCGCCCCACATGAATTTTCGAACCCGTCGCGCGACGGACCGCTACAGGATCTGTGATGTCAACATTTCTGCTCAGCCGCGCCTCCACCAAGGCCAAGGATAACCTGCTCGATCTAGAGACCAAGCTGATGTCGATCACGGCGCCGTTGGCCGAGGAACTGGCCAAGCCGGCCTTCCGGCGCGACGCCGACATGATCCGGTCGAGCTGGGAAGCGATTGACGGCGAGTACCGCAAGTACAACTCGCTCGCCAAGCGGATCAGCATCACGGAACCGCCGGATCGGAAGGCCTTGAAGCCGCGCGATTATCGCGAAGCACAGAAAATCTACGAGCTGTATCACAGCTCCCGCAAGCGCATTCGAGATTGGAACAGCGTCGGCCAGATGGTGATGGCGCATGCCGACCCGTCTCCGACACCGCTGATCGATTGGGACTTGCTCGACACCCATGACGAGCTTCTCGGCATGATCGATATGGCGTTTCACACGGTGATCAACCTCAACCGTCAGAACCCGGAAGCGCGTGCCTACGAGTGCTTTCCCGACATTCCGATGCCCGCCCGCCCGTTCGATCAACTGGTCAGCGCCGCCTATCGCCTGCTGCTGGTGCAGGGGCGCGCCAAGGACGGGCGCTTCCTCGATGTCGGCTGCGGCGGGGGATCGCGCTGTTTCCTCGCCAATCGGCATTTCCGCCATTGCGTGGGGCTCGAATACGACAAGGGCTACGTGCGTGCGGCGGAGAACTTCTTCGACATCGTGCAGCACACGCAGATGAAGGTGATCCACGCCGATGGGATCACTTTCGAGCACTATGACGACTACGATGTCATCTACTTCTACCGGCCGATGAAGGACACCAATCTTCTGGGCCAATTGGAGCAGAAGATCATCAACGACGCGCGCCCGGGGACGATCATCCTCGCACCGTACAATGTGGTGCTCGATTACCGCAAACAGATCGATGCGGCGCGTGTGGAAGGCCCGATCTTCATTGCCGGGATCTCGCAGGAGGAAGCCGACGAGATCGGCCGCGCGGCCCAGTATACCGACACGAGAACGGTCGCCAGTGCGGACGATGTCCGCTACGACGCCGGGTTCTGGGGGCCGCTGATCGACGCGTCGAGTTACGATATCTCCTCAACCTGAAACGCAAAATTTCTGGGTATCTCCCCAGAGGCGCCGATCCTCCCTAGATTGAGAGAACGGCGTGCGCGTTTGCGCGTGCCGATCGGCGCTGTTTCGGAGGTGGGCTCCGGCACGCTGACGAGATGAGGAGATGGTCCAGGCGTGAAGATGCATAAGCTGAAGGAGGCCACGATCAAGGCGATGATCGTCCTCGTGCCTACCTATTCGATGGCCTACTTCACGGAAAAGATGGTGTGGGTGGTGCCGACGCTTGCCGCCGCCGGTTTCTTCGCCGGAACGATCTCGATCACCGACGAAACCACCACCCGGCGCCTGGAGGACGACCTCGACCACGACATCGACATGGATGCGGTGGAAAGCGGCACGATGCTCGACGAAGACGCGGACGGCTAGCGGCCGGAACAAGCCGGGCGCGCATATGCCATTAGTAGGATACGACACGGCCGAGCGGGCATAAACCGCGGTGCAGTTGACTTGCCCGCCCCTATCGAACACCGTTTGGGCACGCGTGACGGGGCCCTACGGCTGTCAGATACGGTCCTGCCGCTCTGCCGAAAATTAGACAGTTGTTCCTCCGGCAAGAGGGAGATGGCGATGCCAAAGAAGAAGAAGAAAACGAACGAAGATCTCTCAGCGTACTCTTCTTCCACACTCACCCCGTCGCAGGAAAAGTTCATCCGCAAACACATGAAGGGTGGCGGGCTCTTCGATAAAAAGCAGGAAATGCGGTCCGAGCTTGAGTCGTTGCACGACAGCGTCGTGACGAAGCTGGAGCAGGTCGAAACGGGCATCGACGAAATCAGGCGCCTGGCGACAAACCGAGAACACCTCAACACGATAACTGACCTGATAACAAAGCGCGGCGTGATCGTCGGCGAGATCGGGGGCAAGGCCAAGAAGCTCTCCGACGCTGTCGGCAAGCTCCGGACTGCGGACACTGC
>JBCDGG010000130.1:0-15622 GCA_038757905.1 Pseudomonadota bacterium | reverse complement strand
TTTCGGCGCGAGGCCTTTCTGGCCCTGCCCTATTTCGACCATATGCACCGCTACCTGCCCGCGCTCTTCAAGCGGGACAGATGGGAGGTGAAGCTGGTCGATGTCAGCCACAAGGGCCGTATGGCGGGACGGTCGAAATACAGCAACCTGCGCCGCGCCATTGTCGGGGTTCCCGATCTGATGGGCGTGGCCTGGCTGATCCGCCGAAAGAAGAAGGCCGCGGCCTCCGAAGCCACGCTGACCTCCGCCTCGCCGCGCGAGGCGGCAGGACCGGCCCGATGAACGCGCCCAGCGCCTTTGCATGGCTTGGCGTCCAGTCCTGGGCGGAGTTCTGGTGGGTCGTGGTCGGCCTCGGCGGACAGCTCATGTTCACGGCCCGCTTTCTGGTTCAGTGGATCGCGTCCGAGCGTGTCGGGCGCTCCGTCGTCCCGCTTGCGTTCTGGTATCTCTCCATCGGCGGCGGGCTGATCCTGCTGGCCTATGCGCTCTACCGGCGCGATCCCGTCTTCATCCTCGGCCAATCCATGGGGCTGTTCATCTATCTGCGCAATCTCGTGTTGATCCATGCCGAACGCCGCCGCGCGCCCGAGTGAGTGGCTGCCCGCCGCGCTCGGCATCGTACTGGGTGTCACCGCCTACCGTATCCTGATGCTCGCCTTCGACCGGACCGATCTGTTCGTCGACGAGGCGCAGTATTGGTTCTGGGGGCAAACGCTTGAGCTGGGCTACTATTCCAAGCCGCCGCTGATCGGGTGGGTGATCCGCGCCTCCACCGAGATCGGCGCCTCGGACGCGGTCTTCTGGGTGCGGCTGCCCGCACCGCTGTTTCATGTGGCGACAGCCCTTATTCTGGGGTGGATCGCAGCGGAGCGCTATGGCAGGGCGGCGGCGATCTGGGTCGCGGCGCTCTACATCACGCTGCCCATGGTCACGGTCGGGTCCTACATGGTGTCGACCGACACGATCATGTTCCCGTTTCTCGCCCTCGCCCTGGGCCTCTGGCTGCGCAACCTCGACCTTGGCGGGCACGTGCCGCTGGCCTTTGCCGCGGGCCTCGCGGCCGGGATCGGCTTTCTTGCCAAGTATGCCGCCATCTATGGGCCGCTTTGCGCGGCCCTCGCCGCCCTCGCCATGTGGCAGGGCCGGCCGGGCTGGCGCGCGGCGGGCGCCGGGCTGGCGGGCTTCGTCCTCGCTGTCTCTCCCAACCTCCTCTGGAACGCGCTGAACGGGCTGACGACGGTACAGCACACGCTCGACAACGCCGACTGGATCCGCGATCCCGGTTCGCGCGCGGGGGTCAACCTGACGGGCCTGGCGGAGTTCTTCTTCGCCCAGTTCGCCGTCTTCGGCCCGGTGCTCTTCGGCGCGCTTCTGTGGCTCGGCCTGCGCCGGGGCGGACAGTCCGGCGAGCGGCAGCTGCTGCTCTGGTTCTCGCTGCCCATTGTGGCCATCGTCTGCGTTCAGGCCCTGCTTTCGGAAGCCTACGCCAATTGGGGCGTGCTGGCCTACCAGGGGGGCCTGCTGGCCGTGGTGCCCTGGCTTCTGACGAAACCGCGGGCGTGGCTCTGGGGAAGCGTGGCGCTGCACGGCGCGATTGCCGCGCTTATTCCCTTCGCCGTCGTCTTCGGCACCGAATGGCGCGTGCAGGATCGGCTGGTGCTGGAGCGCTACCTCGGACGCACGGAGATGACCCGGCAGATCCTGTCTCTGGCAGAGGCACAGGGCGGCGTCGTCGTTGTCGACGACCGGGATGTGCTGGCGGATCTGTTCTATACCGGACGCGACAGCGCCGTCGCCGTCTGGGCCGCGCCCGAGGCCGGCCGCCCCTCCAACCACTACGTGCAGAACGTGCCGTTGCCCCCGAGCCAGGGCCGCGTGCTGCTGGTGACGCGTCACGACGACCTGCCAGCGGCCTGCCGGGCCACCGCCCGGCCCATCGTGACGCTGGCGCCCGACAGCGGGGCCTACCGCACACGGGCGCAGAACGTCTGGCGCGTCGACGCCATGTGCCTGCAGCCCTGATGCACCTTCTCCCCAATTCCCGCCGAGACCGTGCAAGTGCCCTGTTGCACCCCGCCAAAGTAAGTATAGTCCGCCACGTCATCGACACGGGGGCTCCATGACACACCCACGCCGGACGGCGCGCGCCTTCCTTCTGGCCTCATGCGCAGGCCTCGCCGCAACCGCTGCCACGCCACAGGAACTGACGTCGTCGGTCTACAATTTTTATGGTGTTCCAGGGCTCGTCGACATGCCCACCGCAGAGATGGCACCGGATGCAGAACTGGGCCTCAGCTTCAACCTCAGCGCCGCCGACCAGCGCCGCACCACCGTGTCGTTCCAGCTGGCGCCCTGGCTCTCCGGCTCGTTCCGCTACAGCCGCCTGCCGGACTTTCAGCCCGATGGCTCCGATCTGTTCGACCGCAGCTTCGACCTGCGCGCCCGGCTGCTGCGCGAGGGCGATTGGTGGCCGGCGGTGGCCATCGGCCTGCAGGATTTCATCGGAACCGGCGCCTATAGCGGCGAGTACCTCGTGGCCACCAAATCCTTCGGGGCCAAGCGGCAGTTTCGGCTGACCGGCGGCGTCGGCTGGGGGCGGTTCGGCACGGCGAGCGTCATCGCCCGCGACACCGCCACCCGCGAGACTGATTTCATCGACACCGGCGGCACCGCCAACGTGGATCAGCTCTTCACCGGGCCTATCGGCGCCTTCGGCGGCATCACATGGCAGGTCAACGACAAGCTGCGCTTTACCGCGGAATACTCCAGCGACGGCTACGCCACCGAGGAGGAGCGCGGGATCTTCGAGCGGGAGAGCCCGTGGAACTTCGGCGTCGACTACGAGATCTCCAAGGGCGTGCGGCTGTCGGCGGCCTCGCTCTATGGCACGGATGTTGGCGTACAACTGTCCTTCACCTTCAATCCGAACGACCCGCCGGCCGGTCCTGGCCTCGATCAGGCGCCGCTGCCGGTGAAATCGCGCCCCGCCCCCTCGGCGGATCAACTGGGATGGTCGGGCGAGTGGATCGAGGACAGCGACCGCGTCGCCCGCGTACGCTCCCGCGTGACCGAGGCCCTCGACGCAGAGGGCATCACCCTCGAAGCCGTTGCCGTGACGCCCACCGTGATCGAGCTGCGCATCGACAACCGGCGCTGGGCGGCCGAGGCGCAGGCAGTCGGGCGCACGGCCCGCATCCTGTCGGCGACGCTGCCCCCGTCCATCGAAACCTTCCGGATCGTCCCGGTGGAGGATGGCGTGCCGCTCTCGGCGATCACGCTGAAACGCTCCGACGTGGAGCGGCTGGAGTTCGAGGCGACGTCGCAGATGCTGGACCGTCTCGTTGTCACCGGCGGCACCGAGGGTAGCCCGGCAGAGCTCGTCACCATCGAGCCCTATCCCCGGTTCCGCTGGGGGATCTCTCCCTACTTCAATCTGGGCTTCTTCGATCCCGAGACACCGGTGCGGGCCGAGGTTGGCCTGAACCTGGAGGCCGATCTGCAGATGGCCCCCGGCTTTCTGGCCTCGATCGACATCGAACAGCCCATCGCCGGAAACCTCGATGAACTGGCCTTCGAGGCCAACAGCGAGATCCCCGTCGTGCGGTCCGACTACGTCGACTACATCGAGGGCAGCAGCCCGCGGCTCGAACGTCTGACGCTGGCCCACTATGCCCGGCCGGGAGAGGATTACTTCAGCCGCGTCACCGCCGGTTACCTGGAGCTGATGTATGCCGGTGTCTCGGGCGAGCTCCTGTGGAAGCCCGTCACCTCACGCATCGCATTGGGCGCGGAGCTGAACTTCGTCGCCAAGCGCGACCCGGACGACGTGTTTGCGCTTGAGGACTACGAGGTCTTCACCGGGCATGTGAGCGCCTACTACGATTTCGGCAATGGCTATTACGGACAGGTGGATGCCGGGCAGTACCTCGCCGGAGACCTCGGCGCCACGTTCACCTTCCAGCGTGCGTTCGACAATGGCTGGCGGGTCGGTGCCTATGCCACGTTCACCGATGTGCCCTTCGAAGATTTCGGCGAGGGCTCCTTCGACAAGGGGATCCAGATCTCGGTGCCCGTGGCGTGGCTTACGGGTCAGCCAAGCCGCCGCAACAACACCACGACGCTGCGCCCGCTGACGCGCGATGGCGGGGCACGGCTGCGCGTGAACGGCCGGCTCTACGACCGGGTGCGCGACACCGACGCCCAGCAGATCGACGCCCGCGGCGGGAGGTTCTGGAAATGATGGCGAAGCCGAAACTCCTGATCGCGGCCACCGCACTTGTGGCCCTGGCGGCCTGCGGCAACGACCCCACGCGCGAGGGCGCGTTCGCCCTGGCACAATCGATTGCGGCCTCCACCGTGGGCCCGCTGCTCGGCTTCGGGAACGAGATCGAACCCGCCGTCTCGACGCCGGAAGCGATCGCGGCGGTACTCCCGCAGCTGCCGCCCGGGCCGGTGCTGCGCATCGAGATCCCCAATCTGGAAAACTCGGCCATCGCCTTTCAGATCAGCACCAGAGCCGGCTACAGGACCTTTGCGACCGTAACGGGCCAGACGGTGACGACGCGGGACGAGATCGTGACATCGACGCGGGGGTTCGCGTGGGACATCATGTCGTCGGCCACGAACGGGGCGACGCAAATCATCCGCCGCCGGGGCAGCGGGACGGTCCAGCGCATCTACCGCTATCTCAGCCCGATGGATGACGAATTCGAGGTGGTTGCAACCTGCACCATCTCGCCGGACGGCGGCGAGCGCATCACGCTCGCTTCGGGCGCGCAGTTCTCGACCACGCGCATGCGCGAGGTGTGTCAGGCCGAGGGCGAAAGCTTCACCAACCTCTATTGGGTGACGTCGGGCGGCAACATTCCCCGCTCGCATCAACGGATCAGCGAAGAGGTGGGCGTCTTCGAAATCGAAGTCATCCGGAACTAGGGACGGGCATGGCACGGACCGCTCTCGTTACCGGTTCCGCTGGGTTCATCGGCTTTCATCTCGCCCGGCGGCTGCTGGACGAGGGCTGGCGCGTCGTGGGGTACGACGCGATGACCGAGTATTACGATGTCCGCCTGAAATACGCGCGCGTGGCCGAGTTGCAGGCGAAGCCCGGCTTCACGCAGATCGAGGCCCGGCTGGAAGAGCCCGGACGCCTTGCCCAGGTCATGGCGGAAGAAACGCCCGAACTCGTCCTGCACCTGGCCGCGCAGGCCGGCGTGCGCTACTCGCTGGAGGCGCCCCGCTCCTATGTCGATGCGAACCTGATTGGGACGTTCGAAGTGCTCGATGCCGCCCGGGCCCATCCGCCGGCGCATCTGATGATGGCGTCGACCTCCTCGGTCTACGGGGCGAACACGCAGATGCCCTATGCCGAGACGGACAAGGCCGACACGCAGATGTCCTTCTATGCCGCCACCAAGAAGGCCACCGAGGCGATGGCGCATGCCTACGCGCATCTGCATGGCTTGCCGATCACGATGTTTCGGTTCTTCACGGTCTATGGCCCGTGGGGGCGGCCGGACATGGCGTTGTTCAAGTTCGTATCGGCGATCCGAAGCGGCGCGCCGATCGACATTTACAACCACGGCAACATGAAGCGGGACTTCACCTATATCGACGACCTGATCGAAGCCATCGTGCGACTGATCCCCAAAACGCCCCCCGCCTTGGATCGCCGCACCGGCACGGAGCTTCCGGGCGATAGCCTGTCGCCCGTGGCACCGTGGCGGGTGGTCAACCTTGGAAACTCCGCGCCGACCGAGCTCTCCGCCTTCGTGCGTGCGGTCGAGGCGGCGGCCGGCGCCGAGGCGCCCAAGCGGATGATGCCGATGCAGGCGGGCGATGTGCCGGCCACATGGGCCGATACAGACCTGCTGCGGGCGCTCGTCGGCCCGGTGCCGCAAACGCCGCTGGCGGAGGGGATCGCGCAGTTCGTGGCGTGGTACGATTCGACCTACGCCAGGATCGCGGCGCCCGAGGGGGCGTAGCAGGCCGCAGCCCTGCAGCGGGTGTTGCGGTCGGCGCCGCCCGCCCGTCCTTCCCACCAGGCCCCCAAACGAAAAGAGGCGCCCACCGGTTGGACGCCTCGAATGCTAAGCGGTGATCGCCGGATTACTGGGTGGCCGGGGGGCCATCGTCATCGTCGTCGTCATCGTCGCTGTTGGCCGCTGCGATTGCGGCAAGAACGAGCACACCGCCGACGATGCCGACAACGGCGGCGCCGCCGAGGCTGCCAGCCGGTGCAACGGGAACGATGATGTCATCGTCTTCCGTGCCAGCAGGGCTTGCGTCGCCGGCGAAGCTGGCCGACGCGGCCAGGGATGCCGCGAGGACACCCGAAATCAGTGAGCGGAACAGCATATTCTAGGTCTCCCAATAAACCCATCGCCCTTCGCGGACGATCATCCCCTTCGTTATGCGCGATAGTGTCCGCCTATGGCAAGCCGCTCTTTTTCGCGAGTGGCGGATCTTGCCGAAAAGCATTGCCAAAGTGTCACAAACGGAGCGGCGCCTGTGAGCATATGGCGCAGCGTCGGCAAGACGGCGCCGGTGTCCCGATTGACACCGTCCAAGCTATGGCCCATGCGCAAAGCGATTTCCCCAGGCTCCCGGCCTGATGCAGCGACGGGGTATGGCATGCGCATTGCAATGATCGGAACGGGCTATGTCGGCCTCGTCTCCGGGGTCTGTTTCTCTGATTTCGGGCACGACGTCGTCTGCGTCGACAAGAACCCCGCGAAGATCGACATGCTGGAACGCGGCGAGGTGCCGATCTTCGAGCCCGGCCTCGACGCACTGATGGCCAAGAACGTCGACGCCGGGCGGCTGACCTTCACGGGCGCATTGTCCGAGGCGCTCGACGGCGTGGACGCCGTGTTCATCGCCGTGGGCACGCCCACGCGGCGTGGCGACGGGCACGCCGATCTGACCTATGTCTACGCCGCGGCCGAGGAGATCGCCCAGGCGATGACCGGCTACGCCGTGATCGTTACCAAATCGACCGTCCCAGTCGGCACGAATCGCGAGGTCGCCCGGCGCATGCGGGCCGCCAACCCGGATTGTGCCTTCGACGTCGCCTCCAACCCGGAATTCTTGCGCGAAGGCGCGGCCATCGACGATTTCATGCGGCCGGATCGCGTCGTCGTCGGTGTCGAATCCGAGCGCGCCAAGGAGATCATGGGCGATATCTACAAGCCCCTGTTTCTGCGGGATTTCCCGATCGTCTACACCGATCTGGAATCGGCCGAGATGATCAAGTACGCCGCCAATGCGTTCCTGGCCACGAAGATCACCTTCATCAACGAGATCGCCGCGCTCTGCGAACGTGTGGGGGCGGATGTGAAGGCCGTCAGCAAGGGCATGGGGCTCGACGGGCGGATCGGGAACAAGTTCCTGCACGCCGGGCCGGGCTTCGGCGGATCCTGCTTTCCCAAGGACACACGCGCTTTGGCGCGCATCGGGCAGGACCATTCCTCCCCGCTGGAGATCACCGAGGCGGTGATCCGCGTCAACGAGGACATCAAGCGCCGTATGATCGACAAGGTCGTCGACCTGTGCGACGGCAGCGTCAACGGCAAGACGCTCGCCGTGCTCGGCGTCACCTTCAAGCCGAACACCGATGACATGCGCGAAGCGCCGGCGCTGACCATCGTGCCCTCTCTCGTCGGGGTCGGGGCCAGGATCCGCGTGGTCGATCCCCAGGGGCGGCGCGAGGGAGAGGACCTCCTCCCCGGTGTGGAGTGGCACGACGATCCCTACGCCGCGGCCGACGGCGCCGACGCGATCGTTCTCCTGACCGAGTGGAACGAGTTCCGCGCGCTCGATCTGCAGAGGCTCGCCGCCGCGATGCGCGAGGCGCGGATGGCGGATCTGCGCAATGTCTATCGGCGCGCCGATGTCGAGGCGGCCGGGTTCGCCGCCTATTCTGCGGTTGGGCGCTGACGCGGAGCTTCAGGATGCGCCTGCCGGCCCGCCTCGCCAAACGCGCCTTCGATCTTTTCTTCGGTGTCGTGCTCTTGATCCCCACCCTGCCGCTGATGGTCTGGACGACACTGCGGATCCTGCGCCACGACGGCTGGCCCGTGCTCTATGCGGCCAAGCGGATCGGGCAGAACGGCAAGCCTTTCGTCCAGTACAAGTTTCGCACCATGGTGCAGGAGGTCGGGCCGGAAAAGGGCGTGTCAGGCGGTGACAAAGCGCACCGGATCACCCCGCTCGGCCATCAGCTGCGGGCTGCGCGCCTCGATGAGTTGCCGCAGATGTTCAACGTGCTGAACGGCACGATGTCGTTCGTCGGGCCCCGGCCACCGGCGCCCCAATACGCGGAGCGGTTTCCGGACGTCTATGAAGACGTGCTGGAGATGAAGCCGGGAATCACCGGCCTCGCCACGGTGATGTTCCACGTGCACGAGGAGACGCTTCTGAAAGACACCGCGTCGGCCTCCGAGACCGATGCGATCTACGTCCGGCGGTGCGTGCCGCGCAAGGCCACGCTCGATCTTCTCTATCGCGACAACTGGTCGATGTGCCTCGACCTCTATCTCATCTACCTGACCCTTGGGAAAGGCTTCCGCTGGCCCGGCGCCCGGCTCGACCGGATGCGCCTGCGCGCCGCCCGGATCCGCGCAGGCTGATGGCCGGGCGGCATGCGGGGCCCTGCGGGGCCTTGCCCAAGATGCGCCCGCTGGTTGACGCTCCGCGGCCACCGTGGCTAATGGGCACCAGGGTGTGCTGCTCGCCCTGTTGCCCGGTGGGGGAAGCGTGAACGTATGGAAGTGGGCCGGACTTGGCCTTTGCTTAGCTCTGCTCTGCGCCTGTTCCTTGCCGCGGAGCGCCGCGGTCGAGGGCGAGATCCTCGCCGGTGCGAACGACGAAAACCCGGAATTTGCGGTCTACCCGGTGACGCGCGCCTTCATGCCGGTTCTCGGGTCATGGCCGACGCCGCAGGCCGAGCCCAGCGACGGATGGATCAACCACAGCCACTCGCCCAGCGGCGCCGACATTCGCATCCGCCCGTTCGATACCGTCGACATCACCGTCTGGGACAGCGAAGCGAACTCCCTCCTGACTTCCGAGACGGACAAGGTCGTCGATATCTCGGGCGTGCGCGTCACCGAGGCCGGTACGATCTTCGTGCCCTATATCGGCTATCTCCGGGTGGCGGACCGTACACCGGACAGCGCGCGCCGCCTCGTGGAGGAGGAGATGGCCGCGATCATCCCCTCCGCGCAGGTCCAACTGGCGGTCGCGCCGGGCACGCGCGGATCGGTGACGCTGGTCGGCGGGGTTGGCCGGCCCGGCACCGTTCCGCTACCGGAATCGCATTTCACGGTGCTGAACCTGATCGGGCAAGGCGGCGGGCCGACGGAGCTGCGCAATCCGCAGGTGCGCCTGATCCGCAACGGGCGCACGTACCTCGCCTCCTATGAAAGCCTGCTGGAGAACCCCGCCCGCGATGCGATCCTGCAAGGCGGCGACCGCGTCGCGCTGGTCGAAGATGACAGGTTCTTCCGAGCGCTCGGCGCAGCCGGGCAGCAGACCCTGATCTACTTCGAGGACGAGACGGTGAACGCGCTCGACGCCATGAGCCTGATGGGCGGCGTCAACGAGCGGCGGGGCAACCTGCGCGGCATCCTCGTTTTGCGCGAGTACCCGTCACAGTTTGTGCGCACGGACCTGACCGGCCCGTCGAACGAACGCGCGATCTTCGCGATCGACCTGTCCACGGCCGATGGCCTGTTCAGCGCCGGCGCGTTCCGCATTCTCCCGGGCGATACGGTCCTGGCGACCGAGTCGGTCCTGACATCGGCCGAGGGCTTTGCCGTGCTGATCGGGACGTTCGTTGGCCTGTCGAACACCCTTGGCAACTGACGCGCCCTCCCAGAGCCTCGCCGCGCTCGTCGTGACCTACCAGCGTCACGCGCAAGTGCGCCAAACGGTCGAGCGCCTGCTGGAAACCCCTGTGACGCGGGTCCTCGTCGTCGACAACGGCTCGACCGATGGCACACGGGACTGGCTGTCCTCCGTGCCGGACCCCAGGCTCAAGACGATCTTCGCGGAGCGTAACCTTGGCGGCGCCGGCGGGTTCGAGGCGGGCCTGCGCAAGGTCGTGGAAGAGGACGATCCGGATTGGATCGTTTTGATGGACGACGATGCCCGGCCGCTTGCCGGGACCATCGAGCGCTTTCTGGAAGGCGGACCCTGGCGTCACGACGCGCTCTCCGCCGCCGTCTATCTGGCGGACGGCTCCATCTGCGAGATGAACCGCCCCACCGTGAACCCCTTCTGGAACATCGGGCGTTTCATACGGACGACGGCGGCAACGATCACGGGCCGCACGCGCGAGAGCTTCCACATCCCCGACAGCGCCTATCAGGGCGAAGCAACGAAGGATATCGACGCCACCTCGTTCGTCGGCCTGTTTCTCGCCCGCGACACGATCCGGCGCGGCGGCTATCCGGACGGGCGGCTGTTCATTTACGGCGACGACGTGCTCTACACGCTCTCTCTGCGCAAGCGCGGCATGCGCATCGGTTTCGTGCCGGAACTGAAGTTCGAACATGACGACCACCCGGCATGGCGCGACGGTGTGGTGCGCTACGTTCCGGTGTGGAAGACCTACTACAACGCCCGCAACGGGCTGAAGGTCTACCGCACGGCCGCGGGCCTGATGTTTCTGCCGGCCATGGCGATCGTGCTGGCGAAGTGGATCCTGGCCGGCCGGCATTATGGCGCGGAACGGCGCGCCTATTACCGCCTGCTCTGGCATGGGCTGATGGACGGCGCGCTGGGCCGCCTCAGCCGCCCGCATTCCGAAGTGACGGGGCTCGCCCGCACACGCTAGCTGCACCGCGCGGCCGCGTTCGGCCGGGTCCGTCGCGCACAAGACCCCAGCCGCGGGTCGGCTTGCTCAGGCCCTCCGGATCGCTATGCCGGGACCGGTCACTCCGCCGCTTTGGACGCCGTCGCCCCCGCCCCGGCCGCCAGCGTCCGGCGAACCCAGGCACACTCCCGCCAGGGCACGGATACGGCGGGGTCGAAGATCCTGTCTCGGCCCTCGGCCATGAGATCGAGATACTTGCGGTACTCCTCGGCCTTGTTGAAGTGCTGCCCGCGTTCGGTCTCGACACGCGCGCGCTCATGAAACGCGGCATGATACTTGAAGTGCGCGAACAGAAGGTCCCGCTTTGCCAGCTTGACCTCGGCTGCATAGTGCAGTCCGGCCGTGAAGCGCATCCAGGGCTTATAGCGCACGAGCGCATATTTCTGCGCCACGAACAGATCGGGGCGCGAGCTTTGGAGCAGCCGGTGCCGCAGGGCGCTCGTCCACGTCTTGGCGTTGGCGAAGAGGCCGGGGTTGATCATGTAGAGGAAGGGATCGGCCTCACAATGGGTCAGCTCGCTGAACGGATCGCCCGAAGCGAGCGTGGCCTCCGCGAGCTGGCCCTCCGGATACAGATCCAACATGAAGATCCGCGCGCAATCGGCATCGCGGAACTCGTCGGTGTCCAGCAGCGCCGCGATGCTTGTCACCGCGTCCGGCAGCACCAGAAACTCGTCGGCATCGGCAACCAGCGACCAGCGGTTCATCCGCAGGTTCGACATCAGCGCATGCTGCCAGGCGACGCCGTATTGCGTGCAGTTGTAGTCGGTGTCCGAAGAGAAGACCGCGACATCCGGCTGGTCCGCCAGATACTCCAGCGTGCCATCGTCCGAGAAGTTGTCGGAGAGCAGGAAGCCCTGAACGCCCATGTCGCGATAGTGGCGCAGGAACATGGGCAGCATGTCGCGCTCGTTGCGCACGCAGCCCACCACGCACAGATCGGCCGCATTCACACGGTCGAGCTGTGCCTGATCGCTGACAAGCTCCAGCTGCATGTTGTTCCAGCCCAGGCGCGCCTTCTCGAAGCTCGGCCAGATCCGCTTGGGAAGCAAAAGCGCGCGCTTGCTGGCCTCCGCCGCCCCCTTGAGGAGGTCGACATTGTCTAGATGCGCGACCTGCGAGGGCGAGGCCTGGCTCGGCAGGAAGGAATTCTCCCACCGGCAGACAGAGCGGCCGCCGCGATGGCTGCGCCGCAGAAGGCAGGGGTTGTAGTCGCGGTCGGAGGGCCCGAGCCCGGTGAGCGACAGCAGGTCGCCCACCAACTTGTCTTCCATGAAGGATGCAAGCTGTAGCCACGCCCCGTGGCGCGTGTTCGACGTCTCAACCAGGTTCTGCAGGGCCCGCCTGTCCAGGGCGTAGCCGCAGCCGCCATCGGCGTATTCCGACGGCTCGGGCGACTTATCCAGCTCCAGAGACGCGTTGTCGCGCGCGCCGCGGGAATGGTGCCACATGCGGTCCATCTGGCCCGGATTCCGCTTGATGCGGCGGCCGTAATACGAATGCCGCCTGTAGCTCAGCCCGCCGATGGCCTGGTCGACGTTCAGGAAGCAATCGTCGTCCACCTTGAAGATGTGGGAATAGGTGGTGTTCCGCAGCACCCACTCCGCCATCGCGAGGGATTTCTGCGGCAGCGCCTCGTAGCTGTCGGGCGCGTCCAAATAGACGACGTCCCCCTCGCACCGTCCGTCGCCGTCGCCGACGATCACGATGAAAGGGATGCCCCGTTCCTCGAGGTCGGCAAGCCACGTCTCGCGGAGCGCCGGAATGCGGCTGTCCAGGTTGGGCTGGCAGGAGTAGACGACCACGAGCACACCGTGGAAGGCGGCGACCCCGGTCTGGGGTTGCAGCGTTCCCGGTCCGGGGGTCAACGGGTCGGGCAATGCGTCGGGATCATCCGCGAGCGCCTTCAGGACGGCGCAGGCTACGTCGTCTCGCTCGGCGCCCGGTGCCTGTCGCAGGCCCCAAAGCGCGTTCCGCACCGCGCTCGAGCCGGCCATCGCGCGACGCTCCCGCGGTGTGAGAGACGCCAGCAGGCCCGAGAAACGCGCCGGAAGCTCGGCCACAAGCGCCGCATCGCGGTTGGTGAGCGCCCCGGTCAGCAGCGCAATGGACAGGGCTTGACCGAGATGGTCGTCTCGCGGCGAGCCCAGCGTGGCACAATCGGCAAAGAAGTTGTCGAGGAGGGCCGCGCGGTCCGCGTCTGCCAAGGGCCGTCCGTCGAGGAGGCGGCGCGCCACCGCACCGGCCGACGCCTGCACCTCGGGATGAAGGCTGCGGGCGCGAAAGGGCGTACCACGGCGGATCGCCCGCCGGCTCTCTGCCACCAGATCGGGAAACTCCTCTGCCTCGACCGGAAACGCCAGTTGCCGCAGAACGGTATCGTCGCCATCGCCCGGCCATGGCCCGCCTTGCGCGAGCGCGTCGCGCATCGGAAGGCCGTGGACTTGCGCGTTCGCGGCCAGCTCGCGCCGAATGCTGGGCCGATCCAGCCCAGATCGGACCAGCGACGCCGACGCCGCCGGGAGGTCACCCGCCTCAATCGCCGCGCTCAGGTCTTCGAACGCCTGCCGCGCCAGAAGAACCGGACGGGGCAGCCCCACTATCGTCCCCGAGGCCTCGGCAGCCGCGACACGCTCCCAAAACAGAGCGGACGTTCCGTAGAGCCCGAGAACCCGGCGAACCGCCTCTTCCTGCATGTCGTCCGAAAGGCTCGGCAGCGCTTCGAGGACGGCGACGCCGGTGGTGACAAAGTCCTCCGATGGGACCGGACCGAAGTGATCATCCTTATGGCGTTCGGCGTAGTCCAGGAAGCAGTACAAGAGGTCTTCGCGGTGCTGCTCGGAGAGGAACATCGGCCGCTCCGAAAACGCGCTTCTGACCGCCCAAGCGAACGCGGAATTGTCGACCCAGCCACGATACGTCACCACCGTGCGTGCGCAGGCGACAAGGTCCGCCGCGCGCCCGTTGGTGTAGAGAAACGGCAGGCAGGGCGCCGCCCAGTGCTCCTTGGCCGGCGGCATTTCGTCCAGCCCGTATTGACCCGCGACACGATGGAGCTCCGCGAACTGGTCTGCGGCGCAAAACACGCCGGAAAGGGACAACAAGATCGACCGAAGGACATCGGGCGTGTGGTGGCTCAGGTCATAGCCTTCCAGAACCATACCCATCTGATCGGCTTGGGCGCCGTCCATCAGCACCGATAGCTCTTTGGTGACCTTTTGGAGCACGGCCTTCAGCCGCGCGTCCTCATCCTCGGTCATTTCCGGCGCATTGTCAGGGGTTTGCGCCGCCGGGTCCGCGCCCGACGGCTCCTTGGCTTCCGCATCGCCCATGAGCGCATCGAAGCTCACCGTTGCGCCCCCGGCCCCGGCGCCGCGGGCGGCGTAGGGGCCGTACGTCCCCCGCGACGGCGGCGGCGCGAGGGCGAGATCCAGCAGCGGCGCCGGCGTGTCGTCGACGGCGGGCAGGAAGAACTCCGTCACCTCGAAGCGGCGCGCTACGTCCGCAAGGCTCTGGCGCGCGTTCGAGGACAGGCGCGCGGAGAGGTCGCCGAACCGCACATGTTCCAGGGCCGTCAGCGCCTCCAGCGTGTTGCCGGAGATATCGCCGTCGCAAAGCGCCTCGATGGTCTGGGCGACCTCGTCCTTGCCGATGGCGACGGGGGTGCCGCAGGGCCGCCCGTTGGCCGTTAGCTGCACCGCCACCTCGTCGCCGGTCGCATAGGTCCAGATCCAGCCGGGGACGAGCGCCATCACGCCGATCCTGTCGGACGGCGCTTGCTGTTCTTGCGCCCGTTCGGGTGACGGGATCACCGCCAGCGGCAGGGCCTCTTCGGTGCCAGCCAGCGTGACGGCGAGCTGTTGCTCCTGCCCGCCCGGATCGAACCCCCATCCTTCGAGCAGGAACGGACGGTCCATCACGATCAGCCCGCGGCCCTGGCGGGCTTCGTAGGCCTCACCCGACAGCGTCAACTCCGACCCAGCGCCGTTCACGGAGACGAAGTGCAACGCGAAGTCCGTGCCGTCCGACGGCTCCGGCAGCTCGAACGCGCCGACCTTCACCTCGTTGACGACAACCGTCGCAATGCCAAGGAAGAACTCGATCCGAAGCCGGTTGCCGTCTGGCTGTAGCTGCAGCGGTGTCGGCCGCTCCGGCCCCCATTCGCCGGCAATGTACTGGTTGTACACCACCACCTGCCTGCGAAACCGGAACGACAGGTGTAACAGCACGTCGCCGCGGGCATGGTCGAAGAAATCGAG
The DNA here is from genome assembly GCA_038757905.1 of Pseudomonadota bacterium. Classification (GTDB taxonomy): domain Bacteria; phylum Pseudomonadota; class Alphaproteobacteria; order Rhodobacterales; family Rhodobacteraceae; genus HLUCCA09. Next base: position 487 of record JBCDGG010000130.1, on the reverse strand, counting down.
GTTGGCGTATTCGAACTCGTCGAAGTTCAACACGCATTCTAGGGCAGCCCCATCGGCGGAAGGGAACGCGAATTTCATGAGGTCTCGGTCTCCATCGATACCGTAGTCTCCCTTAGCTCAAACGCCCTGTCGAGCACAACGCATGGGCGTTGGCTCATCCCGGGATCGGCATAAAGGCGGGAAAGAGATCCCGAATGCGCTGGTCGATATAGGGATCGACGCGGCCCTCGGGCGAAATGTCCGGGCAGGTGCGCTGCACCATGGCGCGCGCCTCTTCCAAGAATGCGATCTTGGCGTCGCCTGTCGGGAAGTCCGCGAAGCGCGCCTTTTCCCACAACGCCCGCGCCAGCAGCCTTGGATACCAGTCATCCCGCGGGAGATGGGCGTCGAGCATGGGCGCAAGATCCATCAGCGCATCGTGCAGCGCCTCCGGCGCGGCCTTGCGGCGCCAGAGACGCCGGTCGATGGGGCTGTCCGACAGGAAGAC
>JBCDGG010000129.1:0-15975 GCA_038757905.1 Pseudomonadota bacterium | reverse complement strand
TTCAGCCGGATCTTGATCGTCGTCGGTTTCGCCATCGTCGCTCTCCTCGCCCGCGCGGCGCAGGCGCATCGGGGCGCAGGCCGGGGTGAATTCGTGAAGCCTGCGTTCTACGCACCCGGATCGGGGAGTCAAGCGCCGCCAGCGCGGCGCTCGCGCAAAAACGCGGTCAGGCGGGGATGGGGGGCACACCCATCGCCGCGTGCATCCGGTCGCGCATCTCCGGCGACAGGCCGAGCGCTTGCGAGAGCTGCGCGAGGTAGGCCAGTTCGCGCTGGTTGTCCACGTGGATGGCCATGAGCGATGTGGCATAGACCTGCACGCGCATCTGCTCGGACGTGTCCTGTGCAAGCCCTATGACATCGAGGGGCGCGTCGAGCTCGGCCTGGACGAACCGACGCTCCTCGTCGCTGACATCGCCGAGCGAGTCGATGATCTTTGCCCGTTCCTCGGGGTCGATCTCGCCATCGGCCTTTGCCGCCTGGATCATCGCGCGCAGCATCAGCTTGGCGCTGTCCTCCATCATCTGGGTCGCCGGCATCGCGCCGGTCATCGCGCCCATCATGTCGTCCATGCCCTTGCCGCCCGCGGTGGCGGCCCCCTGCAGCGCGGCCATCAGCCCGCCGAGACCCGCCGCACCGGCGGCCTGCGTGCTCTGTGCGCTGTCCATGAACGCGCCCATCATCTGTTGCAGGGGGTTGTCTGCGCCAGCGGCAGACCCTCCGGGCATCATCGCCCCGAGGCCCATCTGATCGGCCATCTTGCCCAGATCGGCCATGCCCGGGATCCCGGCGCCGCCCGCCGCGCCCTGCTGCATCATCTGCTGCAGCCCGGCCATGCCGCCCATCTGCTTGTACTTCTCCACGCCCTTCGCCGCGGCGAAGCCGACGGCCACGGTTGCCAGTGTCCGCATGAAACTCATGGCATTCCTCCCTAGATTGGTGGCGCGCGCCGCAGCGTCAGCGCCGGAGCCAGCATGCCACGCCCCCGCTTGCCGCGCGCGGGGCACGGCGTCGCGTCCGCCCCACCCGGGAGCGGCGCCAGATAGGATCGCAAGGCGCGCGGATGGCCTGTAAGCCGGATTCTGTCCCGGGCCGAAGCCCCTGGGCGACCATTCCTCTAGGCCCGCCGTCACCGGCGGGCTCAAGCTGCCAACCCGACCTTCCAAGGGCCGGAGCAGCCCCGGCCCGCGAAGGGCCTGCGAAGATCCTATTCGGCATTGCTCCGGGCGGGGCTTGCCGTGCCGTCCCCGTTGCCGGGGCCGCGGTGGGCTCTTACCCCACCGTTTCACCCTCACCCCCGCCCGAAGACCGGGGCAGACTGTTCTCTGTGGCGCTTTCCGTCGGCTTTCGCCGCCCGGGCGTTACCCGGCACCCTTGCTCCGTGGAGTCCGGACTTTCCTCGCGCATCTTGCGATGCCCGCGGCCGCCCGGCCATCCGCGCCCGGGCGACTTAGGCGTCGGCGTCGGCGCCGTCAATGCCGGGGGCAGCGGCCAGAGCGGCAAGAAGCGCGCGGTCCGTCGCATCGGGTGCGCCGGTCACGCCGGGACGGAACCGGCTGCGAAACGCGTGAAGCTTGGCATCGAGTGTCGCATCGGCGGTGTACCCCGCCCGTTGGAGCAAGGGCGCCAGGCCCGCGCCGGGATCCGATCCGGCCTCAGGCCAGACGGCGAGCCCGCCCAGGGCCAGACGCCGCCAGTCGAACCGGGCGCCCGGGTCGATCTTGCGGCCCGGCGCGCAATCGGAATGCCCGATCACTCCGGAGGCCCCGATGCGCCATCGCCCCATGATCACGGGCAGAAGCGCCTCCAGCCTGGCCATCGCCGGCTCGGGAAAGGGCGCATCGCCGGGATTGTCGATCTCGATCCCGATCGAGGCGGAGTTCACATCCGTGATGCCGCCCCACGCCCCCGCGCCCGCATGCCAGGCGCGCGCCTCTTCTTCGACCAGATGCCACAAGGCGCCCTGCCGTCCGATCAGGTAATGCGCCGACACCTGAGACGTCGGCGCACAAAGCCAGTCGCGCGCCGCCTCCGCGGAATGCATCGCCGTGTAGTGCAGCACGATCAGGCGCGGCGCCGCGCCCAGGCGACGTGCACCGAAATTGGGCGACGGCCACCAGACGCCGCGTTCGGAGGTATCAGCCAAGGGGGACAGAGGACACAGGGCGCGCGCCCCGGGTCACTGCGTCGGCACCTCGACCGGCGTCAGGATCGGCCGCTGGAAGGACGGGCGCGGCCCGTAGATCTGCCGGGTGCCTGCGGGCCATCGCTGCCAGACGCGCACGTCGGGCGAGATATCCACGCCGCCTGCCTGCAGCTCCGGTGCGCCGACATCCATGCCATTGGCATGGAAGTTGTCGGGCGGCGGTGCGCCCGTGGCTTCCGGCGGCAGGTCCAGCGGGGTTTGCAATTGTGCCTCGCGCGACAGGCGCAGCACTTGCGCATCGGTGGCGTCGATAGTCTGAAGTTCCGCGGGCGGCGGCGCAGCCCGGGCATTCACGGCGCTTTGGGGCTCGCTAGAGCAGGCGCCGAGCACAATGAGCCCGACCAGGCCGATCGACATCCGCGTTGCAAGGGTGAGTGGCATCTGCTCCAGCTCCGTTCAGGGGCGTTTCGGCAAACGTTACCACCACTTTTCCGGTCTGGCCACGAAGCCCGCGCGGGCCTCCAGCGCAACGGCGCAATCGAGCAACGCTCCCTCCTCCCACGGGCGGCCGATCAGCTGCAGGCCGAGCGGCAACCCGCTGGCATCGAGCCCGGCGGGCACCGCGATGCCGGGCAGACCGGCAAGGTTCACCGTCACAGTGAAGATATCGTTGAGATACATCTGGATCGGGTCCGCTTCGCTCATCTCGCCGAGACCGAAGGCGGCGGAGGGGGTTGCCGGTGTCAGGATGGCGTCGATTCCTTTGGCGAACACGTCCTCGAAGTCGCGCTTGATCAGCGTCCGGACCTTGCGCGCGCGGTTGTAATAAGCGTCGTAGAACCCGGCCGACAGAACATATGTCCCCACCATCACTCGGCGCTGGACTTCGTGACCGAAGCCCTCCGCGCGGGTCTTTTCGTAGAGGTCGACGATCCCCTCACCCTGTTCGAGGCGCCCCCGATGGCCATAGCGCACGCCATCGTACCGCGCGAGGTTGGACGAAGCCTCCGCCGGGGCGACAACATAGTAGCACGGCAAGGCGTATTTCGTGTGGGGCAGCGAGATGTCGACGATCTCGGCCCCGGCATCGCGCATCATCTCGATACCCTTGGCCCAAAGATTCTCGATCTCCTGGGGCATCCCCTCCATCCGGTATTCCTTCGGAATGCCGATTCTCTTGCCGCGCACGTCGCCCGTCAGCGCGCCTTCGAAGTTCGGCACGGGCAGATCGGCAGAGGTGCTGTCCTTCGGGTCGTGCCCGGCCATCGCTTCGAGCATGATCGCGGCGTCGCGGACGCTGCGTACCATGGGGCCGGCCTGATCGAGGGACGACGCGAAGGCGATAATCCCCCAGCGCGACACCCGGCCATAGGTGGGCTTGAGGCCGACGATCCCGGTCAGGGCGGCGGGCTGACGGATCGAGCCGCCGGTATCCGTCCCGGTGGCGGCGAGACACAGCCGGGCCGCCACGGCCGCGGCGGACCCGCCGGAGGACCCGCCCGGGGTCAGCTCGGAGTTGCCGCCGGTCCGGCGCCAGGGAGAGACGGCGTTGCCGTAGGTCGACGTTTCGTTCGACGAGCCCATGGCGAACTCGTCCATGTTGAGCTTGCCCAGCATCACCGCCCCGGCCCGCCAGAGCTGCGCGGTGACCGTGCTTTCGTATTCCGGGCGGAATCCATCGAGAATTCTGGATGCGGCCTGGCTCGGCACGCCCTGCGTGCAGAACAGATCCTTGATGCCCACGGGGATACCGCACATGGCGGGCGCGTCTCCGGCGGCCAGCCGTGCCTCGGCCGCCTGGGCCTGTTCCATGGCGATCTCGGGCGTACGGTGCACGAAGGCGTTCAATGCGCCGGAAGCGTCGACCCGCGACAGGCAGGCCTCGGCCAGGGCCGTGGGAGACGTGTCGCCCGCCCGCACCGCATCGCGCGCCTCGGCGATGGTCAGATCGGCCAGCTCGCGCGTGTCTGATCCGCTCATGCTCACTCCACCACCTTGGGAACGGCGAAAAAGCCCTCGCGCGCGTCGGGGGCGTTCTTCAGCACCTTGTCCGGATAGCCGCCATCGGTGACGCCATCCTCGCGCCGCTTCAGGCGCATCGGCGTGACCGAGGTCATCGGTTCCACACCCTCGACATCCACTCCGCCCAGTTGCTCGATGAAACCGAGGATCGCGTTGAACTCCTCGGCGAGGGCGGGGAGATGCGCTTCGTCCACGCGGATTCGGGCGAGCTTTGCAACCTTGCGCGCCGTCTCGAGATCGATGGACATGGGCCGCCCTCCGTTTCGGTTCGGCGCGGTGTAAATCGTCGCCGCCCCGCCCGCAAGGCGCCCCACGTCCCAGATGGCACATGCGCGCCGCACGACAGTCCGAACCGGTCCGAACGCAGCGCCGGATCGCGGCCGCGTCCGGTCGTGCTCGCACCCGGCCGGAAAACGCGTGCACCTCCCCTTGCCGAAATGATATGTACACATATCATTAAGGGCATGCCGGACGTTCAACTCGACTCATCGTCGCCGATCCCGCTCTACCAGCAGCTTGTGGTGGAGCTGAAGGCGCGCATCGCGTCCGGCGAGTTCCCCATGGGCACGTATCTGCCCGGCGAGCTGGACCTGTCCGAGCAGTTCGGCGTCTCGCGCATCACGGCCAAGCGCGCGCTGGACGAGCTTGCAGCCGCGGGCCTCGTCACCCGTGCGCGCGGGCGCGGCACACAGGTCGTCGACTGCCCATCGGGCGTTCCGGCGGCGGTGGAGGCCTCGATCGACGGATGGCTCCAGAACCTTGGGCTGATGCAGCGTGTCACGCATGTGCGGCTGCTGCACGTCGCTGTCCTCCGCGCGCAACCGGATGTCGCCGCTGCCCTCGATCTGCCGGACGGCGCCATCGTGCAACGGGCCGTCCGCGTGCGAACGCTCGATGACGCGCCGATGTCCTATCTGACGACGTTTCTGCCAGAGGATATCGCCGAGGGGATCGGCGCCGCCGAGCTGAGCGAGACGCCGATGATGAAGCTTCTCGAACGATCCGGGCACCGCGTGGCCGAAGCCCGGCAGCGGATTACGGCGAGCGCGGCCACCCCCGAAGTGGCCCGCGCGCTTGGCGTGGCGACAGGAACGGCCCTGCTGGAAGTGCGGCGCACCGTGCGCAACGATGCCGGACGCGCGATCCAGCATCTCCGTGCGCTTTACCGGCCCGATCTCTACCACATCGAAGTCTCGCTCGCGCGGGTCTCGGGCGAGAGCGGGTCGCGCTGGGCGGCGTCACCCGACAGGCAGGCCACGGTATGAGCGCGACGCTGGCCGAAAAGATCATCGCGCGCGCCGCGGGGCGCGCAAGCGTCCACCCCGGAGAGGTGGTGACCGCCGCGGTCGATCTCGCCATGATCCACGATTCCGGTGGCCCCAGACGGGTCGAGCCGATCCTGAAGGACCTTGGCGTCGGCCTCTGGGACAGCGAGAGGGTCGTTCTGATCTCCGACCATTTCGTGCCCGGCGACACCGAAGAAGGCGCCGCCATTCTTCAGCTTACGCGCGCCTGGGCCCGGGAAAAGGGCGTGCGGTTTCACGACGGCGAAGGCATCTGCCATGTCGTGCTGCCCGAAAGCGGGCAGTTGCGGCCCGGCCAGTTCGTGGTCGGCGGCGACAGTCATTCCCCGACCGGCGGCGCCTTCGGGGCCTTCATGTTCGGCATCGGCGCCACCGAGATGGCGGGCGTTCTGGCCACGGGTGAGATCTGGGTGAAGGTCCCCGAGACGATCCTGATCGAGTGGCAGGGTCAGCTCGGGGCTGGCGTGATGGCCAAGGATATCGTGCTCGCGCTCTGCGGCCGGCTCGGCATGGATGGCGGACGGTATCAGGCGATCGAGTACACCGGCGCGGCCATCGCTGCGCTCGGCATGCAGGAGCGCATGACCCTGGCCAACATGGCGGCGGAACTCGGCGGACAGGTCGGCCTGATCGCTCCGGATGCGACAACGGCCGCGTTCCTTCGCAGCGTCGGCGCCACCGTGCCCGACTTGTCTGATCTGCGCACCGACGCGGACGCGCAAGTGGCCGAGCATCACCGCTTCGACGCGTCCAGCCTTCCCCCGCAAGTCGCCGCTCCGCATTCCCCGGCCAATGCGATGGACGTGGACGCGGCCGGGCCGACCCGCGTCGACATCGCCTATATCGGCGCCTGCACCGGCGCCAAGTACACCGACCTTGCGGCGGCGGCCTCTCTCCTGAGGGGGCGCAGGCTCGCCCCCGACGTGGAGCTTCTCGTGGCGCCCTCCTCCAAGCGCGATCAGGACAGGGCGGCCGAGGAAGGGATCATGGCCGTCTTCGAGGAGATGGGCGCGAAGATCCTGCCCAATGCTTGCGGGATCTGCGCCGGGTACGGCACGCATCGGCTCGACGCGGGCGTGACATGCATCTCCTCGACGGCGCGCAACTTCCGCGGTCGGATGGGCGACAAGGAAAGCATGGTCTGGCTCGGCTCGCCCCTGACCGTGGCCGCCTCCGCCCTCCGGGGCCGGATCACCGACCCGCGCGAGGTGCTGTGATGGGGCGGATCTTCCTGCTGGGCGACGATATCGACACTGACCAGCTCGCCCCCGGGCAGTACATGCGCGGCGGGATCGAGGCGATCGCGGCGCATTGCCTGGAAGCCACCCGGCCGGACTTCGCCACAGCGGTGCGGGCGGGGGACATTCTGGTTGCGGGCAAGAACTTCGGCGCGGGATCGTCGCGCGAACAAGCGGCGGAGGCCCTGCGTCACCTCGGGTTGTCCGCCGTCGTGGCGCTGTCCTTCGCCGGGATCTTCTACCGCAACGCAGTGAACCTGGGGTTGCCCGTCCTCGTCGCGCCATCGATCGACGGGATTGCGGAGGGTGACGCCGCCGAGATCGATCTGTCCAGGGGGACCCTCACCCTGAAGGACAAGGCCAGAACCGTTGCTTTGGAGCCCATGCCGGAAAACCTGCGCGCGATCATTGCCGATGGCGGGCTTGTGCCGCACCTTAAGCGGCGCCTGGCCCGGGAGACCGCGCCATGACCCTGCGCCAACTCTTGTCGGAACCCGACATCCTCGTCGCACCGGGCGTCAGCGATGCCCTGACCGCACTGATCGCGCAACAGGCCGGTGCCCGTGCGCTCTACCTGTCCGGCGCGGCGCTGGCCTATGCCCGCTTCGGGCGCCCGGATATCGGTCTGGTCTCCATGTCAGAAGCCGCGGACCACATCGCCGCGATTCGCGACCGGACGCATCTGCCCCTGATTGTCGACGCAGACACAGGCTTCGGCAATGCGCTGAACATGCAGCGCACCATGCGCACCTTCGAACGCGCAGGGGCGAACGCGCTGCAGATCGAGGACCAGACCTTGCCCAAGCGATGCGGGCATCTGGATGGCAAAACGCTCGTCGCCGCCACCGAGATGACCGGCAAGATCCGCGCCGCCGTCGATGCGAGAGCGTCGCGCGAGACCTTGATCATCGCGCGCACCGATGCAATCGCGGTGGAAGGCTTGGAGGCCGCGCTGGACCGTTCGGAGGCCTTTCTCGGCGCCGGGGCGGACGTGCTCTTCATCGAGGCGCCGCAAACGCGCGCGCAGCTGGAGGCCATCGCCAGGCGTTTCGAGGGCCGCGTGCCGGTGATGGCCAATATGGTCGAAGGCGGAAAGACACCGGCCCAGGACGCGCGAGACCTGCAGGCGCTCGGCTTCGCGCTAGTGATTTTTCCCGGCGGCATCGTCCGGGCTCTCGCGCGCACCGCGGAAGCCTATTACGAGACCCTACTTGCAACCGGGTCGACCGAGGGTTTCCGCGATCACATGCATGACTTCGCCGGGCTCGGGCGCATCCTGGGAACCGGCGAAATGTTGGAAAAAGGCAAGTCCTATGGCGATTGATCCCGTCACACTCGCGATCCTAAAGGGCCGCTTCGAGCAAATCGCCGACGAGATGGACGCAACGCTCTTCCGCTCCGCCTTCAACCCGATCATCGCCGAAGCCCACGATGCCTCCCACGGGCTGTACCACGCCGAGACCGGCGAGACCTTGATCCAAGGGAAGTCCGGATTGCCCATCTTCGTCGGCGTGATGGCTTTGGCGGTGAAAGCCGTGATCGAAAAGGCGGCGCAAACCGGCGGGGTCCATGAGGGCGACGTCTGGATCTTCAACGACCCCTACGAGGGCGGCACCCACCTATCCGATTTCCGCCTGGTGAAGCCCGTCTTCCGCGACGGTGAGCTGTTTTGCTATCTCGCCTCGGTCGGCCATTGGCACGACGTCGGGGGCAACGTGCCCGGGAATTACAACCCCGCCGCCATGGAAGTGTATCAGGAAGGCATGCTGATCCCGCCCGTAAAGCTTTATGATCGCGGGGAGTTTCGACAGGATATCGTCGACATCCTGCAGGCAAACTCGCGCCAGCCGGGTTCGCTCTACGGCGATCTCAACGGCCAGATCGGTGCGCTGGATCTGGGCGAACGGCGCCTGCACGAGGTGCTCACGGATTATGGCACGGACACCGCGCGCGAAGCCCTGGCCGCGCTGCGGGCGCGCGCCGCAACGATGATGCGGGCGCGGCTCGCCGCCCTGCCGGACGGGACCTATTCCGCCGAGGACTGGCTCGACAACGACGGCATCACCGACGAGCCGCTGAAGATCGCGCTGGATATGACCATCGCGGGCGACACGATGCGGCTGGACTTCACGCGCTCCTCCGCCGCCTGCCGAGGGCCGGTGAACATCTCCCGTTCGACGACCATCGCCGCCTGCTACGTGGCCCTTAAGCATGTCTTCGGCGAAGTGCCGGCCAATGCGGGTGTCCTGGAGCCGGTGATGTTCGAAATAGACAATTCCTCGCTCCTCTCGGTGACGGCACCCAAGCCCGTCGGCGGCTATACCGAGACAATCATGCGCCTGATCGACGTGGTGTTTCAGGCCGTCGCGCAGATCGCCCCGGAGGAAGCCATGGCCTGCGCCTACGGCACAATCAACGCGCTGTCCCTGGCCGGGCATCGCGGCGACGGCACCCGCTGGGTGATGTTCTCGTTCTTCGGTGGCGGGCACGGGGCCCACGCCGCGGGCGACGGCCTGAACCATGGCAACGCGCCGATCTCCACCGCGACGATCCCGCCTTTGGAGATTCTGGAGGCCGCCTATCCGGTGCGGTTCACCCAGTGGGCGCTGCGCGAGGATAGCGGCGGGGCGGGGCGGTTTCGCGGCGGGCTCGGCGCGACCTATGAGATCGCGCTTCTGGAAGAGCAGGCCGACGCGTTCCTGTTCGGCGAGCGCGGCAAGGAGCCGCCGCGCGGGGTGTGCGGCGGCGGGCCCGGGGCGACCAACCGCTTCACCTACGAGCAGGACGACGGCGCGCATCGCCCGCCGATGGTGTCGAAGATGGTCGGCATCCACCTCGAACGCGCGCAGAAAGTCCGGCTGGAAACGCCCGGCGGCGGCGGCTACGGGGATCCCCTGACGCGCCCCCCCGCGGATGTCGCCGCCGATGTCGCGCAGGGCTACGTGAGCCCCGACACCGCGCGCGCGGTCTATGGCGTCGCGCTGACGGAGGCGGGCGAGGTGGACGACGCCGCAACCGCAAGCCTCCGCCGCGGGAGGGCCGCATGACCGCCCTCGTCATCGGCGTCGATGTCGGCGGGACGTTTACGGATGTCTTCGTGCACGACCCCGCCTCCGGAACCGTCGAGATCGCCAAGGTCCCCTCGACCCGTGGCGATCAGTCAAAGGGGTTCATCGAAGGGATCGCGTTCCGTGTGGCGGACTTTGCGGGCATCGCAACGATTGTGCATGGCACGACGGTCGGCACCAACGCCCTGCTCGAACGCCGCGGCGCGCGCACCGGCATCCTGACCACCGCGGGTTTCCGCGACGTCTTAGAAATGCGCCGGCGCGACCGACCGACGACATGGGGCCTGCGGGGCAGCTTCTCGCCCGTCGTGGCGCGGCCCGACCGCGTCGAGGTCCGCGAACGCGTTCTGGCCGATGGGAGCGTGCTGGAACACGTCGACGCCGATGAGGTGAAGACGCAGGCGAAGGCGCTCGCCGAGGCCGGGTGCGAGGCGGCCTGCGTGTTCTTCGTCAACGGCTATGCCAACGCCGAGAACGAACGGATCGCGGTCGAGGCCGTCCGCTCTGTCTGGCCGACGCCCTATGTCACCGCAGCCACGGAGATCCTGCCCGAAATCCGCGAGTTCGAGCGTCTGTCGACGGCGACGCTGAACGCGTATCTGCAGCCGGTGGTGTCGAGCTATCTCGACCGATTGGAAACCGGCCTCGCCGCGCGCCGCTTTGCAGGTGAGCTGCTCATCGTGCAATCGAATGGCGGCGTGATGGCCGTCGACACGGCGAAGTCCTATCCGATCCGCACCGCGCTCTCCGGCCCGGCGGCGGGCGTGATCGCCGCGCGGGCCATAGCGGCGGCGGCCGGCGTTCCAAACATCGTGACCTGCGATATGGGCGGCACCTCCTTCGATGTCTCGCTGGTCGCCGACGGTGCGGCCGCCCTTGCACCGCAGACCTCGATCGACTTTGGCATGACGGTGCGTACCCCGATGATCGAGATCACCACGATCGGCGCCGGCGGGGGCTCCATCGCGCGGGTCGATGCCTCCGGGCTGCTCACCGTCGGGCCTGAAAGCGCGGGGTCCGATCCGGGGCCGGTCTGCTATGGCCTCGGCAACACCCGCCCAACGGTCACCGACGCCAACCTTGTGCTCGGGCGCATCAACCCGGACCGCCCGATCGGCGGCAAGCTCGACAGGCTCGATATCGACGCGGCGCGCGCCGCAATCGCGCGCGACATCGCCACACCGCTCGGCGTCTCGACGGAGGCGGCCGCGGAAGCCGTTCTGAAGCTCGCCAATGCCAAGATGGCCGGGGCGATCCGCCTCGTGTCCATCGAGAAGGGCCACGATCCCGCGTCCTTCGCTGCCATGCCCTTCGGCGGCGGCGGGGCGCTGCATACCGGCGCGCTGATCAAGGAGGTGGGCCTTGGCGCGGCGCTCGTGCCGCGCTTTCCCGGCGTCACCTCGGCTCTGGGTTGCGTCGTCGCCGATATGCGCCATGACCGGGTGCAAACGGTCAACCGCCTGCTGACGGAGGTCGACGCCGCCGCTTTGGGCGCAGAAATGACGGCAACCGCGGACAATTTGGAAGCGCTGGTGCGCCAGGGCGGCGGGCGCTTCGACAGGCTCGACCGCCTCTTTGAGCTGGACATGCTCTATCTCGGGCAAACCCACAGCGTGACGGTTCCCGTGACGCCCGATGCCGCGTTCGACGCCCGGGCCATACAATCGGCCTTCGACACCGCCTATCGCGCCGCATACGGGCGCGTGCTGGAGGGGATCCCGGCCCGGATCATGAACTACCGGATCGCCGTGATCGGGCGCAGGCCAAGCTTCGATATGGCGGTGTTCGCCCCGCAGGGCGGCCAGCCCGCCGAGGCCTGCCGCACGGGACAGCGTACGATCTGGGCTGACGGCGCATCGCACGAGGCCAGGATCTACGACCGCCTGCGCCTCGGCGTGGGTGCCCAGATCGACGGCCCCGCCCTTCTCGAGCAGCCCGATACGACGATCTTCGTCGATCCCGGGCTGCAGGCGGAGGTCGACCGCTTCGGAAACCTGTTGATCACCGCAAAGGGGAATGAGCCGTGGACGCCCGCAAAACAGCGCTCCTGATCGTCGATCTTCAGAACGACTTTCTGCATCCGGACGGCGCCTACGCCCGCGGCGGCCAGACAGCCGAGGCCATCGCCGCCCTGCCCGGCCGCGTGAAGCCCGTGGCCGACGCCCTGCGGGCCGCGGGCGGATGGATCGTCTCCACCCAGTTCACGCTGGTCCCGGGAAAGGGCGGCGCCCCCTTCATCTCGCCTCACTTGAAGCGGTTGCGCCCGTTCCTCGGCAAGGGCGATTTCGCCCCCGGATCGTGGGGAAACACGCTGGTCGACGCATTGCAGCCGGCCGAAATCGTGGTGGAAAAGGTGGCCTACTCGGCCTTCTACCAAACCCGGATGGAGTTCAGCCTCCGCAAGGCGGAGGTCGACACGCTGCTGGTGTGCGGCATCGTCACCAATGGCGGCGTCGCCTCGACCGTGCGCTCGGCCCATGTGCGAGACTTTCACACCATCGTGCTGTCCGACGGGTGCGCGGCCTTCCGGCCGGAGGTGCACGAGAGCGCGATCGCCGATCTCTCGACCGTGGGCGAGGTGATCACCTGCGCGGACGCGGTTGAGCGGATCGGCGCCGCCTGATGCCCCAGATCCGACGCGATGTGCCCGAAGCGGAAGTCCGCGCAGACGTTTTGATCGTCGGCGCCGGGGCGGCGGGGCTCACCGCGGCCCTTGTGGCCGCATCTGAGGGCGCAAATGTCCTCGTGGTGGAGCGGGACGAGAGCCCGCGCGGATCCACCTCCATGTCGTCGGGCTTCGTGCCCGCGCCCGGTACGCGTTATCAGCACGCAGCCGGAGTGACCGAGGACACGCCGGACGCCTTCCTGTCAGACATCATGGCGAAGTCCAAAGGCCTGTCGGACGCCGCGCTCGCCGCGCTCGCGGCGCGCGCGATCGGGCCGGCCGTCGAATGGTTGGGCGATCACGCTGGCGTCGATTGGCACGTGCTCGACGGGTTTCTCTATCCGGGCCATACGTATCTGCGTATGCACGCGGTGCCGGAAAAGACCGGCGCCGCCCTCGAAGCGCGCCTGATCGCCGCCGCCGAGACGGCCGGAGTGACCCTCGTCACCGGCGCGCGCGCCGAGATCCTTTATCTCGACGAGCAGGACCGCGTGCAGGCCGTCACACTGCAACGCCCCGACGAGCGCGCCGAAACCGTTGGATGTGCGGCGCTGATCCTGGCCTGCAACGGCTATGGCGGGAACGCGGGCCTCGTCGCCCGCCACGTTCCCGAGATCGCGGAGGGCACCTATTACGGCCATTGCGGGAATACCGGCCACGCTGTGACCTGGGGCGAAGCGCTCGGCGCCGAGCTACGCCACCTCTCCGGCTATCAGGGCCATGGGTCGCTCGCCCATCCCCATGGCGTGCTGATCTCCTGGGCGCTGATGACCCAGGGTGCCGTGCAGGTGAACGCCGACGGGCGCCGCTTCTCCGACGAAAGCGCCGGATACTCGGAACAGGCGGTGAAGGTGCTCGCCCAGCCTGGCGGCATCGCCTGGAACCTCTACGACGACGCGCGGCACGCCTTCGCCCATGACGGCTTTCCGGATTACCGCGACGCGGAGGCCGCCGGCGCCATTCGCAGTGCACCGGACATCGAAAGCCTCGCCACCGCAATCGGCGTTCCGCTGGCGCCCCTCGCCGACACGATGGCCGAGGTGGCCGAGCTTTGCCGAAGCGGAGGTCGCGACGCCTTCGGACGCTCCTTTGCGGGCCTCGCACCGCCCGAGCCGCCTTTCAGGGCCGTTCGGGTGACCGGGGCGCTCTTTCACACCCAGGGCGGTCTTGTGATCGGCGAGGACGGGCGCGTGCAACGGGCAGGCGGCGGCCATTTCCCCAACCTCTATGCGGCGGGCGGCGCGGCCTGCGGCGTCTCCGGCCCCTCTGTCGAGGGCTATCTGTCCGGCAACGGCCTGCTCACGGCCCTCGCCTTTGGGTATGTGGCAGGGCGCGCCGCCGCCCGGCCCTGACGCACAGACTGGGGTGCGAGCACGAGGGAGCATTTGGTGGGCCGGCGGCGGAGGCGTCGCGCGGCGGGTTGGCACTGATCCAGCGACGCGCCAACATGGGCCCGGGCGGCCCAGGACCGACTCACCGGGCAGCAGGGCGAGCAGCATTCCATGGCGTACTCACTTCGTGAACTCAAACGGGATCTTGCGACGCGCGACACGCCGGTGCAGCGCTGGATCGACGGCACGCTCTGGCAATGGCGCAACCGCCGCAAGCGCGCGGCGGCCACGCCTGACGCCACCGATCTACGCGTCGTATTCGCTATCCCGCTGATCTCCAAGGCGGGCGCATCCGACTGGGCGACCGTGCAGGACAATCTCCGCGCGACCCTCATCACCCTGTGCAATCAAACCGATTCACGCTGGCAGGCCGTCATCTGCGGGCAGGACCGGCCCGACGTCGTCGATATGGATGCGCGCATCACCTTCCTGCCTTTCCCCGATCGCCCCGAAGGCTTCGACAAGCGCCCCAAGACGCTGATGCTGCGCAGGCACATCGCCGAGGATCTGGGCGGCGCCGGGTACTACTTCGCGCTCGATGCCGACGATCTTCTGCATCCCGGCCTCGTCGCTCACATCCTGACGGACAACAACCAAGCAGGCTACCAGATCGACCGGGGCTATATGCTCGACCACGCAACGCTCGCGCTGGCCACGCTGCAGCCGCCCGATGCCGCCTACCCGGCAGCGTCGCATTTCTACCGATCCTGCGGGTCAAGCTCGGCCATCTATTTCGACTTCGGGAGCGGGGCCGACTACGCCGCCGTTCTCGCCGCACGGGGCAACCACCGCAAGGTGGTGCGCAACATGGCCTATCTGGGGCTCGCCATGGCCTTCATCCCCTTCCCGGCCGGGATCTACGTGATGAACCACGGCGACAACCTGCGCCAGAAGCGGGGGAAGATGTCCGGCAAGATGAAGCATTTCAATGAGAACCCGGTGCGCGACCCCGTCGAGATCGCACGCATCGCGCAGGACTTCGCCTTTGCCGAGCTCTTTCCCCGGCGCTGGCCGCCCGACAATGCTAAGAGTTCGGGCGCAACGCCCGCACCGGAAAGCGCAGGCCATCCTCGGTGATCAACACCAGCCGCTCGGCGCTGCGCACGATGCGGTCACACCGCGAAAACCCGTTGTCGAAGACCACACAAACCTCGCTCTCCTCATTGGTGTCCCACGTTCCGACAAAGGGCGGGTCCTCGGGGCGGTAGCGGTACTGGTAGGAGCTGTCTTCGGCGTAGCGCGCCAGACTGCCATCGAAGAACTCCAGCGTTTGACCGGCCAGCACCGCGGCAAGGTCGGCCGCGCCCATGGTCACATCGCCCACGCGGCTGCCCTGCGCGACGGCCGGAGCGGCCGAGACCGCGAAGATCAGAAAGAGGGACCAGAGCCGCATCGTTCCGTCTTACCCAACGGCAGGGCCGGCTGTCCCATCACCTTTGCGAGACGGCGCCCCTATATCTCGCGCCGCAACGCCCCCGGCGGACGGGGGTGGGCGGGCGGGCCGTGCGCCGGGGGCGTTGCGGCGTCTGCCAGAATCCCCTGCCCCCGCCGAACGGCGCTAGGCCACAAGCTGCTCTGCGCGTTTCAGGTCCACCGAAACGAGCTGGCTCACCCCTTGCTCCTGCATGGTCACGCCGAACAACCTGTCCATCCGGCTCATCGTGATCGCGTGGTGGGTGATGATCAGAAACCGCGTTTCGGTCCGGCGCGTCATCTCGTCCAGCAAATCGCAGAACCGGGTCACGTTGGCGTCGTCGAGCGGCGCGTCGACCTCGTCGAGCACGCAGATCGGCGCCGGATTGGCCAGGAACACCGCGAAGATCAGCGCGAGCGCCGTCAGGGTCTGCTCCCCGCCCGACAGAAGCGACAGAGACGCCAGCTTCTTGCCCGGCGGCTGGCACAGGATCTCAAGCCCAGCTTCCAGCGGGTCGTCGCTCTCGACCAGTTCGAGCCGGGCCGAGCCGCCGCCGAAGAGATGGGTGAAGAGCAGGCGGAAACTGCCATTGACCTGTTCGAACGCCGTCAGCAGACGCTCGCGCCCTTCCCGGTTCAGGCTGGAGATGCCACCCCTCAGGGCGCGGATCGCCTCCTCCAGATCCGCCTTCTCGCCAGCCAATTGTTCGTGTTCGGTGCGCACCTCGG
>JBCDGG010000128.1:0-16038 GCA_038757905.1 Pseudomonadota bacterium | reverse complement strand
GTCAGGGCCGGGATCGTTCCCAGCGCCTGCTGCATCTGCAGCTCTCCCAGAAGCAGGCTGACGAAGACCTCCGCCGCCTCGGTTCCGCGGTCATTGAACCGGTAGTGGCCGGTTCGTTCGAGCGCCACCAGCAGCGTGGCGAGAAGCCCCAGGATCACGGATCGCGCACTTTCCTCGATCGCCCGCGCAAGAACGCCGGTATCGGCTACATCGGCGATGGCGGCCCGGTTGAAGATGATGGCCTTCTCCGTTGCGGTGAACTTCAGCAGAAGGCAGCCGAAGCGCTCGAGCGAACGCTTGGGATCGACCTCGCCTCCGATAGTCTCCGCCACCGCCACCTTCAGCGCCTTTGCGTTCTCCTCGATGATCGCGCGGAAGAGCTTCTGCTTGCTCCCGTACCAGGCATAGAGCGTCTCGTTGGAGGCCTGCGCCCGCTTGGCGATCTGCAGCATGCTCGCTTTGCGATATCCCATCTCTTCAAGGACCTCGAAGGCGGCCGCCTCGATCTGGCTGCGTCGCTCTTCGCGTCTGGTATCGGCCATGGCCCGCCCCCTCTCCCGTCGCGCCCGCACGTCTTGACAGCGACCGTACACAGGTATACGGAAGCCGTAAAGAACCGTACATGTGTGTACGGTAACGAGTCGCAAAGCCGTTTGGAGCAGATTATGAGAGTTTTGATAGGGAGCGGTATCGGGATCGGGGTTTTGGCAGCCGGGATCGCGGGCGCAGTCGGCGTCGGCTCGGTCATGACCGAACGGGACATCGGCGCGTTCCGCGAGCGCATCGAGGAGATCGCCGAAACGAGCTGTGTGCCCTCGGCATCGCCAGAGAGCATGGGCGCCCTGCCCGAACCGGTGCAGCGCTACTTCGGGTTCGTCTTTCCCGACGAAGTGCCGGAGGCGTCCATCGTCCGGCTGAGCGCCGAGGGCCAGTTCCGGCGTCCGCTGACCGACGGCTTCAGTCACACCACCTCCGAACAGGTCATCGCGATTGGCGCGCCGGCCCTGATGTTCTCGGCCACCACGCCCGTTGCCGTCGGGATCTGGGCGCGCGCCTACGATTTCTTCGCGGAGGGCGAGATGGAGATGAAGGCCAAGGTGCTGTCGCTGATCACCGTGGTCGACGAGACGGGATCGCCCGAACTCAACACCATCTCGCTCCGGCGCTGGCTGCTGGAAAGCGCGCTGTTTCCGCAGGCGCTGCTGCCGGGCTGCGCGGTGACGTGGGATGCGGTGTCAGACACCAGCGCACGCGCCACCGTATCGGCGGACGGCCTCCAGGCGACGATGATCGCGCACTTTGCCGAGGACGGACGGATGACACACATGACGGCCGAAGAAGACGGCGATCTGACGACGCCCTACCACGGCTCCGGCGAGCACGTCACGCGGGAGGATTACCGCGATGTCGGAGGGACGATGATCCCCCATCGCTTCGTCATCTCGCGCGCCGCGGACGGAGAGATCTTTCCGTTCTTTGACGCGGAACTCACCGCCATCGCCTTTGAGTAGGGCAGCACAGCGCGCGGGAACTGTGCGCGGACACCACGACTGAACGCGGCCCGCCGAGAAGCGGCTGGCCGCGTTTCGAACCGTCGCGCCCATCGGACAAAGTGCGCACACTGCGCCGGGGGACATTCCGTTTGGCGGCGCCCGCCAACTCGCTTAGCCTCCGGCACGGGCGCAAAAGGGAGCTGCGGCACGAATGGCGAAGCGCACGAAACGGCGGATGCCCCTCGACGAGATCCTGGCGTCCTGCTCGGATTCCCTGTTTCCGGAGAGCCTGGGCGCGGCCCCCGTCACGGTGCACAGTCGTGATGTCGAAGGCGACACGCCCCTGCATGTGATGCTCTGGCGAGGCGACACCTATGCTGTCCGGCAGTTGATCGAAGCGGGCGCGGACGTGAACGCCGCCGGAGACATGTCGGAAACACCACTTCACATCGCGCTCAAGAAGCAGAACCTCGCGGCCGCGACGGCCCTGATCGAAGCCGGGGCCGACCTCAAGCACCGATCGGAATTCGAGGAAACGCCAGCGGATATCGCCAATGCCCTGGGCGGTGACTTCAAACGGCTGGTGGCGGGACGACGCTGATCCGGACAGCAAGGTCGCAAGTGCCGGGCCTGGAAAGAGTAAGCGCGCTCACGCATGCGAACGGCTACACACGCATGGCGCACCTGCAGTCGCCGATCGCAACACCCGCGTCAGGAGGGCGCGCGTCGCGCGTGCCCAGGAGCCACGCGGACCCTAAGCGGCGACCCGCTCGCACGACGGAACGCGCCGGGTGGCCGCGCAGCCCTTAGAAGCAACCTTTGGAAAGCGCCCGGGCCTGGCGCCCGAGGAAGCCATGCGGCGCAGCGCGTGCCCCTGGAGCGGGGCGGCGTCATCCCGTCTGCGGGCTGCCGGTGGCCGGGTCCGATCCCGTGGCGGATCTGGCGGACTTGTAGGCGCTCGGCGTCAGGCCGGTGTTGCGCTTGAATGCGGCATAGAACGAGGATCGCGAGTTGAACCCGACTTCGTAGGCGATGGACAGGACAGTCTCGGTTCCCGCTTCGACCAACGGGATCGCTTCCTGGACGCGCCACCCGTTGACGAACTCGAAGAACGACTGATCGAGCTCCTGATTCAATGTCTGCGACGCATAGTTCGTCGAGACGCCCACATGGCGCGCCAGAACGCGCAGCGTCAGGTTCGGATCGCGAAACAGCCGGTCCTCCTGCATGGCGCGGATGAGCTTGCGTGCGATCCTGTTGGCCTGTTCCTTCCCGAGGGCGCTTCGTTCGTACTTCTGCCCGGGTGCCGGGGCGGTGTCGCCGATCGCAAGGCGCGCTCGGTCGAGATCGGCCGAGGGCCTCAGCCCCCAAAGCGCCAGGGTGACCACGATGAGCATCACCAGGAAACTGTCGAGCACCGGGCCGATCGGGTCATCGGCGCCCAGCAGGATCAGAAGCTCGCCCGCAAGGCTTTGCAGCACATAGCACCCCATGGCGAATGCCAGAACCGCCACCCATCGCAGCTCCAGCCCTTCGGTGCTGGCAAAGTGCTGTTTCAGCCGGGTGATGTGCTGCGCCTGAAGCCGCGCGATCCAGACGACATACAAAGCCCATTGCAGAAGGAGCAGAACCGTCAGCACGCTGAAGCCGTAGTGCAACACGGCAAGCCCGGGCATCGGCCCGGACGCAGCGGCGCCGCTATACCAGAGGGCCCGCGTCTCGGCCGGGAGCAGCATCGCCACCCCGCCAAAGAACAGCGCAACCGCGGGCAGGCCGAAATGCCCTGCCAGCCTCCGGGCGTTCAGCGCGGCCCCGGACGGAGCGGCAAGCTCGCGCACATAGACCAGAAAGAGCGGCATCAGGCAGAAATTGGCCGTGAACGCGATGAACTCCGCCCCGTCGCGGAGCGTCTGGGCCATGTCGACGGTCACGGCGGCCGCCAAGGTGTCGATCTCGCTCAGTGCAAAGGCCGCAAAGAACATCGCGAGCGTCGCCCGCGCCGGAACGCTGTCGCGCTGCAGCCAGCTGATCACCGCCGAGAACGCGGCCAAGGCGAAGGTGACGGCGACCGATGCCGTGAGCACTGTGTCTGGATCGAACACCATCTGGTCCGGCCCCCTGGGAAGCTGCAACTGGGCTTGCCGCGTTGCATATCCCGAAGACACCACGCGCCTCAACTTGGTGTGGGAAATCGCCTGTCCGTCCCGGACGGGCCGGACACGGCACACAGCGATCCGGACGACCGGAAAACGGCGATGTGTCAGGCACGGATAAGGGCTCCGAGGCCCGCCGCCCCCAGGATAGCCGCAAAGGATCGCCGCCGCATGGCCCGCGCCAACGAACTTCCCCGCCCGCTCGGACGCCTGTCCTTCGCCCCGGTTTCTCCGCTGGCACAATATGACAGCGTGTGGCTGCACGGGGCGGGCCTTGCGGGCGATACGTGGCACGGGATTACCGCAGGCTACCGCCGCGCCACGACACCCGACCTCCCGGGTCACGGCACCGCGCCGATGATCGCGCCGCCATCAGTCGAGGCCTTCGCCGAGACGCTTGTGCCCGCACTCCCGCAGGATGTGCTGCTTGTGGGGCACTCCCTCGGTGGAATGGTCGCGCTGGAACTCGCCGCGCGGGCGCCGACCAGGATCGCCGGTCTGGTTCTGATCGAAGCCGTGCCCACGATCCGCGACCGGTTGTCGAGCTGCATCGCCGCCGCATTTGCCGCCAGGATCTACAAGACGATACCGCCCGCATGGTCTGCCCGGATCTTTGGGCTGGGCCAGGGAGCGGCGACGCGCGCCGAACTCAACCGCCAGCTTGCCCGCAAGGGTCGCCACCAGATCGGGGCGGCTCTCGACGCGGCGGCGCGCTACGATGGCCGCCCGCGGCTGTCGCAGATCAAGGCGCCGACGCTGGTGATCGTAGGCCGCGACAGCACCGCGACGCATTACGGGGCCGGCATGATCGCCGATGGGATCGAGGGCGCGCAGTTTCTGCGGCTTCCCGGCGGGCACATGCTGCACACCGACAACCCGCTGCAACTGCGACGCGCGATCGAGGGCTTCATGCGCCGCGCGGGCGACGCCCGCGCCTGATCCTTCACCAGTTTGGGGCGGCCGTCGGCAGGTTCCACATCCACGCCGCGAACAAGGCCCAAGACAACAGCGGGAGAGCGGCGAGGACCAGGAGCCGGGGTGCGGCCCCGGCGGCACTTGCTCCCCCCGCGCGCACCAGCCAGACGCCGGCCCAGACGACGCTCGTCGCGGCAACGGCAAAGATCGACGTCAGCCCCCAAAGCAGGGGCCCGGGCGTCGGTACGCCAGACAGATCGCGGCCGTCCAAAAGCGCAAGCACCAGCACCGTGGCAACGGCAAGTGTCCCGAGCCAGAACACCCCGAGGATAGCAGGCACACCACCCGCGCGCACAATGTCGGACACCCGCGCAGATCGCAGGGCGTGCAGCGATGCGCGGCGGGACAGTATGCCCGCCAGCAGACACAATGCGGCCCCGACAATCGCCGCTGCCACGCCCGACCGGACCGACGCCGCCGTGTGCCAGAACCCCAGCCGATCGAACGAGTGCATCCCGGCATTCAGGAAGGAGCCTACGACGCGACCATTGGGGTCGCGGCGGAACCCTAGAAAAGCGTCGGCCTCCGGCGTCTCGAACAGATCGGCGCCGACCGGGTGAAACCGCCGCGCATATCCAAGGCCCGACAGGACAAGCTCACCCTCCGCCGTTGTGTGAACCTCCATCGTGCGGAGGCCGAAGGGCTGCAATCTGTCGAACCCGGTTTCGTTGCGCCGCGTCGTCATGAACCTGCCCGTGTACTCCGCCAGACACGGCGCATCGCATGCGGCGCGCGGCGCGGCCGCTCTCTCTCCCGGTGCGATGACCTCGCGCAGCGCCCGCCGTGGCAATCCGGTCAGCGCGCTGCCGCTTGGCCCGTTCGCGGCAACGAAAAAGCCGAGGTCGAGTGTTGGCACGAGCACCATCATCGTGTGGAAGCCGAAATGCGATCCGCCGTGATAGTAGACGTCATGCCCGGCCCAATCCTCGGTCCAATACGCCATCGTGCGCCCTGACAGATCCGGCCGACCGGGCCACGCTGTTTGGTGCATCCGGGCAATCACTCCCTCCGAAAGACCGGGCGCGCCGCCGTGATCTCCCTCGCGCAGAAGCGCCTGCAGGACGCGCCCCATGCCTTCGGCGGTCAGCGCGAGGCCGCCGGAGGGACCGTGAATGGCGGGCAGAGGCGGGGCGTCCACCGCCATGTAGCGACCGGCGTCCCAAATGTGGAAGGGGCTCGCGCCACCCCGCCAACTGTCGGACGCGCCGTCCTGCTGAAGCACGAAAGACGCGGCCTCGATGCCCAGGGGAGAGAGGATGTGCGCGCCGACGTAATCCTCGTATGTTTGGCCCGACAGATGGGCGACGATCCAGCCCAGCAAGACATAGCTCGCGTTGGAGTACGCGATCACCTCTCCGGGCGGACGGATCTGGCGGGGAAGGACGGCGGAGATCTGCGAAATTGCCGGCGCCCCGACGAGATCGGGATGGGTGGCCAGATAGCCGGAGTATCGCTCCTCCAGCCCCGCGGTATGGCTGAGCAGATGAGCGATGGTGATCGCCCCGTGCGGCTGGTCGAGGTCCAGCCCCGGCAGATACTGCGCGATCGGATCGTCGAGCGACAGCCGGCCTACCTCCGCAAGCTGCAGGATCGCCAGGGACGTGAACACCTTGGTGACCGAGGCCAGGGGGACGATATCCCCGGTCGCCGACATCGAACGGCCCGTTCGGACATCGGCCAACCGGTAGCCGCGCGAGATCAGCACCTCGTCCCCCGTGACGACCTGCACCACCGCGCCTGCGACGGCGTCCTGATCGAGGATCGTGGTCACGAGCCCGTCCACGAAGGGCCCGAGATGCACGCGCCACGGCTCCTGCGCCCAGGCAGAGGAAGCCCAGGCGAGGGCGCCCAATACCGCCATGATCCGCACCAGAGCCGTCGCGCCGGTGTGGCCGGCGGAGGCCGTCGCGCCTGCAAGACGCAGAAATCGCAGCTTCATGGGTGTCTCCTGCAACAGATCGTGCCGCCGCCCACCGGGCTGGCACCGATCCTCTAGCCGCCCGCTGCCGGAGGATCGTTCACGCGTATCGGCAAGGACCCGTGCCCAATGGGCGCGAGCGGTTTCCTGCGCCTTCCTGTCCCGCCGGGCTCTGCGCCGATAGGATCGGACGACAGAGGCACGACACATCTGCACACAAGGCCGCCGTGACACCGCCGCAGAGACATCGATGACCCTCCCCAATCAGAACAATGCCCACAGATGGGCCGGAACCGGCCTGCACCGGTCCTTCCATGTCGGGCCCACTCCCCCGGTCACCCGACACGCGCGCGCCACGCCGCCGGAATGGAGCGGCCACATCCGCCGCTCAGGGACACCGCGAGGCCCGCACACGGCCGCATCTCACCTGTCAGGCCGGCAGGCGCCCAACATCTCACCCGTGCCCGAAGCGGCAATAGGACTGGAAAGCCCTGAAAGTGAGGGGGCCCATGCGCGGCGATGACCTCCCCCACCCGTTGCGCATTCCGTTCGGCCGCAAGCTCAGGACACGAATCCCTGCGCGGGTCTACGCGCTTCTGCTGACTGGGCTCCTCGCGCTTCTGGTTCTGCACTCCCTCCAGGGGGCGCCCTTCTCCGCCGCTCCGCACGAAGAACGGTGGTGGCGCTGTGCGACATTGTCCGAAGGCGCCCCCGATGCTGGGCGCGCTCACCCCCTGTCCGCCTATCGGGCCCTCTATCGCCGCCTGTGTGCGGGGTTCACCTGACGCAAGCCGCGCGAGGCGGGCCCCCGGGCCCGCTTGTAGTCCTGGAGATCGAAATGAGGCATCTGATGCTGGCCACGTCTTTGTTCTGCATCGCAGCAGCACCCTGTGCCGCGGGCTCGCCCGCCCTGAACGGCGTCTGGCAATCCGACGGCTACGGTTTTGTTCTGCAGGTCGAGCACGCATCCGCGCGTCTCTTCGGCATCGGCGGGGAGTACTGCGTTCCCGAAACCTCCGAATGGGCCCCGCTCGACGACCTGCTTCCCGGCGCGGACTTTCGCATCTCGGGCGACGGTCAACGCGTGACCATGGGCTTTCCGCTGGAGCCTCATCGCATCGGCGCAATCCGGCTGCCCGCCCTGCCCGCGATCTGCGGCGTCGATCCATCGGCTGACCCGGTTTCGGTCTTCGAAGCTACCGTCGGCGCGTTCGAGGCCAACTACCCTTTCTTCGACCTCTACGATGTCGATTGGCCGGCGCGCGTCGCAGATGCCCGCGCGCGCCTCGACCCGGAGATGGACGAACGGGCGTTGTTCGAGCACCTGACGGGGCTGATGCGCCCGATCCGCGACGCTCATGTGGCGCTGATCGCCGAGATCGACGGCGCATGGCACAGTTTCTCCCCCAATCGCGCCCAGGTTCTTCAGACCCTGCGCTCCGCCGCCTTGGCGCGGGGAGAGGACCCGAAGGCTGCCGCCGCCGCCTTTCGCCAAGCGCTCTGGTACGACAGCATCGGACAGGACATCCTTGGCGGCCAGGGACACATGGCCGGGAACGGTCTTATCCAGTACGGCATGCTCACCGAAGGGGTCGGATATCTTGCCCTTGCCCGCCTGGGGGAGTTTGCCCCCGACGGGGCCGGACCGTGGGAAGACCTCGCCGTCACCCAATCCCTGATGGAAGAGATCTTTGGCTTCCTTGCCGAGCGGGAGGCCGAGGCCCTCATCCTCGATCTCAGCCTGAACGCGGGCGGAAGCGACTTCATCGCGCGCGAAATTGCGCGCCGGTTCCTGCACGCGCCCGGTCTTGCCTACACCAAGTACGCCGCGGACGCCCGATGGCCGATTGAGACCCGGGTGAGGATCGAGCCCCATCCAGGGGCACGCTTTGCTGGTCGGGTCTTCGTCCTGACCAGTCAGGCGACGGTCAGCGCTGCCGAAGTGCTGACGCTTGCGCTACGCACGCAGCCCCATGTTTCCCATGTCGGGGAATCCACGCGCGGCGCTTTGTCAGACGCCGTTTCCAGGCGCCTGCCGAACGGATGGCAGCTTCACCTGTCGAACGAGGTCTATCTCGACGCCGATGGCCGCCACTGGGAGGCCACCGGCATCCCTCCCGAACGGGAGATCCCCGTGTTCCTCGACGCCGATCCGGTCGCCAGCCATCGGCGCGCGATCCGGCACATCCTTCGGGAGGAAGGTTTTGCCCCCTAGCCGCCCCAGACGGACGCGGAAATGGCTCTAGCGGTCCGCGGCACCCCGGCTCGGCTTCAGCGCACGTCCATCGACCGGGTCGCCAGCAGCCCCGCCGCCGCGATCATCATCCCGCCCGATACCCGATTGAGCAGGCGCGCGTTTCTGCGCAGCCGTTGCAGGGCCCGCTCGGCCCCCGCGCCCCACAGGACGAGAAGGACACCGTCCACCAACAGATATGTCCCGCCCAGGATCAGAAGCTGCGGCCAGATCGGCGATGCGGGATCGATGAATTGCGGGAAGAGCGCGGCGAAGAACAGAACCGCCTTCGGGTTCGACGCCGAGGTGACGAACCCCTGAAGGTAGAGGCGCCGGCCCAGCGCCCCGCGCGGCTCTTCCCGGTCGAGCGGGGCGGGGACGGACCGGAAGGTTTTGACGCCGACATAGATCAGGTACGCGACACCGGCCCACTTGATGAACGCCACGGCCGTCGCGGATTGCGAGATGACCACCGCAAGCCCAAAGCCCGCCGCCATCATCTGCAGCGCGTTCGCCGTCAAATCTCCGGCCATTGTCGCGGTGCTTCTGCGCACGCCATGCCGGAGGCTGTTCGATATCATCAGAACCTGGCTCGGGCCGGGTGGCGTCGCGAAGAAGATGGCGACGACCGCCAGATAGGCAAGATAGGTGTCCACGGTCATTCTCGGATCTCCCGCCGCAGCTTTCGACTCGTCGGGCGCAAGAATGCCGGAAATCAGAGGGATTGATAGGGCGGAGCGGCCCGATCTGCCCACCCGGTTCAACGGCCCGGGCCCAAAGGCGGTTTGGCTGGCCCGGCGGTGAGGCGGCTCCTGTCCTGGCGGATCTCCCCCTTGGAGCTGACCTGTGGCCCGGGCGGACTACGCTGCACTTCAGCGGCCCGGCCGGATGCTCAAGCCCGGCCTGCACCGGACGTGCTTCTGCCGTTTACGCGAAGCGTCGCCCCCCTGTCTCTCGCGGTCATGCACCCATACCGGCCCGGGCTTACAGGAAGTCGAGCCCGATAAGGGCGTCGTTGTAGTCCCGGTCGGACGCCGCCAACTGCAGGTCCTCGAAGCCGATGGTCAAGCCTCCCGTTTCGGGATCATAGCCGCTCCAGACCATGCGGTCGCCGTTTTCGTTCAGGCCGCTGAAGGCATGGAACACGTCGAAAGACACTTCCGCTCCATCCGCAAGGAGCGTCGGCGCCAGATCGTCGAAGGCATTCGCGCGTGTCGTCCCATCGTCCTGCACGAAGGCGAGCGTTGCCGCGTCGGAGAGGGGTGCGCCGCCGGAGATCAGGAAGAGGCCCAGCAATTCGCCCGCGCCGAGGGGATCGAGCGCGACCCGTGCCCCCTCTTCCGTCGCGTTCGTGTTGCCGAAGATGATCCGGACATCTTCAATCGTGCCGTCGGCCGCGACCACGTAGGTGCCGATCGCGCTGCTGAGCGCCGCCGTGCTCTCCTCGAAGGTGAGAACCGGCGCCTTGTCTCCTTCGCCCGTCAGGTAGGCCGTGCTTGTGATGCCGTTGACGGCGTCGTCCGGCAGGGCCTGCGTTTCCACGAGATCCGGCGCCTCAACGGCGAAGTCCAGCACGACGCGCGCCTCCGGGCCCGCGCCTCGGGTGGACACCAGGAAACCGCCGCCGTCGACCGCACTCTCGATGGAGATCGAGCCGTCGGGCTGGCCATCGTCATCGGTGTCGATCTCGATGACGAAGCCGGTGTCCGACCGCATGATCTGCACGTTGTCGATACCGCCGGCCGGAAGATCGAACTCGACGCTCCCGCCCGGCGTGAAGTCTTCGATCGTTGCATCGCGCTGCAGGTCATCCGTCCCGAACTGCCAGCTTCCGCCAGAGGCGTCGGTTGGATCCGGTGCGATGTCGATGGTCACGGTCGCGCTGTCGCTCAGGCCGGTATCGTCCACGATGCTGTAGCTGAAGACGACTGCGCGGCCGTCTTCCCCGGCGCTGGCGCCCGGGTTGAGAACGAACCGCCCGTCAGCGGCCACGTCGACGGTGTCGCCGGAGGAAAGCTCGACCGTCACAATCCCCTCTGCCGGCACGGCGGTGCCGGCGAGCGCCACGATGCGCAGGGGATCTCCGTCCGGGTCCCGATCACTCGCGCCGCCGTTTTGCGCGAAGAGGTTGCCGATCAGGGCTCCGGAGCTTCCGCTCAGGAGGAACTGATCGTCCTCGGCGACAGGCGCTCGGTTCGCGCCGCCGATGACAATGCTCCGGCCCGCATCGATCGTGCGCGCGCCATCCGACAGCGCGTAGGAGAGCGTCAGCACCTCCTCCTCGCCTGCCGAGAGGTTCTGGAACAGGCTCGTGTCGATGAGCAGCGTGCCGTCCCCGGTCAGAGAGAAGCGCACTTCGCCGCGCCGGTCCGACACGATGGACAGGTCGGAGATCGTCAGCGGGTCCCCGTCCGGATCCCGTGCGCCGTCGAGGAGCGACAGGCGCACCGTGCTGCCATCGGCCGCGAAAGTCTCGGAGAGCGGGCGCGTAAAGCGCGGCGAATCGTTGGCACCTTCGATGTCGATGCGGATGGTTTGCGGCGTGCCGTCAGCGGCGGTGACGATGAAACTGTCCTCGACGTTTTCGCCGGCGGCGAGTCGCTGCGCGGCCGCCCTGTCGAGCGTGAAGACCCAATCCCCGCCCGCCGACATCGTGTAGCTGCCGAGCCCTGCGTCCGTTGCCGTTGGCGTCTCGACCGCGACGAACCTGTCGTCGGGCCCGTCGGGGTCGGTCGCCGTCAGGGTTCCGGTGACCACGTTGGGATCGGCGTCTTCGCCGATGGCTCCGGCCGTATCCCCGGCGATCTGGGCGGGGTCGTTCACCGGGCTGACGGTGATGCGCGTCTCTGCGTCCGGGGTTGTTGCCGTCCCGTCGCTTACCTCCAGGGTCAGCGTTGCGGCCTCGTCGGCGCCGGGGGCGATCCGATCCTCCACGGGCGCGAAGACGAGCGCCCGAAGCGCCTGCTGCACCTCGGCGGCGCTTGTCAGGCCCGTGATCGACCATGTGCCGTTGCCGGTGTCGGCAAAGCCGCTCGCGGTGAGCGAGGCCGCCGTGAACGTGCCTTTCGCGGCATCGTCGAGCGTGACCGTCGCGCTGAACACCTGCCCGATGTTGCTATCCGTGATCGTGACGACGGCGAAGGGCTGCACCGTCTCCTTGTCGGTGATAGCCTGATCGCCCGCAGTCCCTGCGATTGCCGGCGCGGTGTTCACGGCGGTGGAAACCACCGTCGTCACGTCGTTCGACACGGGCGGGGCAGCGCCGTCGTCGACCTGGACCGTGAAGGTGGTGGTTTCCGTGCTCCCCGGCGTGACGCGGTTGTCGGACGGGTCGAAGACGAGCGCGCGCAGTGCCGCTTGCGTTGCGGCGGCCGATGCGCCGGACAGCGTGTAGACCCCGTTGCCTGCATCCACGAACCCCGACGCCGTGAGCGAGGCCGCCGTGAAGCTGCCCTTCGCGCCATCGTCCAGCGTGACGCTCGTGTCGAGGGTTTGGCCGGTATCCGGATCGGCGATGGTGGCGCCGGAGAAGGGCGACAGGGTCGCACTCTCATCCACGGCCTGGCCGGATGCGAACCCGCCCAGATCGGGCACATCGTTGACGGAGGTCGCGGTGACATCGGCGGACGTGAAGGCGTTGCCATCCTCCGTGCCATCGTTCGGCGTCAGCACGAACTCGGTCGTGGTGGCGCTGCCCGGCGCGGCCTGGTTCTCTGCCGGATCGAAGACGAGCGCCTGGAGGCGGCTCGTGAGTTCCGCTTCCGTGGCGCCCGACAGCGTGTAAGCGCCGGCCGACCCGCTCAGGCCGGTGCCGCTGAGGCTGCCGTTCGCAGCGGCGTAGGTGATGGTAATCGTGCCACCGTCGCCCTCCGGGTCCGTGTAGGTCAGTCCGGTAAAGGGGGTGGCGACCGCCGTGTCGTCGATCGTGGGGCCGGGTGGGGAACCGGCCAGCACGGGCACGTCATTGGACGCCGTGACCGCCACGGTCACCGTTTCGACGGCGCTGTCGGACGTCCCGTCGTTGAACACCCAGTTGAGGACGACGCTCGGATCGGGCGTGTCGGAGCGATTGGCATAGGTGAGGCTCTGCATCACGCTGCCGACCAAAGCCGTCGTGGGCGTGGCGCTTGCGTCGCTGAATGTCAGGAGCAGCGTACCGGCGCTGTTCGTCGTCACCGTTCCGAGGATCGTGCCATCGTAGATAAGGTTCTGGCCTTCGATCAGCTCACCCAGAAGCCCGGTGCTGCCGAAGATGTCGGTCGCATCGGCGCCGCCATTGCGGGATAGGGTGAGCGTCGCGCCGCTATAGTTGCCCGCGCCTGCGTCGAGCGCGTCGAGTTCGGCGTCGGACACCGTGACATCGCTGTCGAGCGTGACGGCGTCGCCATCCTCGGTATAGGCGGCCGCACCGCCCAGCCCGTTCAGGACGGGGGAGGTGTCGGCGGGCACGAACGAGATCGTGGTAGTGCCCGCGCCGTCGTTGCTGACGGACTGGATCAAGTTGGCACCGGCGGCGTTCGAGAGCCCGATCGTCACCTCGGGGGCGGCAAAATCCGTCGCGTCCGTGTCGATCTCAAGCGCGTCGTTCGATCCGTTGAACCGGACGTTGGCGTCGGTGAGATTGGCGCCGGTGAGGACGATGACGTCACCGACCGAGAGATCGGAAATCGTATCGCCGTTGAGGTCTGTGGCGGAGCCCCGGAACGCATCGTCGCCCACGCCCCCGATCAGGCTGTCCGACCCAGCGCCCCCGGCAAGGGTGTCGTTTCCGGCGCCCCCGTCGAGCGTGTCGCCGCCGGCCGAGCCGGTGACCGCCTGCGCACCGGCGGAGCCCGTCGCGACGAAGGCGTCGCTGCCGGCATCGGCCGCGACCAGCGACTTGCCGTCCGCACTCGCCGCCGACAGCGTGATCGTCTCTGCGCCGCCGGACACGGTGGAAAAGGTCTCAATGGCGCCGAGGTTGGTGCCCGCGAGCGTGCCCGTCGAAGCGAAGGCGAGCGTATCGGCGGCGCCTGCAGCGGTGATCGTCCCGGTGAAGGCATTGGCCTGGCTCGTGGTCAGCGCTAGCGTGCCCACCGTCGAGAGGTTGGTGAACCCGCTAAGCGTGCCGCCCGCGATGCTCGCCCCGGTCGCACCGATCTGCACGATGTTGGCGGTTGTCCCGTCGGCTGTGAAGCTGCCGGTGAACGCGCTTCCACCGTTGAGGGCAAAGGTGATGGCGTCCGTCGCTTCGGTCGCTGAAATGTTCGCGCTGTTGGGCGCAGAGATCGCGACGGTCCGTGCGTCCGTGCTGTCGTCTCCGAACGTATAGGTTTCGACGGTGTCACCCGAGAGGGTCACGTCGCCGTCGCCCACGATGTTGAGGGTTTCGGTCCCGTTCGCCGTGATCGCCTCGTTCTGGATCTGGGCGTATTGGCCCGCCGAAACCGTCGCGCTGGCATCGTCGTCGAGCCACAGGACCTCGATGTTGCTCAGCGTCGCACCGGAGATGTCCCCGCCGTCGTGAATGAGAACCGTGTCGTTGACCGAGCCCTCGCCGGTGATGGTTCCGGTGTAGGTCAGCGCTCCTGTGTCGAAGACGACGGCGTCGCTCGTGGCGGTGGCCGCCACGTCGACGTCTGCCTGTGCAATCGTGATGGTGCGTGCGTCGTCCGTTTCGTCTCCGGTGACGTTGAAGGTCTCGATATTGGCAAGGGTGACGAAGTCGCCATCGCCTATAACCGTCACAGTTTCGGCGCCAGGGGCCGTGATCGTGCCGGTGAACTGGGCGAGTTGGTCGGCATTCATCGTCACAGTGGCGTCGGCGGCGATGGTCAGGTTCTCGAACGCGGACACCGTCGCGCCCGAAATGTCCGATCCGTCGACAAGCACCAGCGTGTCGCCGGACCCGCCAGCCCCGTCCAGGCTGCCGGTATAGGCCGCGGCGCCGAGCGTCAGCGTGTCGTTGCCGGAACTGCCGGTGACGTCCTGCGAGAGATGCCCCGCGCTCGTGCCCAGTGTGACCTCGTTCGCCACGCCGAGGGTGTAGCTTTCCACAGTCTCGTCGGTCGTGAACCCGTCCGTGGCGGAGGCGATGACGATCCCGTTCGTCCCCGTTGCCGTGATCGTCCGGAAGGCATCGTGCTGCGCCTCCGACATGGAGACAGTCGCCCCGGCGTCGATCGTGACATTCTCCACACTGGACAGCGTCGCGCTTGAAATGTCGGCCCCATTGCCGAGTTGCACAACGTCCGTCAGGCCGCGGCCCGCCAGCAATCCTGTGAAGGTCAGTGTGCCCACATTGAAGGTGATGATATCGGCCGGCAAGTCGGCGTCGACCACCGCATGATCCCCGCCGAGCGTAATGGTCCGCGTATTGGTGGTGTCGTCCCTGATAAGGTAGGTTTCGATCCCGGCAAGCGTGGTAAAGTCGCCGTCTCCGGTCACGGTGAGGGTCTGGGTGCCGGTGGCGGCGATCGTGCCGCCCTGAAAGGCGCCGAACTGCGCCGCCGCCAATGTCGCCGTTGCCCCGTCCGACATGCTCAGGTTTTCGAAGTTGGACAGGGTCGCGCCGGAGAGGTCCGTGCCGTCGTTGAGCACGACCGTGTCCGAGGTGCCGCCGCCGCCATTCAACGTGCCGGTATAGGCGGCGTTCCCGAAGGTGAGTTTGTCGTCGCCGGTGCTGCCGGC
This sequence comes from Pseudomonadota bacterium, assembly GCA_038757905.1. Taxonomy (GTDB): domain Bacteria; phylum Pseudomonadota; class Alphaproteobacteria; order Rhodobacterales; family Rhodobacteraceae; genus HLUCCA09. The sequence continues at coordinate 597 of JBCDGG010000128.1, read as the reverse complement.
AATGCTCTGGGTCAGGTTGCCGGCCGCGGCGCCCAGCGACACGGTGTTGGCGGCACCCAGCACATAGGTCTCGATCTGGGCCAGGGCCGAGAACCCGTCGGTTGCGGCAGAGATCGTGATCTGTTCGTTCGCCGATGCCGTGACGGTCCCGGCGGCGAAGGCATCGTGCTGAGCCTCCGTCATCGTGACGCTGGCATTGTTGCTCAGGCGCAGGTTTTCCATCCCGATGACGGTGGCGGCGGCAATGCTGCTGCCATCGCCCATGACAAGGGTGTCCGTGCCGGTTCTGCCGTCGATTGTGCCGGTCGCGGTGAGCGAGCCGATGCGGATCGTGTTCGCGTCGCCGCTCGCACCGGTGATGTTCTGGTTGGCCGCCCCCAGGGTGAAATCGCCGAGGTAGCTGGTTCCGATCACGTAGTTTTCGATGAAGGCGTCGCCGGTAACGTTGGCCGTCCCCGACGAAATCGTAACAGTCTGGCTCGGGGCGTTGGTGAACGACGTGAAGCCGTTGTGCTGTTCGGCGGTCATGCTGACCGATGTGTTGAACCGCACCGTCACGATCTCGAACCCCGTGAGCGAGGCCAGGCCGACCAAATC
>JBCDGG010000127.1:0-16187 GCA_038757905.1 Pseudomonadota bacterium | reverse complement strand
CGGGGCATGAAGCTGGCGCTGAGCGACGCGCAGTTCGACGAAGCGTTCCGTACGGCCCGCGCCGAAGCCAAGGCGGCCTTCGGCAACGATGCCGTCTACCTGGAAAAGTACCTCGGCCAACCGCGTCACATCGAAGTGCAGGTTTTTGGCGACGGCAAGGGCAACGCCGTCCATCTGGGCGAGCGCGATTGCTCGCTCCAGCGCCGCCATCAGAAAGTGCTGGAGGAAGCCCCCGGCCCCGCCATCGACGCGGCCACCCGCGCCGAGATCGGGCAGACCTGCGCCGAGGCCGTGGCCCGCATCGGCTACCGCGGCGCGGGCACGATCGAGTTCCTGTACGAGGGCGGCCAGTTCTACTTCATCGAGATGAACACGCGCCTCCAGGTCGAGCATCCCGTGACGGAGGCCGTCTACGGTGTCGATCTGGTGCGCGAGCAGATCCGGGTCGCCCAGGGCTCGCCGCTCTCCTTCACGCAAGAGGATCTGGAGCTCTATGGCCATGCCATCGAAGTGCGGATCAACGCCGAGAAGGTCCCCGGCTTCACCCCCTCCCCGGGAGAGGTGGGCACCTATCACGCGCCGGGCGGGCTGGGTGTCCGTATGGATTCGGCGCTCTATTCCGGCTATGTGATCCCGCCCAACTACGACAGCCTGATCGCCAAGCTGATCGTTCACGGCCGCTCGCGCGAGGAAGCTCTTGCGCGCCTGCAGCGCTCGCTGGTGGAGCTGGTGATCGAAGGCGTCGACACGACGGTGCCGCTGTTTCACGCGCTGCTCGATGAGCCCGACATCCAGGACGGGGCCTACGACATTCACTGGCTCGAGGGCTGGCTGAAGCGCGCCGCCTCCACGTGAGCCAGAATCTCGCGGTGCCGGATGGAGGAGACGCTTACCCCAGAAATGCTCTTGCGCGCCTACGCCATCGGAATCTTTCCGATGGCCGAGGATCGCGATAGCGCCGATATCTTCTGGGTCGACCCCCGCCGCCGCGGGATCCTGCCGCTGGACGGTTTTCACATCTCACGCTCGCTCCGCCGCCGTCTCCGGCAGGGAGAGTTCCGCATCCGCATCAACTCCAACTTCCGGGGCGTCGTCGCGGGATGCGCCGACCGTCCGGAGACCTGGATCAACGAGCAGATCTCGGACCTTTACGGCACGCTGCACGATATGGGCTTTGCCCATTCACTGGAGGTGTGGGATGGGGCAGAGCTTGTCGGTGGCGTCTACGGCGTCACGCTCGGAGCCGCGTTCTTTGGCGAAAGCATGTTCTCGCGGCAGACGGATGCGTCGAAAGTGGCGCTCGCCTACCTTGTGGATCATCTCCGCCGGGCCGGGTTCACGCTGTTCGACACGCAATTCGTCACGCCGCACCTCACCCGGCTCGGCGCGATCGAGATCAGCCGGGACCGCTATCAGATCATGCTGGCCGAGGCCCTCGAACACTCGGCCGATTTCGCGGCCGATCTGACGCTGCCGTCGCCTCAGGAGCTCTTGCAGCGCAGCACCCATATATCGTAGCGCGGGTGGTCCATCGCGTGGAGCGCAGGGGACGAGGCCAGCATCCAGCCCGAAAAGGCCGGACGGCCCAGATCCGGATCGCGCACCTCCAGCCAGGCATAGGCCTCCGAGCTGGGATCGTCCGTCGGATAGCGGCAATCCCCCAGAACGATGCTGAGCTTGCCATAGGTTGTCGCCAGGCCGCGGCGCAGCTCCATATCCGTGGTCTCGCCGGACAGCTTGTCGAGCGCGCGCACCACGGCCACCGGCGCCGAGGACACGCGCTCGGCGAAGGCCAACGCCGGCCAGCAAAAAAGCACAGCGAGGAGCAGCACGCGCGGCATCGGCTCAGTCTCCCGTGATCAGATCGGCGAGGAGCCCGAGCAGGCTGCGCGCCCCTTGCGTCTCGGCGAACTCGGCGCCCGGTTCCAGAGCAAAGGGTGACGCCCCGGGCAGGATCTCCACGAAGGTGCCGCCCAGGAGCCCCTCCGAGGCAATCGCAACGGCGCTGTCCTCCGGCACGTCGACATCGCCCGCAATGGAAAACGCCATGTCGGCGCGGAAGGTGTCGCGGTTCAACTCCATCCCGGTGACCGTACCCACGCGAATGCCCGCCAGCCGCACATCGGTGCCGGGGCCCACCCCCTCGGCCGAGGCAAAGCTGGCGGTCAGCGGGTAGGCGCCGGCGCCCCCCTGGCCAAGCCCGGTCAGCTGCGCGGCATAGACGAAGAAGCCGACGGCGACGACCAGCGTCACCGCGCCAACAGCCACTTCTGCCGGGTCTTCAGCCATACGTCGCGACACCTCCCTCAGGTGTGCCCGCCCGTCCGATCACTCGGGCGTCCACGCATCGTAATCCTTCCGCTCCACCGGGGCGGGACGCCGGATCGAGCCGGGCGGCGCATAGGCGGCCATCGTGCCGGTCAGGTTCTCCTGATGCGGCGTTTCCCACGGCTTGCGCTCCAGCGGGCGCTCCGTCGGCGGCTCTTCGAATGTATGGTGCAGCCAGCCGTGCCAGTCCGGGCCGACACGGCTGGCCTCCGCCTCGCCATTATAGATCACCCAGCGGCGCGCGCCGTCCTTCGACTGGTAGAAGACATTGCCCTGCTCGTCCTCGCCCACCTTCTCGCCGTGGCGCGACGTGAAAATCTGCGTGCCGATGGTCTGGCCGTTCCACCATGTGACGGCGCGGGTGAGCGTGTCGAGAAGGCCCATCTGTCGCTCCTTTTGTTCTGCGTGTCCTATGGCCCATGGGCGGCGGCACGTCCAGTGAAACGCCCGGTCTCACGCGCCCGGCAGGCGTGCCGTGACCTCGATCTCGATCTTCATCTCGTCGTTCTGCAGCCCGGCCACGATCATCGTCGCCGCCGGTCGGACCGCCCCGAAGGCGGCCCGTGTCAGGGGCCAACAGGCCGGCCAATCCGCCGCGCGGGGAAGGATATAGCGCACGCGGACCACATCGTGCAGCCCCGCGCCCGCCTCGGCAAGCGCGTGCTCAATCGTCCGCAGCGCGTTGGCGCATTGATCGGTCACCGTCTCCGGCATGGTCATCGTGGTGTAATCGTAGCCCGTGGTGCCGGCCACGAAGACCCATCCGTCGCACACGACCGCGCGCGCATAGCCGATCTCTGCCTCGAAGGGCGATCCCGAAGAGATGCAGGTGCGTTCCATGGGCCGCTAACAGTGCGCGCCGGGCCGGTGGGGCCCGGCGTACGTTCCAACGCTTCTGGGAATGCGGGTCAGCTTGCCGTGGCGTTGCCCGCCGCCTGATCCGAGTAGATCAGCAAGGGCGCCGCATCCGTGGTGACGACCTCATCGTTGACCACCACCTCATCCACCCCCTCGAGCGAAGGCAGATCGAACATCGTGTCGAGCAGGATGTTCTCCATGATGGAGCGCAAGCCGCGGGCGCCGGTCTTGCGTTCGATGGCCTTCGCCGCGATCGCGTTCAGCGCATCCTCGGTGAAGGTCAGCTTCGCGTCCTCCAGCTCGAACAGCCGCTGATACTGCTTGACGATGGCGTTCTTGGGCTCCGTCAGGATGGTCACCAGCGCGTCTTCGTCGAGATTTTCCAATGTGGCGATCACCGGCAGACGGCCCACGAATTCAGGGATCAACCCGAACTTCAGCAGATCCTCCGGCTCAAGCTTGGCAAACAGCTCGCCCAGATCCTGATTGTTCTCGTCCTTCACATCGGCCCCAAACCCGATGGCAGAGCCTTTTCCGCGCTGCGCGATCACTTTGTCGAGACCGGCGAACGCGCCACCGCAGATGAACAGGATGTTGGTCGTGTCGACCTGCAGAAACTCCTGCTGGGGGTGCTTGCGCCCGCCCTGGGGCGGAACGGAGGCCACGGTGCCCTCCATCAGCTTCAGCAGCGCCTGCTGAACGCCCTCGCCGGACACATCGCGCGTGATCGACGGGTTGTCGGACTTGCGCGTGATCTTGTCGACCTCGTCGATATAAACGATGCCGCGCTGCGCCCGCTCCACGTTGTACTCGGAGCTTTGCAGCAGCTTCAGGATGATGTTCTCGACATCCTCGCCCACATAGCCGGCTTCGGTCAGCGTCGTCGCATCGGCCATGGTGAACGGCACATCGAGAATGCGCGCGAGCGTCTGCGCAAGATAGGTCTTGCCGCAGCCCGTGGGCCCGATCAGCAGAATGTTGGATTTCTGCAGCTCGATATCGGAGCTTTTCTCGGAATGGTTCAGCCGCTTGTAATGGTTGTGCACCGCGACGGAGAGCACGCGCTTCGCCCGCGCCTGGCCGATCACGTAATCGTCCAGAACCTCGCAGATCTCCTTGGGCGTCGGCACCCCGTCCGAGGCTTTCAGCCCGGCCGATTTCGTCTCCTCGCGGATGATGTCCATGCACAATTCGACGCATTCGTCGCAAATGAACACCGTGGGGCCAGCAATCAGCTTGCGCACCTCGTGTTGGCTTTTGCCACAGAAGGAGCAGTAGAGCGTGTTCTTGCTATCGCCGCCTTGGGAATTCGCCATTCTCTTTCGTCCTCTGGGCTCTTTCGCCGCGTTACGCTGCCCGTTCGCGTCCGTCGTAGCGGGGCATATCCTTCACCCAACCTGCCGGGACAAGCCCCGCGACGAGCCGTGCATGGCGGGCCGGTGCAGGCATGACACCCGTGCACGACCGCCAGTTCGGAAAGCCTAGGCCAGCCGTTGGGCGGGCACAACACGCAATTCCCGCGTATTCCGCCGCACCCCTGGTGGCCGCCGTCCCGCCGGCCGGGCCCCGATCGGCGCCCGGCGCGCGCGCCGCCATCACTTGTCGGATGCGTCGTCGTCTCCGCTGGCGCGGCTGGTTACAATCTCGTCGATCAGGCCCCAGTCTTTCGCCTCCTCCGGCGACATGAAATTGTCGCGCTCCAGCGTTTCGACAACCGCGTCAAAATCGTTGCCCGTGTGTTTGACATAGATCTCGTTAAGCCGGTCTTTCAGCTTCTGCGTTTCTTTCGCATGGATCATGATGTCGGTCGCCTGGCCCTGATATCCGCCGGAGGGCTGGTGGACCATCACGCGGCTGTTGGGGAGCGAGAACCGCATGCCCTTTTCCCCGGCCGTCAACAGCAGAGAGCCCATCGACGCCGCCTGCCCGACCACGAGGGTCGAGACCTTGGGCTTGATGTACTGCATCGTGTCGTAGATCGACAGGCCGCTCGTCACCACGCCGCCGGGCGAGTTGATGTACATCGAAATCTCTTTCGACGGGTTGTCCGCCTCCAGGTGCAGCAACTGCGCCACGACAAGCTGGCTCATGCCGTCGTGCACCGGGCCGTTCACGAACACGATCCTCTCTTTCAAGAGGCGCGAGAAGATATCGTAGGCGCGCTCGCCGCGGCTCGTCTGCTCCACGACCATGGGCACGAGGTTCATGTAGGTATCGACGGGATCTTGCATGGAACTGCCTCGGGATTGGGGGTGCCTCGGGGGGATGAACCCGGGCACTGCTGAACGTGAGAGTCTTAGTGTCGACCCCAACCGGCTGCAAGAGCGCCCCGGCATGCGGTCACGGCAAAGCTAGGCTTGACACATCCGTAAGTCCAGACTTACCGTAAGCCATGCATTACGAATGTGTGATTGCCGCCCTGGCCGATCCCACCCGCAGGTCGATCCTGGAGGGCCTGCGCGGGCGCGAGGCCAGCGTGGCCGAGATCGCCGCGCCCCTGCCCGTCAGCCGCCCCGCCGTCTCGCAGCATCTGCGCGTGTTGTCCGATGCCGGCCTGCTGGACGTCCGGCGCGACGGCACGCGGCGCCTCTACCGGCTCTCGCCCCGGGGCATCTCGGATCTGCGCGCCTGGCTCGACACGATGTGGTCGGACGCGCTGCAGAGCTTTGCCGCCGAGGCCGAGGCCCGCCACACCGCTAAGACGCGTCGAGGCAACGCTTCCAAAACCAAGGACACTCCCGAATGACATCTCTTGACCTGCGTCCCCTCCCCGTTCGGCACAGCGTCGATGTGCGCCTCCCACCGTCGGAGGCGTTCGATCTCTTCACGCGCGAGATCGGCGTATGGTGGCCCAAGGGCGACCGGCGCCCCGGAACCACCCTGGAGATGGAGCGGCGCCGCGGTGGGCGCCTGACGGAGCGGCGTGCAGACGGCACCCGGTTCGAATGGGGGCGGATCGCAGCGTGGGAGCCCAACCGCCGGTTCGTTCTGACCTGGACCCGGGAGGCAGAGGAGGACCACGAAGAACTCCCCATAGCCGTGACCTTCGCGCGCACCAGCACGGGCACCTGCGTGACCGTGTCCTACGAGCTTGCGGCATCCGCTCTGCCCCGAGCCTCCGCCGCCGTCATGCAGACGTGGCGCGGCGCGCTCGCCGCCGCGCACCGCCATGCGATGCAAACCGTCGCGGTCTGCGTCTGACGCGCCGACCATCCGGCCGGCAGCAAAGACGGGGCCGCGGCGCCCGAGCCCGCACGCGTTGATCTCGGCGCTGCGCGCCATATCTGCCCCTTCCGATCGCAGGAGGCGCGCATGGCCCACAGCTTTTCCCCGGACCGGACAGCGGCCCTGCACGCCTTGAAGGCGTTCGTACCGAAGGCCGGGCCGGACTACGCAGCGCGGCGGAACTACGACCGTCCGGACCATCCCGATGTGTCAGGCCTTTCGCCGTATATCCGCCACCGGCTTGTCACCGAGACGGAGGTGCTCGAGGCCGTCCTCGCGCGTCACTCGGCGAGAAGCGCAGAGAAGTTCGTGCAGGAGGTGTTCTGGCGCACCTACTTCAAGGGCTGGCTGGAACTGCGCCCCTCCGTATGGACAGCCTATCGCGCCGGTCTCGCCCGCGCCCATGACAGGCTCGCCACCGAAAGTGGCCTGCGCGACCGGTGGGAACGGACCTGCACCGGATCCACGGGGATCGCCGCCATGGATCACTGGGCGACGGACCTCGCCGAGACAGGATACCTGCACAACCACGCCCGGATGTGGTTTGCCTCCATCTGGACGTTCACCCTTGGCCTGCCATGGGAACTCGGCGCGGACTTCTTCCTTCGCCACCTGCTCGACGGCGATCCGGCGTCCAACACGCTCGGGTGGCGCTGGGTGGTCGGGTTGCATACCCCCGGAAAGGTCTACGTTGCACGGCCATCCAACATCGCGAAGTACACCGAGGGCCGCTTTGGTGGCCTGTCCGCGCTGGCAGTGGCGCCGGGCCCTGCCCCGGGGGCCCCGAACCCGCCGCGCGGCGCGTCCCCGGTTACGGACATCTGGCGGCGCGACGCCACGACCGGCCTGCTCCTGACGGAAGACGACCTGTCGCCAGGCTGGCTGCTCGATGACGGGCTGCGCCCGGTCTCTACGGCGGTGCTCAGCGGCGCAACCGCGCGCTCCGTTCTGGAGGTGTCGGAGCCTGTCCTCGCGTTCACCCGTGGCGCTGTGGCGGACACGCGGGCTCGCTACGGCACGCGTCTGGGACACCACGGGCCGGTCGCCGGGCTGACCCGCGCCGCCGCGCCGGATGCCGAGATCGCCAACCTCGTGTCCTGGGCGCGGGAGCACCGCTTGGATCAGGTCGTCGCGCCCTATGTTCCGGCCGGCCCTTCGCGCGATCGCCTCGACGCGCTCCGCCCCGCCCTGTCGGCAGCCGGCATTCCGCTCGTCACGCCCCTGCGCGCCTTCGACGCCGCGGCCTGGCCGCACGCCACCCATGGCTTCTTCCGCTTCAAGGAGAAGATCCCGGCGCTCCTGCGCGATCTCAAGGGCTTGCGCGCCGCCTAGCCAACCGGGCGCGCCTCCCGTCCCCACAGCCCGCAGGCGCGGATCAGTCCCCGATCGCCTTCGCCAGACGGGGAAGCCGCGCTTTCTTCAGAAGCGCCCGCAGGGTCCGGGGGGCGTCGTCAAGGCGCTCCGCCTCCGCCTGGACGCGCTCCGCCGCAGCCGTGACGGCCTCCGGCGCGCGCAGCCAGAGCTCCCGCAGAAACGTGTCCGGATCGCTGCGCCCAACACCCTCCGCGGCCAGTTCGGCGCGGGGAAAGTCCTTGGCATTCCAGGTGAGGATCAAATCCGCCGAGGCGCGGACGGCCGTGGCCAGAACGTGGATGTCATTGGCATCGGGCAGCCAGAGCCGCGCGTCGAGGCCCGGGGCCTCCGGCACTTCGGCCCCCGCATGCCGGGCCCGCACCAGCGCGATCTCTCCGCGGGCCTGGGCGGCGTCCACCGGGCCGCGGCGTGCCGCCGCCCGTGCCCATTCCTCCAGCAGGCGCGCGGACCAGAGCGGCGTGAAGAGCCCGGCATCCGCTACTTCCAGCAGGACCGAACGCAGCACCGTGGGATAAAGGACGCACGCATCCAGAACGACACGCGGCGCAACCGGCATCGCGCGCGTCACCCGTCCAGCCGAAATGTCAGCGCCTTGAGGTATCCCGTCTCGGCCAGTTGCGGCAGCATCGGATGATCCGGGCCAGCAAACCCCGTGCGCAGAAGCTGGGACTGCCGCCCGCCCCGCCCGATCCCGCGCACACACGCGGAGCGAAACCTGGCGAGGTCGGCGGCGTGAGAGCACGAGCAGAGCGTCAGGCTCCCGCCCGGCGCCACCAGGGGCGCCGCCAGCCGCGCGACCCGCTCATAGGCCCGCAACCCCGCATCGAGCGCCTTGCGCGAGGGCGCAAAGGCCGGCGGATCGCAGACTACGATGTCGAAGGTGACGCGTTCGTCGGCCATCGCTTCGAGGGCCTTGAACGCGTCCTCCCGGTGGGTGCTAAAGCGTGCGGTGGCCCCCATCGCGTCCGCCCCGGCGCGCGCAAGATCCAGGGCGCGCTCCGACCCGTCCACCGCAATCGCGTGCCCTGCCCCTGCCGCAAGGCAGGCCAGGCCGAATCCGCCCACATGGCTGAACACGTCGAGGACGCGTGCGTCGCGCCCGGACGGCCGTGACCGTGCCAACGCCGCGACGAAGGCTTGATTATCGCGCTGATCGTAGTAGAGGCCGGTCTTCTGCCCGCCCATGAGATCGGCCATGTAGACCGCGCCATTCATCTCGACGGGGACCGGGGCGTTGGCCGTTCCCCGAAGAAGGCGTGTCTCCTCCGGCAAGCCCTCCGCCGCACGAGCGCGGCCCTGGCCGTTCATCACGATCGTCGTGACGCCCGTGACTTCTGCGAGGGCCGTCGTCAGATCGTCGAGCCGGGCCTCCGCCCAGGCGGCGTTCGGCTGGATCACCGCCGCATCGCCGAACCGGTCGATCACGACACCGGGCAATCCGTCGCCCTCGGCATGAACGAGCCGGTAGAACAGGCCCGGATAGAGCTGGTCGCGCAGGGCCGCTGCCCGGCGCAGCCGCGCCGCCAGCCACTCCCTGTCTATGGCCGCCTCCGGGTCGCGGTCGAGCACCCGCGCGGGAATGCGTGACCCGGGCGTTACAGCGACAGTCCCGAGCGGGCGCCTTTCAGCGTCGCTCAGGCGCGCAATCGTTCCGGGTGCAAGCGCCTTCGTGCGCCGGTCGAGCACCAACTCGTCGGCATAGACCCATGGAAAGCCGTGCCGGATCGCACGGCTCTCGGCCTTCGGGCGCAGGCGCACCTCCGGGCGGGCTTTGGCATCGGCAGGGGCGTCGGCAGGGGCGTCTGTCGGATCTTCCATGGCGTTGCCCTAGCGCGGGCAGCGACAAGGGGAAAGGGGTCAGGCGGGGCGGCCACCCCGGCCGAAGCGGGCTGCGAGGGTTTCGCTCAGACCATGGGCCAGCGCCCGTACATACCCGGCAAGGGCATCGGCCCGCATCTGGCGGGCGCGTTCCTCGATCGTGATCGGATCGACGTGGCAGTCTTTGGACATATCAGACATCGGGGTCTCCATCAGAACTCTGTTTCACCTCCCGTTCCGTCCTCAGCTAGGCGCCCCGTCGCCCCGGCGAAAGCGATGATACGACAACCCCGCCTTGCACGGGGTGCAACCCAACGTGGATTGAATTGTTATCGCTAACATGATACAGCGTCGCTCGCAACGTTCCGCACGCCGACAAAGCACAGAACCGCACCGAGAGGACCACGGCATGAAGCTGCACCCTACCGTCGAGAAAGTGACCGCCCGGATCGAAGCGCGCAGCGCCGACCTGCGCGCCACCTATCTCGAAAGGATGCGGCGCGCGGTGGAGGCGGGCCCGGTCCGCGCGCATCTGAGCTGCGGCAACCAGGCCCATGCATATGCCGCATCCGGCCCGGACAAGGGCCCGCTCGCGGGCGGGCGGGCGCCCAATGTCGGCATCGTTACGGCCTATAATGACATGCTGTCGGCCCATCAGCCGTTCGAGACCTACCCCGAGATCATTCGCGCCGCCGCACGCCGGGCCGGGGGCACCGCCCAGGTGGCGGGCGGTGTGCCGGCGATGTGCGACGGCGTCACCCAAGGTCAGCCCGGCATGGAGCTTTCGCTCTTCTCACGCGACGCAATCGCCCTCGGCGCGGCCGTCGCCCTGTCGCACAATTGCTACGATGCGGCGATCTATCTGGGCGTCTGCGACAAGATCGTGCCGGGCCTGATCATCGCCGCTGCCACCTTTAGCCACCTCCCGGCGATCTTCATGCCCGCCGGTCCGATGGTGAGCGGCCTCCCGAACGACGAGAAAGCGAAGGTACGCCAGCAATTCGCGGCCGGAGAAGTGGGGCGCGAGAAGCTGATGGCGGCCGAGATGGCATCCTACCACGGGCCGGGCACCTGCACCTTTTACGGCACCGCCAATTCCAACCAGATGCTGATGGAGTTCATGGGGCTGCACCTGCCCGGCGCCTCGTTCGTGAACCCGCACACGCCCCTCCGCGAAGCGCTGACCGTGGCCGGGGTGGAGCGCGCGCTGGAGGTGACAGCGCTCGGAAACGACTTCCGCCCCGTGGGCGAGATCCTCGACGCGCGCGCTTTCGTCAACGGCATCGTCGGCCTGATGGCCACCGGCGGCTCGACCAACCTCGTGCTCCACCTGCCCGCCATGGCGCGGGCCGCGGGCATCGTGCTCGACCTGGAGGATTTCGAAGACCTCTCCGGCGCCACCCCGCTGATGGCGCGGGTCTATCCCAACGGCCTGGCGGACGTGAATCACTTCCACGCCGCCGGCGGCCTCGGCTACATGATCGGCGAGTTGCTCGACGCGGGGCTGCTCCACGAGGATGTCCAAACCATCGCCGGAAGCGGCCTGTCGCGCTACACGCAGGAGCCGAAGATCGACGAAGACCGGCTCTATTGGATCGATGGGCCGAGCGAAACGCTGAACGACAAGATCCTGCGCCCCGTCACGGCCCCCTTTCAGGCGACCGGCGGGTTGCGCCACCTGCAGGGCAACCTCGGGCGCGGGGTGATGAAGGTGTCCGCCGTGGCGTCCGAACGCCATGTCATCGAAGCGGCCGCCCGTGTGTTCGAGGATCAGCACGCCGTCAAGGCGGCGTTCAAGGCCGGCGAACTCATCTCCGACACGGTCGTCGTCGTGCGCTATCAGGGGCCGCAGGCCAACGGCATGCCCGAACTGCACGCCCTGACCCCGATCCTCGCCGTGCTGCAGGACAGGGGGCTGAAGGTCGCGCTGGTGACGGATGGGCGCATGTCCGGCGCGTCGGGCAAGGTGCCCTCGGCGATCCATGTCTGCCCCGAAGCCGCCTGCGGCGGCCCGCTCGCCCGCATCCGCGACGGCGACACCGTCCGGGTCGACGCGGTCGCCGGCACGCTCGAGGTCGTGGCGGACGACTTCGACGCGCGCCCGGTGCCGAGCGTCGATCTGTCCGCGAACGGACACGGCATCGGGCGGGAACTGTTCGAGACGTTCCGCCGCAATGCCGGGCCCGCCACGGCGGGCGCCTGCGCGCTTCAGGACGTCTGATCGGCGAGTTGCTGGAGCCAAAGCTCGACGCGCGCGGCGTTCACCCCCATGTCGGAGCCGCCGAAGCGAAGGCGCGCATGGAGGATCAGGCGCGTGCCCTCATCCATCGCAACCGCCTCGACCGTCGTATAGTCCGGAAAGCCCCAGAGCGCCGAGCGGGTGACATAGGTGATCCGCCCCTCCTCCACCGAGCCCGCGAGCACGGTGGTGCGCAGGGTGGCCCGGGCGAGGGCGTCAAAGGCGGCCAGCGCCTCCGCCGGCGTGCCAGTCAGAAGCGGCCCGGCCGTATCGCCGCCCTCGGGGCGGACGACGTAGTGGCCGGTGGTCGGCGCGGCGACGCCAGGGTCGGTGTGCCAGACGCTCGGGTCCGAGGGGGCAAGCCGCACCCAGGCCCCAAGGGCGAGGACGGCGACGACTATGAGAACGAGGAGTATCAACAAGATCCGCATGGGCCGGACATGGGGGCTAACCCCGCCGTGTCCAACCCCAAAGACAGATAAGTTCCGTAGCGACATGCGCGGCGGCGATGGCCGTGGCGCCGGTCGTGTCGAAGGGCGGCGAAACCTCCACCACATCGCCCCCCAGCAGGTTGATCCCGGCCAGATCGCGCAGGATCGCGGCGGCCTGCCAACTGGCCAGTCCGCCCCAGACCGGCGTGCCGGTTCCGGGCGCAAAGGCGGGGTCGAGCGCGTCGATGTCGAAAGTCAAGTAACAGGGCGCGTCGCCCACCCGTGCGCGGATCGCCGCCGCCACCGCCGCGGCCCCGCGCTCATGCACCGTGCGCGCGTCGATGGTCTCGATCCCCAGCGTGTCCTCGTTCGTCGTGCGGATGCCGATCTGGACCGAGCGTGCCGGGTCCACCACCCCGGTCTTCACTGCCTTGTAAACGAACGTGCCATGGTCGATCCGCTCCAGATCGTCGTCCGGCCAACTGTCCGAATGCGCATCGAACTGGATCAGCGGCAGCGGCCCGTGCCGCGCGGCATAGGCCTGCAGGATCGGATAGGTCACGTAATGGTCGCCCCCCAGCGCCACCGTGCCCACCCCCTGATCGAGCATCGCCCCGACATGGGCCCGCAGCGTCGCCGGAAACTCCGCCACCCGCGCATAGTCGAAGGCCAGATCGCCCGTATCTGCAATCGCGATCTCGCTCAGCGCGTCATACTCCCAGCCATAGGGTGGATCGCAGGGCTGGAGCAGGCTCGCCTCGCGCACCGCCCGGGGCCCGAGCCGGGTGCCGGGCCGGTTCGTCACCGCCTGATCGAACGGAACGCCGAACACGGCCAGGTCGATCCCGGTCAGATCCTTGGTATAGCGCCGCCGCAGGAACGACGGCGCCCCGGCGAACACGTTCTCGAACGCCAGCCCCTTGTCCGACGTGGCGGTAAAGGCGCGGTCGATCTCGGTCTGGGCATCTTCCAGGGCCATGGGTCCCTCCTCGGAAAGCGGCAAGCGGAGCGGGCGTCTCAGAGCGGCTGCGCGCGCTCCACGAGCCGGGCGAAGAAGGATGCCCCGAGCGGCGCGATCCGGTCGTTGAAATCGTAGTCGGACTGGTGCAGACGCGCGCCCGGCCCCTGCCCCAGCAGCAAATAGGCACCGGGCCGCGCGCGCAGCATATAGGCAAAGTCCTCCGCTCCCATGCCACGCGTGCCGTTCGGCTCCACGTCGTCGGAGATCTCGCGCGCCACCTCGGCCGCGAAGGCGGCATTCTCGGTGTGATTGATCATCGAGGGATAGTCGCGCACGTAATCGAGCCGCGCCATCACCCCGTATGCGGAAGCGCTGCCCGCTACGATCGCCTTCATCCGGGATTCGACGAGATCGCGCACCTTGTCGTCGTAGCTGCGCACCGTCCCGTTGATATAGGCCTCGGCCGGGATGATGTTCTCGGCGCTGCCCGCATGGATCTGTGTGATCGACACGACAAGCGCATCGTCCGCATGGCGGTTGCGCGACACAATCGTCGGGACAGCCTGAGCGATGGCGACCGCGGCCGGGATCGGGTCGCATGTTTCGTGCGGGCGGGCGGCGTGGCCGCCATACCCTTCGACATGGATGTGAAACGTGTCCACGGCCGCACTCATCGGCCCCGGCATCGTCACGAACCTTCCTTCGTCCAGCCCGGGGGCATTGTGCAGGGCGTAGACCTGCGCGATGTCGAAACGCTCCATCACGCCCTCGTCGACCATCACACCTGCACCGCCGCCATCCTCCTCGGCCGGCTGAAAGATCAGCGCGACGCGCCCGGCAAAGGCGCGGGTTTCCGCCAGATACCGCGCGGCGCCCAGAAGCATGGTCGTGTGCCCGTCATGCCCGCAGGCATGCATCCGGCCGGGCGTTGTGGACGCGTGGTTCAGCCCCGTCGTCTCGTCGATGGGTAACGCGTCCATGTCGGCGCGCAGGCCGATCGTCGGGCCCGGCCGCCCGCCCTCGATGATCGCGACCACGCCGGATGTGGCCAGCCCTTCATGCACCGCATCCACCCCAAACGCCCGCAGCTTGTCGGCCACGAAGGCGGCGGTGTCGTGACACGCGAAGCCAAGCTCCGGATGGGCGTGCAGATGGCGGCGCCAGGCCGTCATCTCGTCGGAGAACGCGGCAATACGGTTGACGGCGGGCATCGGGTGACCTCTGTCTCTGTCTGCATCGTGACTGTCACCACGGAAAAGGACAAAGCGCAATGTCTCCGCGATCCGCCCCAGCCCCATCGGCCACGTCCGGCCTTGCGCCCGCGCCCGTCGGCGATCCCCTGCCGCGCCTGCTGGAGATCATGGCGCGTCTGCGCGATCCCGAGACCGGGTGCCCCTGGGATGTGGAGCAGACCTGGGCCACCATCGCCCCCTACACCATCGAGGAAGCCCATGAAGTGGCCGACGCCATTGAGCGCGAGGCCTGGGGCGAGTTGGAAGGCGAGTTGGGCGATCTGCTGCTGCAGGTCGTCTACTTCGCCCAGATGGGGCACGAGGAGGGGCGGTTCGATTTCGAGAGCATCGCGGCCGCCATCGGCGATAAGATGGTGGCGCGCCATCCCCATGTCTTCGGCGACGAAAGCCGCGACAAGACGGCCGACGACCAGGTGCGCGACTGGGAGAAGGTGAAAGCCGCCGAGCGGGCCAGCAAGGGCGAAACCCGTGTGCTGGACGGCGTCGCCCTGGGCCTGCCTGCGCTCACCCGCGCGCTCAAACTGCAGAAGCGCGCGGCCCGCGTCGGGTTCGACTGGAACGATGCCAGCGCGGTGCTCGCCAAGGTCTCCGAGGAGGCTGCCGAGCTGGCGGAGGCCGCGCGCGCAGCCGATCCCGACGCGATCGAAGACGAGATGGGCGATCTGCTCTTCGTGCTCGTGAACCTCGCGCGCCATCTCGATGTCGACCCGGAAGCGGCCCTTCGGCGGACCAATGCCAAGTTCACGCGCCGCTTCAATGCAATCGAAGATGCGCTTGAATCGGAAGGCAAAACCACGGCGGAAACAACGCTCGCCGAGATGGATGCGCTCTGGCAACGGGCCAAGGCGGCCGAGCGCTAGAGGCCGAGGGCGCGGAAGACCCTGGGCAGCTCCTCCGGCAGATCCTCGGCGATCAGGCCCGGGCCGAAGCTGCGCGCCGCCTCGACGTGCAGCCAGGCGGCGGCCTCCACCGCAGGGTGCGGACTGTCGCCGAGCGTGTCCGGCGCCAGAAGACCCGCAATCAGGCCCGCCAGAACGTCGCCGGCCCCGGCCGTTCCGAGCCACGGCGCGGCGCGGTCATAGGAAGCGGCGTGGATCGAAGCGCCGCCCCCCGGGCTTGCGATCACCGTGTCCGGCCCCTTCAGGAGCACCGTGCATCCCGCGCGGTCGGCGGCGCGCCGGGCCGCGTCAACCTTCGAGAGGCCGGCGCCAGCGCGGGCAGTTATTGCGAGGTCTGGGAACAAACGGGCGAACTCGCCTTCGTGAGGCGTCAGCACACAGAGCGGATGCACAAGAGCGAAGAGAGTTTCCGGGTCTTCGGTAAAGCTGGTCAGTGCGTCTGCATCGACGACGACCCGGCGGCGGGGGCCGATGCCCTCGCCCGCGGCGCAGGCTGCCCCCACGAGATCGCGGGTGCGGGCGCCGACACCCAGCCCCGGCCCAAGGGCGACGCAGCTCAGGCGCCGGTCCGCCAGCAGCGCGGCCAGCGCCTCGGCATCGGAGACGGCGAGCAGCATGACGGCATCGAGCCGCGCGGCGTTTTCCTGAAGGGCGGCCGCCGGGCAGCCCAAAGTGACGAGCCCCGCGCCGACCCGCAATGCGGCCCGTGCCTCCATCCGGGCCGCCCCACCGCGCCCGACACCGCCCGAAAGGACAAGGACGTGCCCGCGGTTGTACTTGTGCCCCCCGGGGTGGTGGGCG
>JBCDGG010000126.1:0-16310 GCA_038757905.1 Pseudomonadota bacterium | reverse complement strand
GTCCCGCATCTTCGCCGAGACCGGACGGAAGATCCTGGCGATCGACGGCGACCCGAACCCCAATCTGGCCCTGACGCTCGGCATGAGCCGGCAAGCGGCCGATGCGATCACCTACATCCCGGCCTCGATCATGCGGCCCGGCGATAAGGTGGACGGGGTCACCCAGATGGTGCCCGCGATCCCGCGAGAACAGATCATGTCGGACTATGCCTCGCCGGCCGCCAAGGATGTCGACCTGATCGTCATGGGCCAGCCCGCCCATGGCACCGCCGGTTCAGGCTGCATGTGCGCCTCGCATCGGGCGGTGCGCGGTCTTGTCGCGGAGCTGACGGCCTTCGGCGAGCACACGGTGACCGACATGGAAGCGGGTCTCGAGCATCTCAAACGCGGGACGGCCCGCCATGTGGACATGATGCTGGTGGTGGCGGAACCCTATTACCGGTCGCTCGAGGCGGCGATGCGCACCGCCGACCTGGCAAAGGAGCTTGGCATTCCGCACATCAAAGTCGTGGCCAACAAGGTGCGCAACGACGACGACATGGCGGCGATCCGCGCCTTCTGCGACCAGCACGGGATGGAGATCATCGGCGCGGTGCCCCTGGACGACGGCATGGTCGAGGCCGAGCGCAAGGCCCAGTCACCGTTTGATTTCGCCCCGACCGGCGACGGCGTATCGGCCATCCGCCGTATCGCCACAGAGATCGACCGGCTGGCGGCCGCCTGAGGCCAGACCATGCAAATCGGCGAGTTGGCAGCGGAGCTGGGCGTCTCGACCAAGACCCTCCGCCACTATGAGAGCGTCGGGCTGTTGTCCCCCGCCGAGCGACGCGACAACGGCTACCGCGTCTACCCGCCGAACGCCGTCGCCCGTGCCCGGCAGATCGTCGCCTTGCGTGCGCTCGACCTCCCGCTCGCCGCGATCTCGAACCTGATGCGCCAGGACGAAACCACGTTGCGGAAATCGCTTCTGGCCCTGCTGGACGACAAGCGGCGGACGATGTCGCTCGACATCGCGGTGCTCCAGGGCAAGCTCGACGAACTCGACATGCGGTTCATCAATCTCCTAAGGACACCGGACGACCGTCCCGAGGGCTGCATCTGCGCGCTTCTCAACGAAGACTGTGCCTGCGAAAAAAAATTTGACAAGGCTTGACCTTGCCCTAGGGGCAACCCTCCATACTGATCCGGCCGATATGGATGGGAGGATTTCATGGCGGCCGATGGCATTCGTGCAAAGGCGCGTCCAGCGACGCGCGAGGGCTATATTCCGCGCTTCGGGCTGGACAAAGGACCTATAGCCGAGGTGCATGCCTTCTGGCTGGCCGGAATGAGTTGCGACGGATGCTCGATTGCTGCGGTTGGGGCGCAGAACCCGCGGGTCGAGCAGCTGATCACCGGATCGATCCCGGGTCTGCCCAAGGTGATCCTGCACCACCCCGTTCTGTCCGTCACCGCGGGCAAGGACTTCATGGCGGCGCACCATCTCGCCAAGGAAGGCAAGCTCGGCGCGCCATATGTCATCATCCAGGAAGGCTCGGTCGCCGATGAGGATATCGCCGGGGCGTTCGGCGGATACTGGTCGGGCATGGGGGTCGATCATGCCACCGGCCAGCCGATCCCGACGGCGCACTGGCTGCGGGATCTGGCGCCCGGCGCGGCGGCGGTGATTGCGGTCGGCACCTGCGCCACATGGGGCGGCATTCCGGCGGCCACCGGCAACGTGACCAACTCGATGTCAGTCATGGACTACCTGGGCAAGGATTATCTCTCCACGCTGGGGCTGCCGCCGATCAACATCCCCGGCTGCGCGCCTTTGGGCGACAACATCACCGAGACCGTGGCCTCGGTTCTGATGTTCCTCGCAGGGGTCGGGCCGCTGCCGGAGTTCGACGAGCTCGGGCGCCCGGCCTGGATGTTCCAATCGACCGTGCACCGCGGGTGCGTTCGGGCCGGGAACTACGAGGAAGGCAAGTTCGCGGATGAATACGGCCAGAAGGAATGCCTGGTCGAACTGGGCTGCTGGGGTCCTGTGGTGCAGTGCAACATGGTCTCGCGCGGGGCCATCGGGCACAACGGCGGCTGCATGAACACCGGCGGCATCTGCATCGGGTGCACCATGCCGGGGTTCCCCGATGCCTTCGCCCCGTTCTACAAAAAACCCCCCGGCACGATGGTGTCCTCGAACATTTCACGCGGGGCCGGGTCGTTCATTTCGTATTTGAGGCGCTACACCCAACGCAGCCGCAACATGACGACGCGCTGGAAGAAGACAGGGGATGTCCCCTCGGGCTGGGCCAACGTGAACGGCCGGCCGAGCGCCGTCGATGGGGCGGTCAGCTTCTTCTACGAGAAGGTCAAGTTGATGGGGACCGAGTTCTCGCCCGGATCGGATCGCCAGAAGGCGCTGCAGAAATCGGCCCGTCGGTTTCTCGACAAGAGCCCCGAACGCATGGCGGCGGAATAGGAGAGTGGGATGACACTCTGGACGCTTGGATTTCTCGTCGGCGGTGTGGTGGTTCTGGTCGTGGCCGCTCTTCTGATCGGAATTCTGCTGCAGGCGCGGCGGATCCGCAGATTGGCCGAGGCCGCCGCCGGGATCGTTGCCGAGATCGACGAGAACACGCGCTCGGTCTGGGCGCTGCAAAGCACCAACGCGGTGGCGGCGGATCTCCTGGAAGGTGCCCGGGCCATCGACACAAACGCGGAGGCCATCGTTAAGGCGGTGAGCCACGAAAACGAAACCTCGGCGGCCTGAGGAGGGGGCGATGGGACTGATTTCCGGAAGCGATCCGATCGCAAGTTGGTGGCTGGCCATCGTCGTCGTCCTGGTCGTGACGCTGGTCGTCGCGATCCTCTTGCGGGCGATCATCCGCGAGGCAGCGGCGATCGAGGACGGGGTCGCCGTCGTTTGGGCCAATGGGCAGCGCGTGGCGAACAACACGATCCACATCGCGGCGATCTACAAGACCCATGAATTCGTCGAAGGCATCCTGGGCCGCGCGGGCCGGATCGCGACCAGCGCCAAGGCGATCGAGGATCATGCCAAGCATTGCGACGCGTGCCCGCGGTGCATCTGGCACAGGGGGTAGCGGGATGATCTCAGTTCTGACCTTCATCACATGTCTCGCGGCGCTTGTCTTTCTGGCCATCGTGGCACTCGCGCTCGTCCGGATCGTGGCACTTCTGGAGAGCATCGGCGGGCGAGGGGACAGCTACCTCGCGAAGCTGCGCCTCGGCCTCCGGGCCATTGAGCGGGAGACCTCGCACCTTCCGGCGGCTGCCCCTGCGCTCAACCGCGATCTGGGCGCCGTCGCCGAAGGTCTGACCGCGGTCGACCGCACGCTCGGGCGCGCCCACGCCGCCATCGTCGCGCAAGGGGGGCGGGCATGACCGGGGTCGCGCTCGGCATCTGGATCGCGACGCTGCTGATCGTGGTTCTGGTGATCGTCCCCGTGGCGGTGTCGCTCCTCGGCCGCGCGCTGGCCGCGGCCCGGGCGATCGAGCACTATCTGGCCGACATGCTGGAGGCTGGCGTCAAGATCGCCGGCCACACGGAGGCTGTGCCGGCGCTCGACACGACGCTGGCCACCGCCCGTGCGATGGGACCCGTGGCTGAAGCCATCGAGGAAAAGACAGGCGTGGTTGCAACCCTCCTGTCAGAGCGCGCGAAGGAGGGCTGAGCGATGGTCGTTTTCCTCGGATGGGTGTCGCTGATCGTCGTTCTCGTAATCGTCGCGGTCGTCGCCTACCACCTGATCGGCATCTACATCGCGCTGAAGCGCGGCGGCGATCATCTGGAGAAGCTCGCAGGCGGCCTTGCAGCCATCCGCGACAACACCGCCCCCCTGAACGGCCGCTTGGACGACATCAACGCCGGGCTTTCGGGCCTGGTCGCGCCGCTCCTGGCGGCCAATGGCAATCTTGCGGCGATTGTAAAGGTCGCGGGCAGCCGCTGAAGTACAACGAAGAAGGGGCGGCCGCATGTGTTTCGAACATCTGCCGATTGAGTTCGACGAAAACGGCAAGGCGCATCTGAAGGAGGGGATCAAGAACCCCTACGAATACCAGACCCGCACGCTGGAACAGCGTCAGGCCGCACTGCGCGAGATCGCCGCCAAGAACGGCCAGCTTGCAGACGTGGATTTTGACCCGGTGACCCGGGTCGCGGGTGCGCTGGCCTTCCATTCCACCGTCGATCTTGGCGCGGGCAAGGTGCTCGAGACCAATGCGATGGCAACGCTCTTCCGGGGCTACGAAGTGATCCTCAGGGGCCGCGATCCGCGGGATGCCGCCTTCATCTCGTCGCGTGCCTGCGGCGTCTGCGGCGGCGTCCACTCCACCGCCTCGGCGCTCTCGATCGAGATGGCGCTGGGGATCAAGCCGCCGCCCCTTGGAATAGTCGTGCGCAACCTGCTGCTGAGTTGCGAATATCTCTACGACAACCCATTGCACCTTTTCGTGCTGTCGGGGCCCGATTTCTCCGAGAGCCTTGTCAAGGCCACGAACCCCGAGATCTGGGACAAGGCCACATCGGCCGCCGCACCGGGCAAGGACACACACGGCTACGCAACCATCGGCGAGATCATGACCGATCTCAATCCGCTGACCGGGAAGCTCTACCTCGAAGCCCTGCAGATGACGCGGGTCGCGCGCGAAGCCTATGTGTTGTTGGGCGGCAAGTACCCGCACCCCGAGACGATCATTCCGGGCGGCGTGACAACCACGATCACCACCTCGACATTCAACGAGTTCTACCTTCGCATTCAGGAGTTCTTCGACTACGCCAAGAAATGCGTGGCGATCTGGAACGACGTCTTCGATTTCTTCTACGAGTGCGATCCAGGCTATCGCGATGTCGGGCGCATCCCGGCGACCATGGTCGATCTCGGCCAGTGGGACCACGAAGACTACTATGACGCGTCCTACGAGAACTGCAACGAATGGGGCGAGAAGCGCTGGTCGACGCCGGGCGTTGTGGTCGATGGCAAGCTGGTGACGACGCGGCTGACGGACATAAATGTCGGCCTCGAAGAGTTCATCGAGCATTCCTACTACGAGCAGTGGGAAGACTACCCGTTCAAGACCGATCCCCTGGGCAATCCGCTCTCGCCGAACCATCCCTGGAACAAGACGACGATCCCCCGTCCCGGGGCGCAGAACTGGAAGGAGCGCTACTCCTGGTCGACAACGCCCACCTGGGATCGTCAGACTTTCGAGGCGGGTGCCTATGCGCGGGTCTACATCTCGGCGCTGGCCCAGAAGATCCCCGAAAGCGAGTACTTCCGGTCGACGGGCCACAGCCTTGTTCTGAACATCCCCGAGGGCGCGGCCCTGCCTGCGCAAACGCTGGAATGGGAGGTGCCCGAGGTCTGGAATGCGTTCGAGCGAAACCGGGCGCGCGCCTACGCCGTCGCGTTCAACCTGCTCGTGACGATGGAAAACCTGGTGCGCGCCTTCGATCTGCAGAAACAGGGCGAAAAGCAGGTGGCGACGCCCTTCGAGATCCCGTCCACGGGCCATGCCATCGGCGCCGGGTTCTGGGGTGCGGGCCGGGGGTTTCTGACACATCACTGCGAGATCAAGGACGGGCTTCTGGCCAACTACCAGATCGTCACGCCGTCCACGGTGAACGCCTGCCCCGCGACGCCGTGGGGCGAGCACGGCCCCTACGAACGCGCGGTCCTCAACACTCCGATCATTGAGACCGCGTTCAAGGACGAAAGCGACTTCCAGGGGATCGACATCCTGCGGGCGCTCAGGTCCTTCGACCCCTGCATGCCATGTACAACGCATGTGATGGTCGAGGGCTCCGACCAAGTGGTCACGCGCGAGGTCACGACCTGCGCCTGTGGCATAGACTAGAGCCGTGGCCTCCGGAGGCGGCACCATCGTTGGGATTGTCGGCTATTCGGCAATCCTCGACCATTACCCGCTGGGTCCGCCCTTGATGGAGGGGCTTAAGTCGGCCCTCGCCGAAGTGCCGGATGTGCGCGTCGAGAACTTCACCTGGAGCCCGGTTCATGTGGTGCAGCGCTTCGAGACCGGAGAGATGGCGCGTCCGTCCCGCATCGTTCTGGTCGGAACCTCTGCCGTTTCGACCGAGCCCGGCGTTGTGTGCGCGTTTCGCTGGACGGGCGGCGAGCGCGACCCGAACGAGGTGCAGGAGCGGGTCTATGAGGCCGTGACCGGGATCGTCGATCTCGAAAACACGCTCATGATCGGGGAGCAGTTCGGCGTCTGGCCGAGCGAGACCTTCACGGTCGAGGCCGACATGCCGCCCGACACCTTCGGTCGCATGGTCATGGCCGAGAACGAGGGCGCGTCCACCGATGCGGCGTTCGCGGAGAGGATCGGTTTCTCGCCCGCCCGCCTGCGCGACGACCTGATCCGGACGGCGAGCAAACTGGCCCGGCAAGGCCGTGCGGCGGATGTCGAATGGCTGGAAAAGTCGGCTGACAGGCTCGCTCGGGTCCGCCCGTTCACCGAAACGCATTTTGCCTTCGCCGCGGACGACAAGACATGACCGATGAGAGACCCAACGGCGCCCTCGACAGGCTGATCGTGCGCGAGGACGTGCTGCAGATTTGTTATTGGTTTCAGGGAGAGGGCTTCGGCGACACGTTCACGCCGCAGGCCGTGATGCCGTTTTTGCAGAGCGACGCGGAGACGGTGGCAGCCGTCATGGAGGAGCTCGCCGAGGAGGGGACGCTCGCCCGGGACGGCAAGGCCTATCGCTTCAGCGACGGCGGCAAGCGCAAGGCGGGCGTGATGTTCTATGAGAGCTTTACCGAGTTCCAGCAGGGCACGCATGGCGAATGCAACGCCGGGTGCTGCGACGGCGACGAGGTTTGCGAGCACGAGCATCATCACCACTGACGGAGACGCATGATGCCTGATACGGGCCCTGATCAGCCCCTGGTGGGATACCGCAGCAACGAGGAGTGGCAGGACCTCCTGGCACAGACCGCATCGATGATCGGCGGACTGGAAGAGATCGCCGACGAGGAGCTGCGCGCGCAGGTCTTCGGTGCGCTTGGCGGGATCGATGCGGTCCACCGCGAGGCGCTCCACCGGCTTGTGCGGCTCTTCAAGGAGGGCGTGCTGGAGCAGGTGGTGACCGACCCCGCCATCCACTCGCTGATGGGCATGTACGATCTGCTGCCGCCCGAGACGCCGGGCTGTCAGAAGGTCTGGGACTTCCTGGACGAAGACGCCGTGCCCGACCTCGGCACCGCGCGGGCACCCGACATCGGCACATCAGCCATGCCCGACCCGCCCCACTGGTCTCCGGTGCCGGACGCGGCGGTCGCCGAAGACGGCTCGGCCTATCTCTGCGAGATGGAGGAGGGGCCGCTCCTGATCCTGCGCGTCGAGAAGGTCGACTACGCGCTGTCGGCGGTGTGTCCGACCCATCGCGCCACGATGGAGGGGGGCACCCTCGACGGGTTCACCTGGCACTGTCCGCACGGCCCCGGCTGCTCCTACGACATCCGCAACGGGAACCGGCTAGGGGGCGGCCCGGGGCTGGAGTGTTATCCCGTACGGGCCGAACCGAACGGACGCCGGATGATCGGCTTCGGCATGCCGTTCGAGCCCAAGCTTCCGGCGTTCTGAAGCGTTGAAGTCTCTGGCGGCCGGCGTCGGAAACGAGCTCAAAGGAGATGACGCCTTCGGGCTCCATGCTGCGCGGACACTGGCCGGAGATCCGCGGCGGCCAGCGACCTGCACCGTCATCGAGACGGGGATTGGCGGCATTCACCTCGTTCAGGAACTGATGCGCGGCTATGAGGCCCTGATCCTCTTCGACGCCTTCGATCGGGGGGGCGCCCCGGGCGATCTCTGGCTTCTCGAACCTGACTTGCCCCGGGCCGAGGACATGGACGACCGCGCCCGCCGCGATTTCTTCGCCGATGTGCACTACGCCACGCCCGTTCGTGCCCTAACCCTGGCCCAGTCGGTGGGGGCCCTGCCGCCGCTGGTGCGTATCGTCGGGTGCCAGCCCGCGGATCCCGACAGCTTCGGGATCGGCATGTGTTCCGAGGTTCAGGACGCGATCCCGAGGGCGGTGTACCTGGCCCTCGGAGTCATGGGCTAGGACGGCCGTCAGAGAAAGAGCGGAACCAGCGCGCTGGCGGTCCGGCCGCCATGCTGGATTTCGAGCGCCTTCACAGGCACACCGTAGAGCGCCTCAAGACGATCTTCGGTCAGCATTTCCGCCGCCGTGCCCCAGTCCTGCCGGTCGGGCCCGTGCATCAACAGGACCATGTCGGCCAGCCGCTGCGCGTGCTGAGGCACATGGGTGGTCATCAGGACGGTCAGCCCGTCCTCGCGGGCAATCCGGCGGAGCGTTTCGAGGATCAGCGCCTGATTTGAGAAATCGAGCGCCGATGTCGGCTCGTCCAGGATCAGAACCTCGCATTCGGAGGCGAGGGCCCGGGCGATCATCACAAGCTGCCGCTCCCCGCCGGAGAGCTGGGAATAGAGGCGGTCGGTGAAGCTGCCGAGCCCCAGACGATCCAGCGTGCGGCGCGCAATCCGGTAGTCTTCGGCGCCCGGGGTTCGGAACAGCCCGATATGGGCCGCGCGCCCCATAACGACGATGTCGAGCACCTTGTAGGAGAAGGCCATGTCGTTGCGCTGTGCGACATATCCGATGCGACCGCCCGCCTCGGCGATGCCGTTCGTCAGCTTCAAGAGGCCGGTGATGGCCTTCAAAAGCGTGGTCTTGCCGCGACCGTTCGGACCGAGGATGGCACCGGTCTGGCCGCGCCGCAGCTCGAAGCTGACGCCGCGAAAGACCCATGCATCCCCGTATCGGAACTCCGCTTGCTCGACCCGGATCACTCCGACGACCATCCTTTGTTCGCTGCGCGGCGCAGGAGATAGGCGAAGACCGGGGCGCCAAGAAGTGCCGTGATGATGCCGACCGGGATCTCGGCCGCAATCGACGCCCGCGCGACATTGTCGACATGGATCAGGTAGATCGCGCCGATGAGCGCCGATGCCGGGATCAGGAGTTTGTGGTCGGGTCCGGTCAGCATGCGCGCGAAGTGCGGGATCACGAGCCCGACCCAGCCGACGACGCCCGCCGCCGCCACCACCGCAGCACTGACCAGCGCGACCGCAACCAGCACGATCCAGCGCGTGCGCTCGACCCTCAGACCGAGCGACTGCGCCTCTTCGTCGCCAAGCGACAGCACGTTGATCTGAAACCGCATCAGATAGATCACGAGCGCCCCCGCCGCGACCGGGACCGCGATCAGGACAACCTTGTCGTAGCTCGCCGACGCAAAGCTTCCCATCAGCCAGAACACAATGGCGGGCAGTTTGTCGTCGGGGTCGGCCACGAACTTGGTGACCGAGACCAGGGCCGAGAAAAACGCGCTCGTCACGATCCCCGACAGGACCAGCATCAGGATCGAGGCGCGACCCTGCTGGCGGCTGATCGTGTAGACGACCACCATGGCCAGCAAGCCAAACCCGAACGCGCCGCCGATCAGCAGAACCTGGCTTTCCGAGAGCAGGATGGCGAGCGCCCCTCCGAACGCCGCGCCGGAGGAGACGCCGATGATCTGCGGGCCCACAAGTGGGTTGCGGAACACGCCCTGAAGGGCTGCGCCGGCAACGGCGAGCCCGGCGCCCGCGAGCCCCGCGATCAGGATGCGCGGCATCCGGATCAGCTCGACCACACGCTCCTCGACCGGTCGCCATGTCGGCTCGATCGGCAGGACATTCGCCAGGAGGATGCCGGCCACATGATCGATCGGGACGCCGAAACGCCCGATCCCAAGCGACATGAGGACGGTCAAGCCGAGCAGGATCAGCAGAACGCCCCACAGCCCCAACCGCTTCACAGCGGACGGGGCCGCGGTTTGGTCCGCCACGCTCATCCGGCTGGCCTAGCCATCCGCGAAGATGTCGTAGTTGGCCGCGTCCGCATTCATATCGAAGCGCAGGATGCTCCGGACATCCTCGTCCGTGACGCTCTGACCGTAGATGAACTGGTAGTTGCTGTTGATCCGTTCACTCAGGTTCCAGTCGAACTTGTCCGGGTGCAGGACCATCGACAGCCAAAGCCAGGTGAGCGGGCTCTCCTGGTTCGGCGGGTCCCAGCGGTAGCCGCCGAGGGGCATCTTGTAGACGCGCCGGTTCTGGACCGCGGAGACGTCCGCCAGAAGCGCGTTGTCGTAGACATCCTGCGGCGAAAGCTTCGCCTCGAAGCCGTTCAGCAGGATCACTTCCGGGTCCCAGGCGATGATCTGCTCGATCCCCACCTCTACAAACATGCCGAGGTCGGCGGCCACGTTCCGTCCTCCCGCGAGATCGATGTAGAAGTTGTTGTAGGACCTGCCGCCAGCGACGCGCAGGCTCGAGAGGTAGTTCATGAAGTAAAGCGTGCGCGGGCGGTCTTCTTCCGCGATGCCTTCGGTGGCCGCCCCCACTTCGGCGGCGACGGTGTCGCGCCCGTCGATCATGGCCTGCGCCTTGTCGGCTTTGCCGGTCACGTCTCCCATCATCTGGAGCCACTTGCGGGTGAAAGCCTCCTGCCCGATCTTGATCAGGGCCACGTTCAGACCGGCATTGACCAGGGGATCGATGATGTCGTCGTTCAGATGGCCCCACTGAAAGACAAGATCGGGCTCAAGCGCCAGAAGCTCTTCGACATTGGGCACGAAGCTGAAGCCCTTGCCGGTGATGTTCGACGGAATGGCCAGGGCCTCGGGGTAGAACCGCTCGAGGATGTGGCCCTTGATCGCCGTCTTCGACAACTGATGCATACCCACAAGACGGTCCGTGCCGCCGTCGACCGCGACGAACATGGAGGCCGCCGGGATCGGGATGGTCACGACCCGCTGCGCCTCCTCCTCCAGCACAACGGTTCGCTCGCGCTGATCGACGATTTCGATCGGGTCCGCCGCAACACCGTGGGGCGCCCAGGCAACCCCCAGCGCGACAGCAGGTATCAGTGATTTCATAAGCTTACCCTCCCGTTTGCTTGGAAGTGAAGACAACCCGCAGCGGGCTGTCAACGCCTTCTGACCGCACGAACTAGGTGCCTGGCGTCTCGATTGGGACGGTGCGAAAGGCGTCCATCGCTTCCATGCTGTCGGACGCGCGCGCGAGGCCGGGGAAGTCGTCCCCCGGCAGGGTTCCGGGGAAGATGTGATTGACGAACCTAAAGCCCGTTGCCGTCGTGATGTCGGGCTGGCGCAAAGCTCTGCCATCGAAGTGCTCCCGGCCGCCGAGGTCGCGCCCCAGGACGTCGAACCCCTGCCGACACTGGCGCAGCAGCCGTTCAACGCGCACCGGATCCGGGACATCGCGCCGGCGTTCCGCATTTGCGGTCATGGCACGGTCGATGGCCCCGGTTGCGATGGCCAACTGCTGAAGCGCACGCCGTCTTTCGGCGCCCGACGCAGGCACCAGCGCGCGTTCCGGGCCGACAACCTCGTCGAAGTGGTCGAGGATCGCGGCGCTGTCGACCAAAACCTCGCCCGAAGGCAGCTTGAGCGCCGGAACCCGCCCCACGGGATTGACGGCCTCCCGTTTGCCTTCGTCGTCGACCGCGGAAACGACGGTTTGCTCGAAGGCAATCCCGAGCACGTTCAGGCTAACGGCCACGCGACGCACATAGGGCGACAAATACTTGCCGAACAGTATTGGCGGTGCGTCTGTCAGGTTGCGATGTCTCTGCAGCTGATGATGTTGACGACCTCGTCGTGCGCCAGGGCGCGCAACTTTTCAGAGAATTCGAACTGCAGCGCCCTGAACTCGGCCGCTTCTGCCTCGGATGCCTCCCCGCGCGCCAGTTTTCTGCGGCGGGGCACAAACTCGGCGGGAACGACCTCGGGCTTAAGGCCCAACTCGATGATGTGGCGATCGTCCGACAGACGAAAGAAGTACGCGCCCTTGCCCGCTTCGGCGACAAGCGGCCCCGGCTCGACATCGGTCAGGACTTCGTAGGCGCCGCGCGTCACCGCCCGCGTGACCATCTCAAAGCCATCGCGGGTGCCAGGTCCCGGAAAAGCGCTCGCCACAACAAGACTGCTGCGGACGGGCGGGGCGTCGTTCCAAACCCGCCCCCAGGCCGCGCCCATGACCTTATATGCGACGGTCAATCCGCAGATGCTCTGCCGCCCGTGATAGCGAACCAGATCGTCGAATTCGAACGAAAGCGTCCCATCGCTTTCGGAAACAAGAAGGGCAGTCAAGTCGAGCATCCTCAATGCGCAAGTTGGCAAAACGAAGCTAACAGCTGCGCCCCTGCTGACCACCCCGAACTTGTGCCGCGACGCCGAATTGGTGCACGCGCTCGACGGCACATCGCACCGCTTCACGCGACCGGGGCGAGCGATCGCGCGGCCGGCTCCCGATCCCCGGAGCCGGCATGGATCGCCTCAGGACCGAGAGCCACCAGACAGGCGTCCACACCACAATCAGCGCGAGCCAGAAGTAGACCTGCACCCAGATCGGCGGCAGCAGCGCGTGCCACAACGACCACAGGATTGCCCGCCCGCCGTAGATGCGCCGATATTTTGGCCGCAGAGCCTGCACGACAACGGTCCCGATAAAGAGGATCGCCGCACTCCACAGAACCACGGGGAGAAGCCAAGCCGGGTAGGCGAATGCACTAAGGCTCGTCTTGGATCTCCTCTTTTGACGTCACGGCGAGGGGCGGGAGAGTGTCATCGGCCGGCACGCGACCTCGTCCTCCCGTACAGAGCGCCGCCAATAGGCCGAAGTCTCAGTTTTAGAACAAGCACTGCTTGCGCTGGAGCGCTTGGTGCAACGCTCGGTTAGAATGAAATGACCCATTAAACTCTGACTCAACGGTCTTTCACCTCCATGGGTTTGGCCACCTGGATAGCGTTGTCGGCCAAAGCGATCGTCACGTTGACCTTCGCCCATGTCGCGCCGAACGTGCGCGTGGACAGGCGGCCTTCCGTGATGCGCTTGGTGCGGGGAGACGGCGGTCTCAGGGATGTTGCGCCGCCCGCAGCCGGACGCCGTCTGCCACGCGACGCGCCCGACATCTCCGATCCGCGGCGCGAGTTGCATCCTCGACAAGTGCGCAATCAGAGAACGTCTGCCCACCGCCGATGCACTGTTTCGGTCGAGATGCGTGCACAGGATCTCAGTCGATCTCGGACGGGACAGCGCGGAGCTCTATAGCCCGGGCGAGGGGATGCGGCGGAAGCACGGTCAAAAACGTCTCGACTACGCCGACAGACGCCGCGATAGCGGGCCCTCCGGTCAGAAACGCCGGCGGCCAAAGCGGCTCCGCGTTGCTGAAGGAGCGTACAACGGCACGCCCCGCTATTGCCGCCATCCGGAACGCGAGGCCAGAAAGGTCGCCGCCGAAGGTCATTCCGACGCCCAAGACCGCCCACGATCTCCAGCGACGCCACACGGGCGGCACCGCGAGCGCGAACGCTCGCCGCGGCAGCATTCGGCGGCTTTGCTTGGCTGAAACGCATTGCATGAAAGGAACACATGCTTGGACGCAGGAGCAGCCGTTCGCCCGCCGCAAGAGCCAGGGCGGCGACGCCTGCCGAGCCCGCACCTTTGGCGAGATGCGCTGCCGCGTCTCGGCTTCGGACATCGCAATCGTAGGCCCGGTCCGCGTGACCTCACCACCTCTTCAAAGAGCCAAATACGCTCTGAAGCCGATTTTCGCAGCTGATCGTAAACAAGCGCCGTTCGTTCTGATAGCGTTCCTTTGCGCTTTGCCGTCGGTCTCGCAGTCCAAGAAGAAAGCAACGTCGATATGAGCTGTTCCCGCGTGCCAGTCACTTTGCTCACCGGATTTCTTGGCGCCGGGAAGACAACGCTTCTCAACGCTGTGCTGTCGGATACGAGCGCTGGGCGCGTCGCTGTGATCGTCAACGAGTTCGGCGCAACGGGCATCGATCACGATCTGATCGCTTCCGTCACCGATGAGGTCGTGCTCATGAAGTCGGGCTGCCTATGCTGCTCGGCGCGCGGCGATCTTGCCGATACCGTCGCGACCCTGCTGGCCCGGCGGAGTTCCGGCGAACTTGCCTTCGAGCGCATCGTCATCGAGACGACCGGCCTCGCGGATCCAGCGCCGGTCCTTCAGATCCTGCTGGGCGAGGCTGCTCTTGCCCAGGTTACGCGTATGGACGGCGTCGTCACCGTCGTGGATGCCCTCAATGGAGACGCGACGCTCGACCTGCAGTTCGAGGCCGTGTCACAGGCGGCCGTGGCCGATCTGATCGTGTTGAGCAAGACCGACCTCGCCTCAAAGACTGCGATCCAAACCTTGGAGCGCCGCCTCCGAGACCTCAACGCAGGCGCCCGGATCCTGCGGTCGGAGCACGGAAGGGGCGTTCATCGGCACATCTGGGGCCTCGGCGGTCCGCGCCCGAGCGCGGCTCCCACGGACGTTCTGGCATGGGCAGGCGGCACAGCCGCGGCGCCGGATCCCTTCGCCAATCTTTCTGGGATTGCTTCGCCGGCGGCCGGTTCGCGGCCCCCACCCCACGACGCCCGCGTCGGCACCGCGTCCATCGTTCTCGAGGAGCCGATCAAAGATGAGGTCTTTACCCTCTGGCTCAACACGTTGCTGGCGCTTCGCGGGCCGAACATTCTGCGCTTGAAGGGGATTGTCTTCTTTGAGGGAACCGAGGCCCCGTTTGTGATCCACGGTGTCCAGAGGACGTTCGACCCGCCGGTACAACTCGCCGAATGGCGTCGCGAGGACACGACGTCGCGCATCGTGATCATTTCACGCGACATCGAGGGTTGGGAACTGCGGCGCAGCTTCGAAACGCTCCGCACAGGCTACTTCTGGCGACCGACGGAACCCATCCCACAAGATAAAGCCCAGCCGTGATCGATACCCGCCTCGGTCATCGTTCGTCCTGGCGCTCCAGGGACATTGATGGAGTGGCTACCCCCGAACCGACGGCATCGCGATGTGCCAGTCTGGTGATGTTCATGTCGCCAGAGAGAGGGAAGGGGCATCCATCGAAGAGGTGAGCATCATCGCGATCGATCTGGCCAAGAGTGTGTTTGTCAACGGCGGTGACAAAATCAGCCGGCATGGCGGCGCGAAGTCCAGCTACTTCGGTTTGGGAGCGAACGATGGCCGCTGGCGGGCGCCTTGGTGTGTGCGCTCCCTACAAGGCTGGCGCGCCGGTTCGCCAGGGCCGGTTTCCGGTGGTTGCGATCGGCCTTGGTGCACAAATCGGCTTCGAGGCGCTCTTCAGTCTTTGAGGCCGACCTCACGGCACGCGGACAGTGATGGGCTTGGCGTGACGGATCGCCTTGTTTGCAGCCGTGATGTAGGAGCCGATCTCCTGGCATTGGGCGCCGTATGTGCGGGCTCGGAGCGTGGCGCGGCCGCGGCTTGTGAGGCGGGAGATGGCGGTCTCTGCGAGTGAGCGTTTTCCGTGTCCGGTGCGGCTCGGACAGGAGATGCGGACGTGGGCGGCGATTTCAGCGATGTGGCACTCGCGCTCCGTGCCGGCATGGGGCGTTCCAGGTGGCGGGATCGCGGTCCTCGGGGGCGGAATGATGATCCTTGGTGGAGCCCCTGCCGGCCGTGCGTTTCGAATGGCATCCGACGTGAGCGCGCCGTCGTAGGCGCCGTCCGCTGCCCTCTCGGCGATTGCCTGCAATCGCCGAGAGGGGGCGATCACGGAGCGGACCCGGCCGCCGGTGGTCTCGACCAGCGGGCCGGCCATGGCGGCGTCCGAGGTGTCGCTGTTGGTGAGGAAATGAGACAGGATCTCGCCTGTGCCGGCATCGACGCTGATGTGCACCTTCCTCCAGTCGCGCCGTTTTTCGCCGTGCTTGGCCCGCGCCCATTCTCCCGGCCCGAAAAACTTCAGCCCATTCGCCATTGTCGCTCAGACCAATGGCGCGCCAATGGCTCATTGTCCAGCACGAGGTCGACCGGTGCCGTGCGTCCAGGGCATGCATGTCGAGCGCCACCGTGCGCCGGCGGCGGGCAAGCGTCGTGTGATCGGGGACCGGCGGATCGAGGTCCATGAACGCCAGGATGGACCGCGCGAACCCTTCCGCCTGGCGCAGCGGCAGATCGAACGCCGCCGCGAGCAGCAGCACCGTCTCGATCGCCATGTCGGAGTACCGTTGTGGCCGACCCCGGCTGCGGTGCGGCGGTGGGCTCCACGCCGCCAGGGCATCATCTGCGATCCAGAAACGGATATCCCCGCGCTCAACGAGGCCGCGGTCGTAGTCCGGCCAGTTGGTCACGCGGTACTTCGCCTTCGGGATGCGATGACGGCGGGGCTCATTGTACTTGTACGGCATGAAAGCTGGCT
>JBCDGG010000125.1:0-16398 GCA_038757905.1 Pseudomonadota bacterium | reverse complement strand
GAGACCGAGAGCCCCTCGAGCTGGTAATGCGGACGCAGGAAGAACTTCGAGGTATAGTACCCCGGGTTCCCTTCGACTTCCTCAACGACGACTTCGGCCGCCGCCAGCGGGTGGCGCGCTTTCACCGACTCGGGCGATGTGTCCGAGTTCACGTCGACGTATTGGTTGATCCAGTCCTGCAGCCACGATTGCATATCGTCGCGGCTCTTGTAGGAGCCGACCTTGTCGCGAACGATGCACTTCAGATAGTGGGCGAAGCGGCACGTCGCATAAAGGTACGGCAGCCGGGCGGCCAGGTTGGCGTTCGCGGTCGCGTCCGGATCGGTATATTCGGCCGGCTTGTGCAGAGACTGCGCGCCGATGAACGCCGCAATGTCGGAGTTCTTGCGGTGGATCAGGGGCATCATACCGTTCTTGGCCAGCTCCGCCTCGCGCCGGTCGGAGATTGCAATCTCGGTCGGACACTTCTGATCGACACCGCCATCGTCCGTCGGGAAGGTGTGCGACGGAAGGTTCTCCACCGCGCCGCCGGACTCGATGCCCCGAATGCGCGAGCACCAGCCGTATTCCTTGAAGGACCGGTTGATGTTCACGGCCATGCCGTAGGCGGCGTTCACCCAGCTGTACTTGTTGGAATCCGCACCTTCGGTGTCCTCCTCGAAGGCGAACTCCTCGATCGGGTCGGTCTTGGAGCCGTAGGGCAGGCGGCCAAGGAACCGCGGCATGGCGAGGCCGACATACTTGCTGTCCTCGCTCTCGCGGAGCGACCGCCAAGCGGCATACTCCGGCGTCTGGAAGATCTTCGTCAGGTCGCGCGGGTTCGCCAGCTCCGACCAGCTGTCCATCTGGAACAGCGTGGGGTTGGCGCCGGTGATCAGCGGTGCATGCGCCGCGGCGGCGACCTTCGACATCTCGCCCAGCAGCTCGACATCGGGGGGCGAGTGATCGAAGTGGTAATCGGCCACCAGCGTGCCGTAGGGCTCGCCGCCGAACTGGCCGAACTCCTCTTCGTAGATCTTCTTGAAGATCGGCGACTGGTCCCAGGCCGTGCCCTTGAACTTCCGCAGGGTCTTGTGCAGATCCTTCTTGGAGATGTTCAGCACACGGATCTTGAGCATCTCGTCGGTCTCGGTGTTGTTCACCAGATAGTGGAGACCGCGCCAGGCGCTTTCGAGTTGCTGGAAATCCTTGTGGTGCAGGATCAGGTTGACCTGTTCCGTCAGCTTCTTGTCGATCTGGGCGATGATGCTTTCGATCGACCGGAGCGCGTCGTCAGAAATCAGGCCCGTATTGGCGAGGGCCTGCTCGGCAAGCGTCTTGACGGCCTGCTCGACGGCGCTCTTCGCCTGATCCGATTTCGGGCGGAACTCCTTCTTCAGCAGGTTCTCAAAGTCGGACGAGCCGAATACCGTGGCTTCGCCGCCAGCAGAGACTTCCGTTTCCGTTTCGGCCATGGGTTACTCCGCATCCTTCGTTTCAGCGTCTTCGGGTTTTGGCGCGGGCTGCGCCGCGAGCGTCTTCAGCAGCGCCGGGTCCTGCATGATCTTACCCACGAGGTTCTCCGCGCCGCTCTTGCCGTCCATGTATGTCAGCAGGTTCGACAGCTGCGTTCGGGCGTCGAGCAGTTCCTTCAGCGGCTCGACCTTAGCCGCGATCGCCGCGGGGCTGAAATCGGCCATGGACTCGAACGTGATGTCGACCGCCATATTGCCTTCGCCGGTCAGGGTGTTGGGCACGGTAAAGGCCGCCCGCGGCGCCATGGACTTCATGCGCTCGTCGAAGTTGTCGACGTCGATCTCCAGGAACTTGCGGTCTGCCACGCCCGGCTGCGGTTCTTCCGACTTGCCGGCGAGATCGGCAAAGACGCCCATCACGAAGGGCAGCTGCACCTTTTTCTCGGCGCCGTACAGCTCGACGTCATACTCGATCTGAACACGCGGGGCTCGGTTCCGCGCTATGAACTTCTGGGAACTTCCAGCCATCTGCCAATGCTCCTTCGCAGTCTGTCAACACGCCTAAAGACCGCGCAATGCGGCCTTAGTGTGTCAATAATAGCCTTCTTCTTTTTCCTCGATTCCGCCGATGAGGTTGACATTCTCAACCCCCAGCGGAGCCATATCCTTCATGATCGTCAGGAAGTCAGCGTTTACAAGCCTTTTTGCACGCTCCAGAAGGATCGGAACCGGGCTCGACGGTTCGTTGCGCTCGTAGAAGCTTATGATGCGGTCGAGGGCTGCGGTCACATCGGTGGACGAGTTGATCGCGCCCGGAGGGCCGCCGCGGCGCATCGGGGCACCGCCTTCGCCGCCCGCGGCACCGGCTTCATCCTCGGCCGTGTCCTCGACGACCTCGCCGCCCGTCGCCTCGGCGAGCCGGTTGGACACCTGCTGCAGCATCTTCTCCAGCGGGTCCAGTTCCGGCCCCTGTCCCGGCGTCTCCTCGGCGAACTTGGCGTTGATCGCCCGGATGTCGGCCAGCGCCGTCGCGACGGCCTCCGCGTTGCCTTTCAGCAGCTCGTCGTCGGTGTCCTCGAAGGCGGCGCGGATCGTCGCCTGATCGGGAATGGCATCGTCTTCCGAGGACGGCGCCACCTCTCCGTCGGCCACCTGCAGGTCGCGCAGGCTGAAGCTGCCCATCATCCGGCTCGCGCTCAGCGGGGCGTTGCGCAGCGCGCGCAGCGTCCGGGTGCTGTCGGCGAGCGCAAGCACCGCGTTCACGCGCATCGTGGGATCGTTGTCGTCGTCCTCGTCGAGCTGCGGGTGGCAGGTGCCCCAATGCTCCTCGAGGCAGCGGCGCAGATACGTGGTGCATTCCGCGAAGGCGGGCAGGCCTTTTAGCTTGAGCTGGGCTTCGGCCAGGTAGATCGCGGCGCGCAAATCGTGGCTGCGCTCCAGGACAGACATCGCCTTCGCCACGACTTCCTTATAGTCGGGG
Source organism: Pseudomonadota bacterium (assembly GCA_038757905.1). GTDB lineage: Bacteria > Pseudomonadota > Alphaproteobacteria > Rhodobacterales > Rhodobacteraceae > HLUCCA09. The sequence goes on along the minus strand of JBCDGG010000125.1, from coordinate 13,464 downwards.
TCTTCGCCGGGGACGATCTCGTCACCAACCTGACGCTCCTCGCCAGGCTGAGCGGCAATCTCCATCTCGGTGAATTCCGCATCATACTCGAGATCTTCGCCACTCGGCGCATCATCGCCTCGGCTCTGAAGAAGCGAGTCCACATCCATACTGCACAGTCCCTTGAAGGCTCTTGGCGGCGTGCGGTACCGGGACGGCACCTGACGCCAAAGACGCTATCACAGATATTTCAAAACGCCAGCGCGGAGACATCAAACAATTACCGATGCAGGGCCGTTTCGCATAATCTACAGGAATATACGGCATAAACCTTGGGCAGATGCACAGCATTTATTGGTTGCGCGATGCGCCGTGCCGTGGATCAACTGAGGCATCGACAGGTCACTTCCGAAGGCCTTATCCTTCGGGTGACACGGATGTGCGACGCCGCGCCGGATGGTTTGTTTCGAGGGGAGAGACCCGATGCCAATGGAAGCCGAAGACCTAGCCGAAATGGAAGGGCTGATTGCGGTCGCCCGCAAGCGAGAGCTGAACTTCGCGATCTGCCTCGGCAAGAAGCCCGAAGGCACCATCTTCCTGATGCACCGCAAGAAGGACGGCACGATCCTCGCGCGGAACGCCAAGAAGGCCGGTGAATCTCCGAAGCTCGCGTGGGGTACCTGCTCCGTCAAAGGCAAGAAGATCAATCTGACCTGCGCCGAGGATCCGCCGCCGAACACCGCGCGCGCGATGAAGATGTTCCTCAAGGATCAGGGCTTTCCCTTCAAGGTCGTCATCCTCGATGCCCTGGGCAACGAGATCGAATCCGACGGTGAGGATGACGAGCAAGAAGCCGACGGCATCACCGCCGACGCACCCGAACTGGACGTCGAGGAAAGCCAGCTCGGCCAGCCCACTTTGGGCGAGGAGCAAGAGGAAGAGGTCAACGCCCTTGCCGAGCAGTGGAACAGCCGCGTCGGCCCGCTTGGCGATCTCTATACCGAAGCCATGGGGACGAACCCACCCAACCGCACCCAGCTAGAAGCGGCGTGGGGCATGGCCAACGAGAAGGCCGATGCCGGAGACTTCAAGGCCGCGATCACCATCGCCGACAAGCTCGAACCGGCCCTGAAGAACCTGGCCGAAACGACCCAGGCCAAGAGCGATGCCGACAAGCTGCGCGAGAAGTTCGATGCCGCCTTGCCGAAGCTGCAACAGCTGCACGAGGCCGCAATCGCCGCCGAGCCGCCCAACCTCGACCAGTTGAGTGCGGCCTGGGAAGCGATGATGCGGAAGGCCGGCGAGGGCGACTACAAGATGGCGCTGGCCACGGCCGCCAAGCTGATGCCCGCCCTGCAGGCGGCCGCGGCGGGCGATCCGAACTCGGCGCCGTGGTTCAAGCTCGAGGGTGAACTCACCCCGCTCTACGTTGCCGCCATGAAGACCAATCCGCCCGACGGGACCAAGCTGCAGGCCGCCTGGGGCATGGCGACGGAGAAGGCCGAGGCCAAGGACTACGCCGGAGCGATCAAGATCGGGGAACGCCTGAAGCCGCTTCTGGAGGCTGCCGCGAAGGCCAAGGACACGGCTTCCGAGATTCCCAAGAACGTCGTGGCGTTCCAGAAGTCCCGCGTTCTGTGGTCGAAGACGCGGGAGACGATGTACTCCGAAATGAAGAAGCTGGAGGACTCGATCAAGTCCATGGTGTCGTCCGATCCGGAGCTCAGCGCCATCGGCGACAATGTCGGCCTGCTGTCGGACCGGTTGAAGCCGTTCGACACCCGGCTTGAGGACATTCTCGACGCCATCACCAACGAGGCTGACGGCGAGGCGCGCGAGAGGCTCAAGCAGGAAGCGATCGCAAAGATCAACGAGTACAAGACCGAGCTGTCGAGCGAGTTCTTCCAGGACGTCGACAGCAACAACGGGTTCATGGGCGTGTCCGTTCGGACCGCGGCCAACAACTCGCTGGACTCGATCGCGAAAGTGCTGGCGAGCTAGGTTCCCGTCGGCCGTGCCGGTCGGGCCCTAGGGCCCGGCGGCCCCGTGGCTTCGGCCAAATGGCCGGCGCCCCAGCGGCGACCGCGATAGCGGCGCGCATGAGCGACGTCAGACCACGACCCGCAGCGCCTCCTGCGGGCCGACATGGAACACCCTCTTGTACCGTGCGATCTCCTCGGCCGGTCCCATCGCCTTGTTGGGGTTGTCGGACAGCTTGACGGTCGGGCGCCCATCGGCCGCCACCGCCTTGCAGACCAGCGAAAAGGGCGACAGAGCATCGCCCTTTGCAAGCCCTCGAAAATCGTTCGTCAGAAGCGTGCCCCAGCCGAAGCTGACCCGCACGCGCCCGGCAAAGCTTCGATGCAGGTCCAGGATCCGGTCGACGTCGAGCCCGTCGGAGAAGATCACCAGCTTCTGCGTGGGATCCTCCCCGCGGTCCTGCCACCAGCGGATGGCCGTTTCGGCGCCCGCGACCGGGTCGCCGCTGTCGATGCGGATCCCGGTCCAGCCCGCAAGCCAGTCCGGCGCGTTCGCCAGAAAGCCCTCGGTGCCGTAGGTGTCGGGCAGGATGATCCGCAGGTTGCCGTCATGCTCCTCGTGCCAGTCGGCGAGCACCCGGTAGGGCGCGTCGGCGAGAGCGGCATCATCCTCGGCCAGCGCTGCATAGACCATCGGCAACTCATGCGCGTTTGTGCCGATGGCTTCCAGATCGCGGTTCTTCGCAATCAGGCAGTTCGAGGTGCCCGTTAACGCGTCGCCGAGGCCCTCCTGCATGGCCTGGACGCACCAATCCTGCCAGAGGAAGGAATGCCGTCGGCGGGTTCCGAAATCGGCGATCCGCAGGCCGTCGAGCGCGCGCAGCCGTTCGACCTTTTCCCAGATCCGGGTCATGCCCCGGGCATAAAGCACCTGCAGTTCGAACCGCCCCATATCGTGCAGCACCGCCCGCCCGCGCAACTCCATCAGGATCGCCAGCGCCGGGATCTCCCAGAGCATCACCTCGGGCCAGGACCCCTCGAACGTCAGCTCGTACTGATCGCCGCGCCGCTCCAGCACGTAGGGGGGCAGGCGCAGATTCTCGAACCATTCGACAAAGTCGGGGCGGAACATCTGGCGCTTGCCGTAGAACATGTTGCCGCGCAGCCAGGTACTCTCGCCGCGGGTGAGCGACAGCGAGCGCACGTGGTCGAGCTGCTCGCGCAGCTCGCCTTCGTCGATCAGTCGCGCGAGCGGGATGCTCGTTGTCCGGTTGATCAGGCTGAACCGGACAATCGTCTGCGGCTTGTTGCGAAAGACGGATTGGCACATCAGGAGCTTGTAGAAGTCCGTGTCGATCAGCGACCGCACGATCGGATCGATCTTCCACTTGTGGTTCCAGACGCGCGTGGCGATGTCGACCATGTCGGCTCCTCCCTACCGGCGCAGACGCTAGCCCAAGGCGCGCCCTGAGAGAAGACCGCGCCCCGCCCATCCGGCGCCCTGCCGCCGAGCCCTGCCCCCTGCGTCGGGGGCGATCCGGGGGTGGAAATGGCCGCGGCGCTGTCCATATCTGCGCGTCTGCCTCCGGGGACTGCGTCTCGGTCGGAGGGACGGGGCGGTGTCCCGAGCGGTGCATTGCGGGGCGGACCGATCGTGGGGCGGAAACGCCCCTCGCATCGGTGGTCTCGCGCTCTGACGAGGTCGCATGGCCTGTCACGGCGCGCGGATCGCAAGCCGGGCCCGCGCCAGGGCGGGCTGGTTCCTTGAAGCCGCGATTGCATCACCCACACTGGCCTGTGCCCAACGCGGCGCGCCCCAGCTCGACCCTCACGTCGAGGCCTGCGCCCGCCGCTCGGCGCCGCCATGCCGCAGCAGCGCGGCGAGGAGGTCGGCGCGCCGCACGGGCTTCGACAGAAACCCGTTCATGCCGGCGGCCGAGCATGCGGCGCGGTCTTCGGCGAGCGCGTTTGCGGTGAGCGCGATGATCGGCACGGGGGCGGCGCCGCGCGCCGCTTCCTCGGCCCGGATCGCCCGCGTCGCCCCGGGCCCGTCCAGGTCTGGCATACGCATGTCCATCAGCACGATGTCGGGCGGGCCGGACAGGTACGCTGTCACAGCCTCCTGTCCTGTCCCGGCGAAATCCACCGTTGCGCCTGTGTCGCGCAGCATTGCCGCCAAGAGCCGCAGATTGGCCGGTGTGTCGTCGGCCACGAGAATCCGCCAGCCCGCGAGCGGGCCATCGGAAGATCGCTCCCGCGCCGTGCCTGGGACGGCCGCGCCTTCCCCCTCCGTAGGTTCGGCCGTCGGCGGGGCGTCGTCCGTCGCACGCGCGACCGCGGGAAAGGCACCGGCCGGCTCGACCGGGCGCACCGTCTCCGCCACTGGGGAAGAGCCCGCCGCCGGCGCAGCATCACGGGAAGGGGACACCGGACGCGTGGCATCGCGGGCTTTCGATAACGGCAGCTCGAACACGAAGCGGGACCCTTGCCCAAGCTCTGACGTGACCGTGAGGCCCCCGCCCATGGCCTCGGCCAGCTGGCGGGAGATCGAAAGCCCGAGGCCGGTGCCGCCGAAGCGCCCGCCAATCGCAGCGTCGGCTTGGGTGAAACTCTCGAAGACCTCCTCCAACCGGTCCCGCGCGATGCCGATCCCGGTGTCCTCGACGGCGAAGGCGAGCAGAACCTTGTCACCCATCGGTCGTGCGGAGACATCCAGCAGAACCGAACCCGCCTCGGTGAATTTGATGGCGTTGCCCAGAAGGTTCGAAAGCACCTGCCGCACACGCCCCGCATCGCCCACCACCCGGCGCGGCAGATCGCTCGGCAGCGTCAGCGAGAAGTCGATGCGCTTGCGGGCGGCGACCGGGCGCAGAAGATCGGCGACGCCGGTCGTCGTCAAGCGCGGGTCGAACGGCGCCGGGCTCACCGAAAGGCGGCCCGCCTCCAGCGCCGAGAAGTCCAGGATGTCGTTCACGATGCTGAGCAACGCCTCGCCGGATTCGCCGATCGTGCGCGCCATGGCCGCCTGATCCGCGCCAAGGTCGGTGTCGAGCAGCAGTTCCGCATTTCCGATGATCCCATTCATCGGGGTCCTGAGTTCATGGCTCACGGTGGCCAGGAAAGCCTGTTTCACCCGGCCCGCCTCGGCCAGGGCGGCTTCGCGCGCTTTGATGTGCTCGATGTTGCGCTCGACCGAGATCATGCTCGTCAGGCGGCCGGCGCCGTCGAGCATGGGCGTCAGGCTGGTTTCCACCCAGAAATCGGCGCCATCCTTGCGCCGGTTCAGGATCTGCATCCGAACCGGTTTCGCGTCGCGCCGCGCCACAAGCAGCGCGTCGATGGTCTCGGGATCCGTGTCGGGGCCGTTCACGATGGTAATGTGCTGGCCCATCACCTCCTGCGCGGAATAGCCGGTCATGTCGGTAAAGGCGGCATTCACCCATGTGATGACGCCGGTGCCGTCGGTCACGGCGATGCTGTCGCTGACGCCTTCGGCAACGGTCGCCAACCGCTTCGCCGTTTGCCGCGACTCTTCCAGCGCCGCGGCCGTCGTGGCAAGCTCGTGCGCCGTTTCGAGGGCCAGGGCCTGCTTGGCCTCGCTCCGGCGGCGTGAGCGATAGGAGTGGCGCACGAACGCAATCAGGATCTGCGCCAAAAACAGGCATGCCATCAAATCGAACAGCAGGCGGGAGGTTTCCGCCCCTCCGGAGGAGGCCACGTTCGAGATCGCCAACCCGAACAGCGCCGCGAGCGCCGAACCGAGGACGAGACTACGCGCCATGGCGGAGCGGGGATGCAGCGGAAAGAGCAATGCGGCATCCAGAAGGGCGGCAAAAAGGATCACCACCTCCAGGATGCGCGCGGTGTCACCGCCATACATCGCAAGCAGGGCCACGAAATAGACGATCGACACGGATTGCACGGCCCCGAGCAGCGCGGTGAGCCAGAGCAGCGCGCGCAGACGCTGCGGCGCCGGCGTGCGTTGGGCAAGCCGGTGGAGCACGATACTGTCGACCGCGTCGACCAGAACGACGAGCGCGAGCGTGTTCAGAGCAATCTGCGGCGAGGCGATCTGCAGAAACAGGGCAAAGCAGAACACACAGATCACCTGCCGCCCGAAGAAATGCCGGGAACGGCCCCGGCAATACGCGGCGAAGCGGCCTTCGCGACTGTGCCTACGGCGGAAATCAGCAAGCTGATCCCCGGCAGCTTCCATCTCCGGTGTCATCACCTGCTCCCGCCATCGGGCCCCGACGGGGCCGACGCGGGCAGCAGTGCACAGATTGGGTTTCGGAGCGGTTAAGCTTACCGGTTGCCGGACGGCCTATCCATCGAGTGCGACGCCAGCCTCGCGCATGGCGTCCTCGGCGGCGGAGAGCGAGCCGGCGGCGTCGATCCCCCGGCATCCGGGCAGGTGAACGCGCGTGTCAAACCTCAGCCGCGCGGCATCCACGGCGGAATAGTTCACACAGAAATCCGTTGCGAGGCCAACGCAGACGACGCCCGTCACGCCGCGCGTGCGCAGATAGCCCTCCAGCCCCGTGGGCGTCGTGTGATCGTTCTCGAAGAAGGCGGAGTAGCTGTCGATCTCGCGCCGAAAGCCCTTGCGGATGATCAGATCGGCGGGATCGGTCTGCAGATCCGGATGGAACCCCGCGCCCCGCGAGCCCTGGATGCAATGATCGGGCCACAGCACTTGCGGGCCATAGGGCATGTCCACCACCTCCAGCGGCGCTCTTCCGGCATGCTCGGAGGCAAAGGAGGAATGGCGCGCCGGGTGCCAGTCCTGCGTGAAGACCCGCACCGGGTACTCCGCGAGCATGGCGTTGATCACCGGCACGACAGCGTCGCCGTCGGGAACGGCGAGCGCGCCGCCGGCGCAGAAATCGTTCTGGACGTCGATCACGATGAGGGCAGTGGTCACGGGCGTCTCCCAGGATTGCTCCGGAAGGTGAAGCGCCGCCGCCCGGCAGTCAACCGCCAGCGCGGGGCGCCGCGGCGCTTGCCCCCTTCGCGTCTTGGGCCTAACGGGGTGTCATGACGTCCGTGGCCGCCTTCTACCACTTCGCCGACCTGCCCGATCCGTCCGCGCTGCGTCCGGAGCTGCTCGCGTTGGGGCAGGCGGAGGGCCTGCGCGGGACGGTGCTGCTCGCGCCCGAGGGGATCAACGGCACCGTCGCCGGCCCTCATGAGGGGATCGGGCGCCTGCTGGCCGCGTTGCGCGCCCGCCCCGGGCTGCAGGGGCTGAAGGCGCGGTTTTCCACGGCGGAGGAGATGCCGTTCGCCCGCTTGAAGGTGCGGCTGAAGTCCGAGATCGTCACCATGGGGCACCCGGACGTCCGCCCGGCGGACGGCACCGGGCATTACGTCGCTCCGGCGGATTGGAATGCCCTGATCGACGCCCCCGATGTGGCGGTGATCGACACAAGAAACACCTACGAGGTGCGCCTTGGCAGCTTCGATGGCGCCGAAAATCCCCAGATCGACAGCTTCCGGGAGTTTCCGCAATGGTGGGCGGACAATGCCGCGCGGTTCGCGGGCAAACGCGTGGCCATGTTCTGCACCGGTGGCATCCGGTGCGAGAAGTCGACGGCGTTCCTGAAGGCGCAAGGAGTGGGGGAGGTATACCACCTGCAAGGCGGCATTCTGAGCTACCTCGAAGCCGTACCGGAGCGTGAGAGCCGCTGGCAGGGCGAGTGCTTCGTCTTCGATCAGCGCGTCGCCCTGCGCCACGGGCTGGAGGAGGGCGAGGCCGCGATGTGCCACGCCTGCCGCCGGCCCGTGACACCCGAGGACGTCGCCTCGGAGGCCTGGGAAGAAGGGGTGAGTTGCCCGCTTTGCATCGACCAGTTCGACGAGGCCGACAGGCGCCGGTTCCGCGAGCGTCAGCACCAGATCGCGCTGGCGAAGGCACGCGGCGAACGGTACCTGGCCTGACGCGCGGCAGGTCGCGATGGAGACGGCCTTCTTCGCCGTGGCCAAGCTCGTCTGGCTGCTGATCCGCCCCGAAACGCTGCTGCTGTTGCTCTTCGCCGCCAGCCTCGGCGCTGCATGGCGGGGCTGGCGCCGCGCGGCGCTCGCATCGGGCGGGGTCGCTCTCGGCCTGGCGCTCTGCGTTGCGGTGTTTCCCCTGGCCCGCGTGCTTTATACACCTCTGGAAGCGCGGTTTCCGGCCAGTCCGGAGATCTCGACCCCGGCCGGCATCCTGGTGCTCGGCGGCGGCGAAGAGTTCGGGCCGCCCTTGGGCCAGGGGCAGCCGCAAGTGAACGACGCGGGCGAGCGCTATCTTGCCGCCATCGCCTTGGCCCGGCGCCATCCGTCGGCCTGGGTCATGTTCGCGGGCGGGCGCGCCACGATCGAGGGCGGCCCGGCCCCGAACGCGGCCCTGTCGGCCCGGATCTTCACCGATAGCGGGATCTCGCCCGACAGGATCGTTCTGGAAAACAGCAGCCGGAACACGGCGGAGAACGCCGCCAACGCCCTGCCGCTGCGCCCTGCGGGATCCGAAGCCGGGCCATGGCTGCTCGTCACATCGGCCTGGCACATGCCGCGGGCGGTCGGCGCATTCTGTACCGCAGGATGGGAGGGCATCGTGCCGTGGCCGACGGATTTCCGGTCGGGCCGACTTACCCCTGGATGGCAGTTCGCCAAGAACCTGAGCGAACTCAACGGAGCGGCGAAGGAGTGGGTCGGCCTGCTCGGCTACCGCCTGGGCGGGCGCACCTCCCGCGTTCTGCCCGAGGGATGTCCGCCGGAATGAACGGCAGCGCCGGACAGTGATGCGCCGTGCCTGCTAGGCGCCGACCGGCGACACTCCTGCCGGGCCCCGACCCCCACGCCTGCACGCTGTGGTCTGTGCCAACGGGGCGACGTCGCCGCGCCAAGCTGGGGACTCAGCGGCCGTCCTCGTCCGGCAGATCGGCCCCCACGATACGGTCCTCGCGCGGCATGGCGGGCGGGGCGTCGCCGTCGGCGTCGGGGTGATCTGCACCGCGGATGCGATCGTCGCGTGGCGGCCCACCTGGGTCGGCGCGGTCCGGCATCGGGGCCCGCCCCGGCCGCTGCACCCGCAGATTGAGCGGCGGGGCGGCGCCGGCCTTGTCCTCGCCGAAATAGAGGGTCTGGTGCGGAAACGGAATCTCGATACCGCGCTCGTCGAAGATCGCTTTGACGATGGCGTTATAGGCCCGCCCGATCCCCCATTGCTGGCCCGGCACCGTCTTGATCCGGGCGCGCATGACAAGCTCGCTCGGGCCGAACGCGTTCAGGCCGAACCATTCCAGATCGCCGATGATGTGAGGCTCCAGATCCGGATCGGCCCGCAGCTTGTCGAAAGCGTCGTGCATCGCGAGGCGCACATCGTCCACATCCTCGCGATAGGCCACGCCGATATCGGCGACGTGATAGGCGAAATCCCTCATGTAGTTGGAGATCTTGGCCGCCGACGAAAACGGGATCACGTGCACGACGCCTGACAGATCGCGCAGCGTCACCGACCGAACCGTCAGTTTTTCCACCGTCCCGACGGTGCCGCCGACATCCACCACGTCTCCGACATTCATGGCGTTCTCCGCCTGAATGAAAATGCCGGAGAAGATATCCTCGACCATGCGCTGCGCCCCGAAGGAGATCGCGAGACCGATCACACCGGCGGAGGCGATTAGCGGCCCGACATTCATCCCCAGTTGCGCCAGCGACGTGATGATACCGACGATGATGATGGCCACCGTCACTGCGTTCTTCATCAGCGTCAGCAACGTCACTTCGCGCGACGTCGGAACCGAGCCCACGAAGGGGTTGAGCCGGTAATCCACCCAACTCGTCATCGCGAGCCAGACCAGCGCCAGGAGCGCCGTGATCAGCAAGACGCTGAACAGCCCGCTCGAGAATTGTTCGAGGACGGCCCCCGACAGGAACCCGCCGATCCCCTGGATGCCCAGAACGTTGAGCAGCACCAGCAGGGTGATCAGCAGCACGAAGAACCGCAGGATGGCCAGAAACGCCGGACGGATCTGGTTGATGCGTTCTTCCAGCAGGGGCAGCCGCTCGGCAATCGCCTTGGGCACCCGGGCGCGCAGGGCCGCACGCGCGCTCAGCGCGGTCATCACCATGCTGGCCACGACGATCACCAGCGCCGCCTCGCTCGTCGTCTGCAGCAGCGGCAGCAAGACGTTGCCGGGCCGCGTCAGAACGGCAACGAACACATAGGCAAGATACGCCAGCACCGGCCAATGCCAGCGCAGAAAGAGCGGGCGCACCAGACCCACCAGCCCCTTGTCGGCCGAGGGCCCGCACAGCCAGTCCGACACATGCGTGCGGTGGCGCAGGACATAGGCGATGAGGATGGACACCACGATTGCGGAAAGAACGGCGGCCGCCGCGCGGCCCACGAACACCGATATGCCATTGCTGATCACCGGCACGATCATCAGCTGCCCGTAGCCGAGGACGTAGGCGATCACCGAGCCGAAGATCCACACGCTGCGCGCCCCGTCGTTCGGGAAGCGCAGGATGCGAAGCGACTCGGTGTTGGGCGACAGAACGAAGCGGAGCGCCACGCGAAACGTCTCGATCGTGGCGAACGCACTAAGAAACAGCGCCTGCGGGTCCGTCAGTTGAACCTCGTCATTCGGGCCGGTCGTGCCGAAGCCCAGAACGACGAGCACCGTTACCCCGATGATCAGGGCCAGCGGAATGGTTGCCAGATCCAGCGCACTGGCAAGGACCCGCAGTAGCAGCTTTCGAAACCATCGGATCCGCCGCGCCGCGCTGGCGATCCCCTTGCGCAGCGGTCGGATGAGCAGGCGGAGAAGGATGAACACCCCGTAGACGAACAGCGCCGGGCTGGCGATCTCGCGCAGGCCCTTCTCCAGCTCGCCATCTTCGAAGATACGGGTCGACAAGGCAAAGGTCGTCGGAATGCGCTGCAGGCGCAGCCAGGCATTCTCCAGCTCGAAATAGATGGCTCCGCCGACGGCCCGCGTCGCGGCGATGGTGCGATCGCCGAAGGTTTCGATGTCCTCGTCGCTCGCATCGTCGATGCCGCCCGCTTGGGGCGCGTCCTCCGGCGCCGCTTCGGGCTCCGCAGCGCGGGACGAGGCGGCCTCCAACTCCTGGATCAGGGCCTCGCGCGCCGCGTCGTCGCGCAGGATCTCGATAAGAACCTGGGCGGGGCTCTCTGCGTCGGCGGGCACCGGGGCGTCTCCCGGCGGGCTTGCCTCTGCGCTGCCATCCGCAGGCGGGTCCGCCTCAGGCGTCGTTATCCCGCCAAGCCCCCCGGGCAGACCGGGGATCGGCAGGGTCTGCGCGCGCACGTCGCCGGCCCCTGCAGCACCGAACAGCGCAAGGACGACAAGCAGGCATAGGGCACGGCACAGGCGGGGCATCGCGGTCTCCTCGCGCTTGGGTCGCATGGGCGGTTCGGACAGACAAGCCCCGTCCCCTGCTTGCAGTCCGGCGCGTCATACCCGAGGATCGCCGCGGCGGGCAGGAGAGAGGCGAACCGATGGCCTATGACACGATCGTGCGGGGCGGCACAGTGGTGACCGCGACGGCGACCACAGAGGCCGATATCGCCATCGCGGGCGGCCGGATCGCAGCAATCGGCACCGGGCTCGCCGACGCCCGCACGGAGATCGACGCAAGCGGCAAGATCGTAACCCCGGGGGGGGTGGACCCGCATTGCCACATCGAACAGCTCTCCGGCATGGGGGTGATGACGGCCGACACGTTCGAGACCGGCACCGCCGCGGCGGCCATGGGCGGCACGACGACGGCCATTTCCTTCGCCGCGCAGGCCAAGGGCCAACGCCCGGCCGACGCGGTCGCCGACTATGCCGCGCGGGCCGAACGCGGGGCACGGATCGACCACGCGTTCCATTTCTCGGTGACCGACCCCTCCGCCCCGCACTTCGCCTCCGACATCGCCGATCTTGCCGCGCAGGGGCACCGCTCGGTGAAGGTGTTCACCACCTACAACATCGCCCTGAGCGACGCCGAAATCCTCGCGATCATGGATGTCACGGGCCCCGCCGGCGCGCTGCTCTGCGTCCATGCCGAGACGGACGCCATTGTCGGGCGCGAACGGGCGCGCCTTCTGGCCTCCGGACGAACGCGCCCCCTCGATCACGCCGCCTCCCGCCCGGTCGCGGCGGAGGTTGAAGCCACACGTCGGATCTGCCGCTTCGCCGAGTTGACGGGCGCGCCGACGATGATCTTCCACGTGACCTGCGCCGCCGCGATCGACGAGGTGCGCGCGGCCCGCGCCCGGGGAGCCCCGGTCTGGGCCGAGACCTGCACGCATTACCTGTTTCAGACCGAGGCCGATCTGGATCGGCCGGGGATGGAGGGCGCGAAGTGGATGTGCTCGCCCCCGCAGCGGAGCCTGGCCGATCAGGAGGCGCTGTGGGCCGCGCTGGAGGAGGGAGTGCTCTGCCTCGTATCCTCCGATCATGCGCCCTACCGCTTCGACGAGACGGGAAAGCTCTCCGCCGGGCCAACCCCGTCCTTCGACAAAATCGCCAACGGCCAGCCGGGGCTGGAGCTGCGGATGCCGCTGCTCTTCGACGCCATGGTCACGCGAGGGCGGCTCGGCGCGGAGCGCTTCGTGGATCTCGCCTGTACCACACCGGCGCGCCTGTATGGCCTGGAGCGCAAGGGCGAGATCGCCCCGGGCTTCGATGCCGACCTCGTGCTGTGGGATCCCGAGCGCCGCCATACCTACGGCGCGAACGATCTGCACGACAACGTGGGCTACAACCCGTTCGAAGGGCGTACCGTCACCGGCTGGCCGGAGCGCGTGCTGCTCCGGGGGGAAACCATCGTCGACGGCGGAACGCTGGCGGCGGCGCCCGGGTCGGGGCGCTGGGTCAACCGCCCGCGCCTTGGCCTGTCCACCGGGCACACGCGATGACGCGACCCGAAGGCCCCACCCTGGCGATCACCTTCTTCTACTACCGCGACCTTGCGGCGGCCTGCCGGTTCTACGAAGATACGCTCTGTCTTGATTTGGCCATCGACCAGGGTTGGGCAAAGATCTACCGCATATGCGCCGATGCCCATGTCGGATTGGTGGATGAGACGCAGGGGTTTCATCGCGCCGCGCCGAACAAGCCCGTGCAGCTGTGCCTGCGGGTCGCAGATCTTGACGGCTGGTACGCGTGGATCCGGACGCAAAAGGCAAACGGCCTTTCCGAGGTGTTCGAGAATGAGGCCATCGGCATTCGCGCCTTTGTCTTCAACGATCCGGAAGGCTACCAGATCGAGGTGCAGACGCCGCTGCGCGCGGGCGCTTAGCAAAGAAGGATCGCGAGATGGGGACAGGCCCGGGATCGGCCAAACGTTGGCTGGGCAAGGGCGGCTGGCAGCCGCGCCACCCGGGCGGGGCGGAACAGACCGACCCGTCCGGCCCGGCGCTGATCGTCATCAACCCCAACTCTTCCGAGCACGTGACCGACGGGATCGCCGCCGCTCTGGCGCCCCTGCACGGCTGGGGCCTGCCTATCCG
>JBCDGG010000124.1:0-16422 GCA_038757905.1 Pseudomonadota bacterium | reverse complement strand
CGCCCCTGCGTCCAGGCGACGGCCTCGGGGGTGGTTGCGTCTTCGTTCCAGGGGAAGGCCGCCCAGGCCTGCCGCCAGTTGTCGCTCGTCAGATGGGGCGTGTGGTACAACAGGTGATAGGCAAACTCGCGCCAGACCAGCTCCTTCAGAAACGTCTCCGCCCCGGGCTTGCCATCGTGGAACGCGCGCAAGCCCGCATGCCAGCATGTGCGCGGCCCGATCTCGCCAAGCGCCAGATGCGCCGACAGGCGGGACGTGCCGTCCTCTGCCACGCAATCCCGGCTCGTGTCGTAGCCGCCGACGATCTCGGCGGTGAAATGCGCCAGGCGCCGATGGGCGGCTTCCTCTCCGATCGCGGCGTGGCGGCCGATGATCGCAGCGCCGCGATGCACGGCGCGCCCCAGATCCCAATCGGCCAAATGCTCGCTCTGGGGCCAGTGCTCGGGCGCGGGAAGCCGGCCGGGGGCTGGGGCGGGGGCAGCCACCTCGCGGTCTTTCACGGCGCGCCAAAGGGGCGTGTAGACGCGGTAAAAGCCGCCCTGTCCCGTCTGCACCGTCCACGGCTCGAAGAGCAGATGGCCGCCATGGCTCTCCGCCGTGATCCCCGTCTTGCGCAGCGCCGACTTGACCGCGGTGTCGCGGGCGATGGCCTCCGGATCGTAGAGGCGGCTCCAATGGACGGATCGCGCCCCCGTCTCCGCAATGACAGCGCCGAGAACATCCAGCGCCGCGCCCGAACGCAGAACCAACCCGCTACCTTGCGCTTTCAGCGCCTCCTCCAGCACGCCCAAGGCTTCGCCCAGGCGCCATTTCGGGGCCGCGCCGAGGCTGTCGGTGGCCGCGTCGCGGATGAACAGCGGAATCACCGGCCCGCCTTCGGCCAAGGCGGCCGACAGTGCCGGATGATCGCTCAAACGCAGATCGCGCCGCAGCCAAAGGATGGTGGGGGCTGTCCCAGACATGTGAACCTCCAAGGGTACAGATCGCGCTAGCTAGCGCGCCGCGGCAGAAGGCAACCGGCGCCCCTCCCCTGCGCAGGACCGCCTGCTTGCGGCGCCGGAACAGTTCCGGCCTGCCTTCCTCGCGCCCGCCGGGACGGGGCACGGCGAACCTGCGTCTCTGTTACGGGAAGGCAGCCGGAAAGGGCGCCGTAGCGGATCGGTTCGGCCGTTGCTATCGCACGACCTGATCGAGCGCGCGGATCAGACGCTCGACATCGGCCTCCGAGGTGTAGTGCACGAAACTTAGCCGTAGCACCCCATAGGCCGGATCGACCCCCATCGCCGCCAGCGGACGCACGGCGAAGAAATCGCCGCCATCACACATGACCCCCATCTCGGCCATGGCGCGGGCCACGGGCTGGGCCGGGCGGCCGAGGTCGAACGCGAAGGTCGGCGCCCGGGCGCGCGCCGAACGCGGCCCCAGCAAACGCAAGTCCTGGCGCTGGTCGAGATAGTCCAGGAGCGGCGTCATCAACGAGATCTCGCGCGCGCGCATCGCCTCGCCCATGATCGCGGCGCGGCCGGTCACGTCGCGTCCCACCTTCGAGTGGTGGTGATAGAGCGCGTCGATGTAGTCTGCGATGCCGGCGCAGGCCGCCACCTGCGCATGGTCCGGTCCGGCCGGGGTGAACCGCTTCGAGGGGGTGTCGGCGTTGAAGGCATGGGCCTGGTTGGGCAACCGCTCCGCCAGCGAGTTGCGGATCGTCATAAGGCCCTGATGCGGCCCGTAGGTCTTGTAGGTCGACAGCAGATAGACATCGGCCCCGAGACGGCCGACATCGGGCAGCCCGTGGGGCGCGTAGGACACGCCGTCGACGCAGGAATACGCCCCGGCCCGTCGCACGATACGGCAGATACGCGCGACATCGTTCAACTCCGCGATCACGTTGGAGCAATGCGGAAAGCACACGAGGCGCACCCGTCCATCCTCCAGAAGAGGCTCCAGCGCTTCGATATCGAGATGGCCTGTCTGCGGGTCGATCTTCCACTCCCGCACATCGACACCGTGGTGGGCCAGACGGCGCCAGGCGCCGGAGTTTGCCTCATGGTCCTGATCGGTGACGACGATGGCCTCGCCGGGCTGCAGCCATTCGCCGAAGGCCTGCGCAAGCACATAGACGTTCTGGGTGGTCGACGGCCCGAAGCACAGTTCGTTCCGGTCGACCCCGAGAATCAGCGCAAGGCGGCGCCGGGCTTCGTCCATCTCCTCGCCGCCGCGCTCGGATGCCGGATACGGCGCATAGGGCTGGACCTTGCGTTCGCGGTAGAAGCGGTGCAGCCGCCAGATCGCGTAGCGGCACGCGAACGAGCCACCGGCGCAATCAAAGAAGGACCAGTCACGGAGCGAGGGCTCCGAGAAGGCAGGAAACTGGCCGCGCACGAAGTCGAGCGACAGCTGGATCACACAAGCCTCCGGGATAGGGCCGGGACGCGCTCGCACGCGGCCCATAAAGGCATATCTCAGTTACGTGTTTGCTAGCCCACAATTTCAGCAGATGAAAGCATACCGCCGCATACTGAGGCGGCTTGCCGCTCCCCCCGAGGTAGGAACCCTAGCCGGACACGTCCACCACGACACGTCCGCGCACCTGCCCTTTCAGGATTTCCGCACCCAGCCGCGGCAAATCCGCCAGCGTGGCGGGCTCCACCATCGCCTCAAGCTTGTCCAGCGGCAAGTCCTGCGCAATGCGGCCCCAGGCGCGGACGCGATTGTCATAGGGCTGCATGACGCTGTCGATCCCCAGCAGGTTGACGCCGCGCAGCAGGAACGGAATGACCGTCGCCGGAAGTTGCGCGCCCCCGGCGAGGCCCACCGCGGCCACCGAGCCGCCGTACTTCATCTGGCCAAGGACACGGGCGAGCATCTGGCCGCCCACCGCATCCACGCATCCGGCCCAGACCTCGCTCTCCAGCGGGCGCTTCACCGCTTCGGACAAGTCCACCCGCGTCACCACGCGCGCGGCACCGAGATCGGTCAGATACGCTGCCTGCTCAGGGCGGCCGGTCACGCCCGCCACCGCGTAGCCGAGATGCGCCAGGATCGCCGTGGCCACCGAGCCGACGCCGCCCGCGGCCCCGGTCACCAGAACCTCGCCCTTGTCCGGGTGGAGCCCGTGATCTTCCAGGGCCATCACTGCAAGCATCGCCGTGAACCCGGCGGTGCCCACCGCCATGGCCTGCCGGGTGGTCAGGCCCTGCGGCAGCGGCACCAGCCAATCGGCCTTCACGCGCGCCTTTTCGGCGTAACCGCCCCAATGCACCTCGCCCACGCGCCAGCCCGTCAGCACAACCTTGTCCCCGGGCGCAAAGCGCGCGTCGTCGGATGCCTCGACCGTCCCGGCCAGATCGATCCCCGGCACGTGCGGATAGGTGCGCACCAGACCGCCCCCGGGGCCGATGCACAGCCCGTCCTTGTAGTTGAGGGTGGAGTATTCCACCGCCACGGTCACGTCGCCCTCCGGCAGACGATCCTCCGTGATGTCCTGGACACCGGCCGACGTTGTTCCGTCTTCCGCTTTCTCGACGATCAGTGCACGCATGTTCCCCCCCTCGGGCGACGCCAAAGCCTTGTTCCGTCCCGGTTTGCCGGGCCCTCGCCCCTGAACGGGCCGGGCGCCGACATCCGTGTCGTTCCGCGGTGTTATCCGCTAGCGGGCGCGGGCGCCAGACGTCGCGGGCGCGCTCAGCTCATCTCGGCCATGGGCAGCGCGAACAGGTCGGTGGGCTGAGGGGCCAGGCCCGCCGCCGTCAGCATGGCGTGCACCTGCCCGCGATGGTGGGTCTGATGGTTGAACATATGCATCACCAGAAGCGCCTTGGGCTTCGACACCTCGCGCTCCAGCGCGCCGGAATACCATGTGAGCCCACCGCGCAGCTCGATGGGGCGCAGCCCCTCCGCCCAGACGAGCATCTTGCCGTCGGTCCGCTGTCGTTCGGCCTTCCAGGCCGCGTAGGTGGGCGTCAGCGCGGTGCTTTCGGGAATCCCGCCCGCCGGCGCCGGCCACCCCGCAAAGCGCGACATCCAGATCCGATCCCCCCACAGAAGGTGGTTCAGCGTCCCCAGGATCGAGCCGAAGAACGCGGCCCTGTCGCGGGTCAGTTCGGCTTCATCCATGGCGGCAAGAAGCTCTATCAAACCGTTGTTCTGCCACGCATTGTACTGGGCCATCATTCTTACGTACTCGATCGAAACCACGCGGCCCTCCGACGCTGACTGCTCTGCCTGGCTGTTTTCCGGCGCCGCCGGGCGGCTGTCAATCAACGCGGCGCTGCGTCGGGTGAACCTTTTGCGCCATCCGCACGTATTCCATGCAACGACCGAAAGGAGGCACGAATGATCGAGCTTTTGAATCCCGCTCTGGCGCTGGTGTCCATCGGGCTCGGCCTGATCGGCTGGTTCGCGCCGCGCTACACGATGGATGTGCTGGATCTGCAGCGCGGCCAGTCCACCATGGGGCTGAGCGAGATGCGGGCCGTGTCGGGCTGCCTCTTCGTCGGCCTCGGGGGCGGCGCGCTTCTGCTGGGCTCGGCAGAGGCCTATCTGATGGTCGGCTGCGCCTGGGGCGGCGCAGCCGTCGGGCGCGCGACATCGCTCGTTGCCGACGACGCCCCGACCCGCGGCACACGGATCTTCTTCGCGGTCGAGGCCGCGGTGGCGGCCCTTCTGATCGCCAACAACCTCTGAGGCTGGCCGCCTGCGGAGCTGGCGCGCGCGATGTGCGCGCACCATTGACGCCCCTTGCTGCCCGGCCGCGTACCGTGACGCGACGTGCGCCCGGCCGCCCCGGCGCGCTGGTTGCGCCTTCATCCAAGCGGGCGCTGTCAGACATGCTTGAAAGAACCGGGCGCGCCTCGTATCTTAGGACTGTCCTTCGGGACTATGGCGATAAACGCGCTCGTAATAAGCGGCTCGGACCCGGGGGCGGTACCCGGCGGCTCCACCAAACTCCCTCATTGGCGGGATCATGGGGCCGAAACAGGATCGACGGACGTCTAAAGGGGTTAGCTTTCGCCCGGTGAGATACCACCGTTATCGGTTCAAGCTTTATAGTTGCCAATGACAACAAAGCTCCGGTCGCACTCGCCGCGTAAGCGGTGCGTAAGACCAAATCTTAAGCCCTTGCCTCTAGCAAGGTAAGGCGGGGTTCGCAGGCACCTGGCAACAGAAGCCTGCACTTTCCTACCGCCTTCCCTTTGCACGACGGCCCGCGCGCGCGGCCGCGTCCGGCTCACAAATCCGTCACTGAGGCATTATAGGCGATTGCCGCACCGGCTTTGCTTCGTATCGTTGCGCGATGTGTCGCGAATGGGTGAGGCGGGTTTGGGCGGGGCTGTTGGCGCTGCCGCTGGGAACGGGGGCGGGGCTGGCCTGCGAGACCGCGCTTCTGCTTGCCGTCGATGTCTCGAACTCCATCGATGCGGGGGAGTACCGGATCCAGACGAACGGCCTCGCGGCCGCCCTGCGCGATGACACGGTGCGCGATGCCATGGTGCTGGGGCAGAACGCGATCGCCGTCATGCAATGGTCCGGCACCGGAATGCAGGAGATGAGCATCACCTGGCGGCGCATCTCCTCCTACGCGGATATGGAGGCGCTCGCCGCCGACGTGGCGGCCATGCGCCGGGCCTATGTCGGCGCCAATACCGCGATCGGCGAGGCGGTGCGCGTGGGGATCGCCCAGGTCAAGACGCAGTCCGATTGTGCGCGGCTCATCATCGACGTGTCCGGCGACGGGCCGGACAATGCGGGGACGCTCGTGGACCATGCCCGGCGTCAGGCGGAGCGCGCTGGCGTGACGATCAACGGGCTGGCGATCGACGGGCTGGGGGCTGCGACAACCACCTACTACACGCGGCGCCTGATCACCTCGGACGGGTTCGTCGAGACCGCCCGTGGCTTCACCGATTTCCCGCGCGCGATCCGCGTCAAGATCCGCCGCGAAGTGAGCCGCGTCACGGGCTAGGCGCCGTCGCAACAGCGCCGCTTGGGCTTCGGAGCGATCCGCGTTTCGCCTGTGGTAGCTGTCCCATGCACAACCTAGCCGGATGCGGAGCCGCGGTCGGGTGCCGTCTCCCTCTCGCATCGCATCTCCCCAGCAGTGGCAAACTGTGACGCAAGACGGCCGCTACCGGCGGCGGACGGCGCCGCACCGAGGATTGACAAAACCGCGGCCGCGCCGGTTTATGGTGCTGGGGCGTCCGCGTCTGCCCCATCAGGCATGAGCCCAAAGCGCGCATCACTGGCCACGGCCGGATCAAAGGCGCTTGTCATGCTCTACCCGTCCCCACTCTCCCCTGTTTCTCCCGCCGCACTCTGGCGCGCTGTTCGCACCCGGGCGACCGCGCCTGTTCGACGTTTGCACCGCCGAGGATGCCGCCGCCCTAGGCGGGCGGCTTCCCGGAAGCCTGCGGCGCGACCACCGCGCCGTCGAGAGCGACGGGGCCGTCGTGATCGCCTGTCACCGCGGCCTGAAGCTGAGCCAGGGGGCGGCGGCGCTCCTTCAGGGGCGGGGCGCCCCGGCCGTCGCGCTCGACGGCGGCCTTGTGGGATGGGTCGCGGCCGGGCTACCGCTGCTCAAGGACACCGCGCTTGCGCCGTCGGGCCGCTACGTCTGCCCGCGAGAACCCTTCGCGACCGCTGCGCTCCTCTCGTGGGTGATCCACCGGTTGCTGCCGCCAGAAAGCACACTGATCGCGGTGGACAGCGCGCAGATGGTAGCCGTTGCCGAGCGGTTCGACGCGCGTCCCCTTGCGGACCCGGATGCGGTACTGGTGGGTTTTGGCCTCTCCATGAAACCGTTACACGACGTTGCGATGGACGCGACACGCACCGACGGGAGCCTCGCCCGTGCGCTCCGCGGGGTCGCGCTGATCCATGGCGACGACGCGAGGGGCCACCGGGCCGCCGCCCCCCTTCTCGACGCCGCGCTTATGGGAGCCATGGCATGACGGAGACGCTGACGGATCGCACCGGCGCAACCGCACCGAGCCTTGGCGAGATTACCCGCGTCTTCGGCCGGATCGGCCTGCTGTCCTTCGGAGGGCCCGCCGCGCAGATTGCGCTGATGCACCGCGAACTCGTCGAGCGGCGCCCGTGGCTGGAGGAGCGGGACTTCCTCGGCGCGCTGTCGTTCTGCATGCTTTTGCCGGGGCCGGAAGCCATGCAGCTCTGCACCTATGCCGGGTGGCGGCTGCGCGGCATCGCGGGGGGGCTGATCGCGGGGATGCTCTTCGTCGCGCCGGGGGCGGCGATGATCCTGGCCCTTGCCCTGCTCTATGCGAGCTTTGGCGCGCAGCCGCTTGTGCAGGCGGCCTTTCTCGGCATCAAGGCGGCCGTCATCGTGATCGTGTTGCAGGCGCTTCTGAAGGTCGCGCAGAAGGCCCTGACCGGTGCGGCACAATGGGCCGTCGCCGGCCTCGCCTTCGTTGCACTCTATGCCTTCCAGGTGCCCTTCCCGCTGATCATCGCGGTTGCGGCGCTTTGGGGCGCGCTCCGGGCCTGGCATACCGTCCCGCAGGCCGAGGCTGGGCGCGCGCCCGCGCTGGGCCGCAGCATGGCGCAAACCGGCGCGATCATCGCCGGTCTCGCCGCGCTCTGGGCGGCGCCGTTGCTGGCGGCCTGGCTGGCGGGGGCCGACTTGCTGCTCGATCTCGGGCTGTTCTTCTCCAAGCTCGCCATCGTCACCTTCGGCGGGGCCTATGCCGTGCTGGCCTACATGACCCAGGAGGTCGTGCAGGTCCAAGGCTGGCTGACCACGGCGCAGATGATCGACGCGCTCGGCCTTGCCGAGACGACGCCCGGCCCCCTGATCCTGGTGACCGAGTTCGTGGGCGCCCTGACCGGGATCGAAGCCGGGGGATGGAGGCTCGGCGTCACCGCCGCGGCCATGACGCTATGGGTGACGTTCGTGCCCTGCTTTCTCTGGATCTTCGCGGCGGCGCCTTATGTCGACTGGCTGACCCGCCAGCCGCGCCTGCGGGGCGCGCTCGACGGGATCACGGCGGCGGTGGTGGGGGTAATCGCGAACCTCTCGCTCTGGTTCGCGCTCCATGTCTTCTTCGCGTCGGTCGGCGCGGTGCGGATCGGCCCGGCCCGCCCGGCCGTGCCGGATTGGGCCAGTTTCGATCCGGTTGCGGCGGGGTTGTGCGCCCTCGCGGCAAGCCTGCTTCTTTGGCAAAAGGCCAGTCTTCCGCTCACGTTGATGCTCATGGCGGCGGCCGGATCCGCCCTCGGCCTTCTGTTCTGAGACGGCCGGGTTGCACTTGGGATGCAGGGGTATCATTCGGTCATGAATCGCCTATGCTGCCGGAAAGGGAGCCCACTTACATGTCGCGACGGATCGACTACGGCAAATTGATGCACGGCGCGATGCGCAGCCTGATCCATCAGGTGTTGGAGGATGTGGCAGAGAACGGTTTGCCGGGAGAGCACCATTTCTTCATCACGTTCGACACCGGCCATCCCGATGTCGGCATCGCGGACTGGCTGCGCGAGCGCTACCCCGACGAGATGACGATCGTGATCCAGCATTGGTTCGAAGGGCTGGATGTCGGCGATGACGGCTTCGCCATTACGTTGAATTTCGGGGATAATCCGGAACGCCTTGAGATCCCGTTCGACAGCCTGCGCACCTTTGTAGATCCGTCGGTGGAGTTCGGGTTGCGGTTTGAAACGCAGGAGACCGACAGCGAGGAGGACGAAGGCGCCCCGATGCTCGAAGACGCCACCGAGGCCGACATCGAGGACAAGGGCGACGCCGAGGTCGTGTCGCTGGACAGTTTCCGGAAGTAACTGCCGCGCTGCGGGGCGCCGGCATGCGATGCAAATTGGTGACGCCCCTCTGCGCGGGCGGCGCCGGTGCCGAGTAAGGCTTCGCAGACGCGCTATCGGGATGGTACACAGGCGTCCAAAGCGCTTGTAAGCGTGTGGGGTTGACGATGAAGCATTCCGTTCTTTTGTCCGTTTTGGTGCTGATGGGCCTGTCCGCTCTGCCGGCCGCTGCGGCGACGCTGGTGGCCTCCGATACGCCGCCGGACTTCCTCACGACGGAGCCGCGCGTCTCGTCGCAATTCCGGAACGGTCAGGCGGGCCTCGCCGGTGCGGGCGAGATCTACGTCGCGCCCTCCGCCAATGCGGGCAACACCCCGACCCGCGCCGAAGGCCAGTTCGCCTGGTCCAACAACACGCTCTACACCTTCACCTTCTCCTATGACAGCGACGGCGGATTTGGCGGCCAGGGCCTGCTGACATCGACCCTGCGCGAGACCGCGCAAGCACCGGGCGCGGCCCAGTCCGCCGTCTTCGGCGACACCGCCGGAGAGGTCGTATCCTCCGATCTGACGTTCAATGCGATGCGCTTCAACGTTCAGGGCAACAGCAACGGCGACGAGACGCTGTCTGTCAACGAGATGTTTATCAACGGCATGCAGATCGACACCGCGCCGTTCGGCACGCCGGGCGCCTTCGCCGACTTCGGCGTCACCGGCTTCGGGACGGTGTCGGACTTCGACATCGTGGGTCAGCTTACGCGCCCGGGCTCCTCCCTCGGGACGAGCCAGGCCGCGCCGCGCCTCGACTTCGTGCTGGGCACCGTCGAGGATCTGTCGGAGATCCCGCTGCCCGCATCGGCGTGGATGCTGCTTGCGGCCCTTGCCGGCCTTGGCGCGGGCCTGCGCCGTCGGCGCGCCGCCTGACACCGGACCACCGGACCACCGGACCACCGGACCACCGGACCACCGGACCACCGGACCACGAGAGCGGGCCATCCGCTCGGAGCGGGTGCAAGGGCCTCAGCCCCCGCCCTGCGTCCCTGTGCCCGGCTTGCACCTAGGCGTGAGCCGTTGCCTGCGCGCGGGCGAGGCGGTATCCGGCATGCGAGCGCATACCGGAGAACACGATGACTGCCACCCGCACTGAGACAGACAGCTTCGGCCCCCTTGAGGTGCCGGCCGACAAGTACTGGGGGGCCCAGACCCAACGGTCGATCCTGAACTTCCCGATCGGGTGGGAACGTCAGCCCGTGGCCATCGTGCGCGCGCTCGGCGTCATCAAAAAGGCCTGTGCCAGGGCCAACACCGCTTCGGGCAAGCTGCCGGCCGACATCGGCGAAGCGATCCAGGCCGCCGCGCAGGAGGTGATCGACGGCAAGCTCGACGACAACTTCCCGCTTGTGGTGTGGCAGACCGGCTCCGGCACCCAATCCAACATGAACGCCAACGAGGTGATCGCCAACCGCGCCATCGAGATGCTGGGCGGCGAGATGGGCTCCAAAAGCCCCGTCCACCCCAACGATCACTGCAATATGGGGCAAAGCTCCAACGACACGTTCCCCACGGCCATGCACATCGCCACAGCCATGATGGCCCGCGACGTGACTCTGCCGGGCCTGCGTAAGCTGCATGCCGCCCTGGTCGAGAAGGCCGTGGCGTTCGAGGGCATCATCAAGATCGGCCGCACGCACACGCAGGATGCAACGCCCTTGACCCTGGCGCAGGAGTTTTCGGGCTATGCCCATCAGGTGGCCATGGGGATCGGCCGCGTCGAAGGCGCGCTGTGCCATATCCACGAACTGGCGCAGGGTGGAACGGCGGTCGGCACCGGGCTGAACACGACCGAAGGCTGGGCCGAGGAGGTCGCCGCCAACATGGCCGAGATCGCCGCACTCCCCTTCGTGACGGCGCCCAACAAGTTCGAAGCGCTCGCCGCCCATGACGCCATGGTGCAGATTTCGGGCGCGCTGAAAACCGTCGCCGCGAGCCTCTTCAAGATCGCCAACGACATTCGCCTACTCGGCTCCGGCCCGCGCTGCGGCCTAGGCGAACTGATCCTGCCCGAGAACGAGCCCGGATCGTCAATCATGCCGGGCAAGGTGAACCCCACCCAATGCGAGGCGCTGACACAGGTCTGCGCCCATGTCATGGGCAACGACGCCGCCGTCGGTTTCGCCGGGTCCCAGGGCCATTTCGAGCTGAACGTCTACAAGCCGATGATGGCCTATAACGTTCTGCAATCCATGCAGCTTCTGGGCGACGCCGCCTCGGCCTTCACGGACAACCTCGTGGTCGGGCTGCAGGCCGACGAGGCGCGGATCGACAAGCTGATGCGCGAATCCCTCATGCTGGTCACCGCGCTCGCGCCCGAGATCGGCTATGACAATGCCACGACGGTGGCCAAGACGGCGCACAAGAACAAGACGACCCTCAAGGAAGAGGCAATCGCGCTCGGCTACGTCGATGCCGAAACCTTCGAGCGCGTCGTGCGCCCCGAACAGATGGTTGGCCCCAAGCCGAAGCCTTGACGCACGCCGGATGACCGCATGAGCCAGCCCATCAATCTCAACCAGGCGCGCAAGCGCCGCGCGAAAGCGGACGCGAAGCGCGCGGCAGATCGGAACGCCGCGTTTCACGGGCTGACGAAGGCAAAGAAAATGGCCGCGCGGGCCGAGAAAGAACGGGACGAGCGACGCCATGCCGGGGGTCGGCGAACTGAGGGAGACGACCCAGGCGCCAAGGGTGGCTCGGACTCGTCCGAGGCATGAGCCGCCCTGTGAAGCGCTCGCTGACCCTGGCCGGACACCGCACCTCCGTCTCGCTGGAGGACGCGTTCTGGGATGCATTCCGGGAAATCGCGCGGGAGCAGGGTGTCACCCCCGCCCGTCTCGCCACGGAGATCGACCGGCAGCGCGGCATCGAAACAGGGCTCGCCACCGCGATCCGGCTCTTCGTTCTGGAAACCTATCGGGCGCGCCTCGGCCTGACCGGGGACGGTTGACGTTGGGCCGGTGAGCTTTGGCCCGAGACCTTTGGCCGGTGACTTTTGGCCTGTGACTTTCGACCGGTGATCGTCGCACCGATCCGACGCCCCTGCCCTGCTCCAAACCTCGCGGCCCTCCCCTTCCGCAGCCCCTGTTTGACGCTGCCCGCGCCACTGCAACCTCCGCTGCCCGCGTCGCCGCCCCGTGCGCGCGGCCGCAGGGATCGCCTATCGGCGCGGCGTCAGCGACAGCCAGATCCCGTCCCGCGCGCGCACCGTCAGATGCGCCACGGGTACGGGCGCGGGACGGTCGGGCGCGGGGGACAGCCGGAAGGCGCGAACGAGCATGGAAAGCAGCAACACCCCCTCGGCCATGGCAAAGCCCGCCCCCGAGCAGACGCGCCGCCCGGACGAGAATGGCATATAGGCCGAGCGCGCGCAGGCCGCGCCATTCTCTGTCGACCAGCGCTCCGGCAGGAAAGCATCCGGCGCCTCCCAGAGCCGGGTGTGCCGGTGGAGATGCCAGGGCGACAGCACGATCTGGGCGCCCACGGGTATGTCGCGGTCGCGGAAGCGCTCCGCGCGCGTCGTCTCGCGGACCATCATCGGCACCGGCGGATAGAGGCGTAGCACCTCGCGAAAGGTGTCCCGCGTGTAGCTCAACCGCGCCAGATCCGACATCTCCGGCCGCGTGGGCAAGGCGCGCCCCTCCTCTGCCACACTGTCCTGCGCGTCGGCGTTGGCCGCGAGCAGATAGAGCCCCCATGCAAGGGCCGAAGCGGATGTCTCGTGCCCGGCCAGAAAGAAGATCGCTACCTGATCGACCATGTCGCCAACATCGAAGCGCTGCCCGGTCTCCGGGTCGGGCGTCGTCATGATCTTGGTGGCGAGGTCGGCCGGCGCGGTTCCGGCGGCGATCTCGTCCAACCGCCGTTCGATCATGCGCCGGATGAGCGCGCGGATCCTCCGGGCGGAGGCGCGCGCCCGGCGCTTGTGCGGGCGCGGCATCCAGGACGGCAGCGGCAGGAACGCCGCGACGTTCAGCAAGGGCTGCACCCGCTGATAGGCGCGAAACTCCCGAAAGACGGCGGAGGCGACGTCATCCTCGATCGGGACGGAGAAGAGCGTGCGGAAGATCACGTCGGCCGCAGCAAAGCTAGCCTCCTGCTCAATCTCGATCGGGCCGTCCCCGGCGCGGGCGGCGAGCCGCGCCACCGAGGCCGCCGCAGCGTCGACCATCGCGGGAAGTGTCTCGTGCAGGCGGCCGCCCTCGAAGGCCGGGTCGATGATGCGGCGCTGGCGCTCCCATTCCGCGCCGTTCGTCACAAAGACGCTGCACCCCAGCAAGGGTGCGAGACCTTCGCGGATACGGTCGGATTTCGGAAAATCGGCCGGACGCTCGCGCAGAACGCGGCGCACCAGATCGGGCTGGTTGACGAGGTAGGACCGGAAGAACGGTGTCCGGAATTCCGCCATCCAGGCGCGGTAGAGGCGGGCGGGCTGAGCGGACAGGATATCGCGCCTAAAGAGCCGCAGATACTGCCAGACGCTCACCTCCGCGACGCGGGACGGCGGCTTGGGCGGCAGCGGGCGGCTCGGCAATGCGGGCGCTTCGGGGCAACCTTCGCCGGCGGGCGGCGCGGCATTGCGCGGAGCGGCGTCAAGCGGAGAAGCCCCGGGCGGCATCGTCAGGCCACCACGGACGCCGCGCCCGGGCCGACCGTATGGCCGGACAGGGCGCGCTCGATGCGCGCTGGCGAGGGGGTCCGCCCGCCGAGCCGCGCCGCTAGCGTCCGGGGCCCGGCGGTGATCCGGAAATAGTCGTAGTCGTCCGGTCGGCCCGGCAGAGCGTCGAACGCGCACAGATACTGGAAGTGCAGCCGGAAGAAGCGCCAGCGCAGCTTTGCCCAGGTGTCGGGCCGCAGCGTGCGGGTATAGGCGGCCGACAGGACGAGCGGCCAGCGCTTGCCCGGCCCGGCCGCCCCGGACACGGCCACCGGATCGCAGAGGGCAAAGGTGCATCCGTCCCCCGGTGCCGAAACGTCGACCCAGGTCAGCGCCGCCGAGCGCGATACCAGCGCCAGATCCGCCCGCAGCGCATCGGCGCGCGGCAGAAAGGCCGCCATCGGGATCACCTGACCCAGCGTCAGAAACGACAGGGCCGGGCCGCGTCCCGGCTCCGGCACCCGTCCCTCGCGGAGCAGACGGGCCAGCACAGATACGGCGATCTGGGCGCCGGAGGAATGGCCGACCACCAGAACCTCGTCCGCATCGGAGGTCAGCGCGTCGGCGATACGGTCTGCGAAATCGGCCATCCGGGCCGTGAGCGCGGGGGGCTCGGCCCCAGCATGCTCCGCCGTGAAGGCAAAATCGTGCATCAGGTAGTGCGCGAGGACCTTACCGTCGCGCGCACGAAACCACGCAAGGATCGGCGGCACGACCGCGAGCGCGGCCAAACCCAGGTCCGGATGGGTGAGCGCCGCAATGAGCGCGCCCAGCCCCCAGGCGGTGCCGAGGGCAAGGGCCAGTTGCCCCAACAGTGCCACGACGGGGTAGAATGCGGCGATCACCGGCCCTTTGCGCAGGCGCATCAGCCGAAAGATCGCGCCGGTGGAGAAGTAGATCCACGCCGTACGAGCAAGATGGCCGTAGATCGTGAAGACACCCCCCTCCATGGATCGGCGCACGATATCGGACCAGACAAGGGCTTCCACGCGGGTCGCCACCGCCTGCCCCTCGATCTCCGCCGCGACGTCCCACGCAAAGACCTCGCCGCCCCCTTTGGCCGCGGCCAGGGACAGCCGGTACCCCGACAGTTCGGCCTGGCGCTGGCCCTGCGCGCGGTAGAGTTCGCGGTACTTGCGCGAATGCGCGGGATCGTAGCCCGGAATGTAGATCACCCGGCGCCGTCGGACGATCCCGCCCCCCTGCACGTGCTGTCCGCTCTCCTGCGTCACGGGGTGAGGGTATCGCAGGATTCGGACGAAAGTAGGGTTAATTGCGTGCCCCTCGCCCTGTGGCAGACCCAAGCGGGTGACTGACCGGGCCGCCACACGCGCGCCGCCTCTGCCCGGCGCAGGGCGCCGCGCGCGGGATCAGCCGATCAGAGCCATGGCGGGAAACGTCTCCAGCAGCCAGAAGGAAAACTGCGAGAAGCCACCGGTGAGCATCAGCAAGCCGATTGTCCAAAGAAGCAGGCCCATCACACGCTCGATCTGGGCCATATGGCGCTTGATAAACGCCATCGCACCCGTCAGGCGCGGAAAGAAGGCCGCGACCAGTAGGAAGGGGATGCCCAGGCCGGCCGCATAGACCCCGAGCAATGTCGTGCCGCGCGCCACATCCGCCTCGGACGCCGCGAGCGACAGGATCGCGCCAAGCTGGGGGCCGATGCAGGGTGTCCACCCGAAGGCGAAGGCCAGCCCCAGCACATAGGCACCAAAAGCGGAGCCGCCCCGATCGCCCGCGTCCAGCCGGGCTTCCTGATCCAGAAACCCGATGCGGTAGATACCCAGAAAGTGCATCCCGAACACCATCACGAGGATGCCCGCGATCGTGTTGAACGCCTGTTGGTTCTGCAGAAAGAACGCACCGAAGGCCGATGCGGTGAAACCGAGGAACAAAAAGACGGTCGATAGGCCCAGAACGAAGAACAACGCCGCGAGCATGACGCGGCGCCGGCCGCTGTCGACCACCACCGCCTGACCATCCGGCCCGACCGCCACGTCGCCCTGCATCTCTTTCATCGAGATGCCGGACATGTAGGCGAGGTACGGCGGCACGATCGGCAGCACGCAGGGCGATAGGAAGCTGATCACTCCTGCAAGGAGCGCGACCAGCATCGCCGGCAGCAAAGCGGCATCGATGATTTCTATTCCAAACATCGGACCTCCAACTTCGCGATAGATAGTGGATACGCGGCCGGGCGTCACGGGGCACGCCGTCACAAGCGCGTTGGGTGTGCCGGTAGCACGCGTCCGGCAACCTGGCATCCGGGCCACGTGCGGCATGAGCGCCCGGGCGCCGCGCATGAAAAAGGGCGGCCCGCGGGCCGCCCTATCTCGACGCGCGTCGGCGCTATCGGGCCCTACCGTCCCATGGACCACCATCCCCGCCGCTTCGGCTTGTCCGAGTCTGCTCCGGCAGGCTCCGCATCCACCATGGCAGGCTCGGGCTGCGGTACGGGTTCGGGCTCGGCTTCCGGCTCGGGCGCCGCCACGACCTCTGGTTCGGCGGCCTCTTCTGCCGCTTCGGCTTCGGCCTCCGGCTCCGGTTCAGGAGCAGACGCCGCGACCTTAGGCTCGGGCTCGGACTCGGGCGCGGCATCGGGTTCAACTGTATCAGGCTCAACTGCGACCGGTTCGGCCGCGGCGGGCTCCGGCACGACGTCGTCGGCTGGGGCTGCGTCCGGCGGGCTGGCATCGGCGGGCGCCGTTGCTCCGTCGTCACCCTCTGGTGCTTCACCCGCGGCCGTGGCCGGGTCTTCCGGCTGGTCCTCAGGCGCGGCGGCCTCGGCGGTTTCCGCCGCGCCGCCGTCCGACGCCTCGGGCGCCGCGGCGTCGGCATCGGTCGCCTTGGACTTGCGTCCGCGCGACGAGCGGCGCACGCGGCTGCGTTTCGGTTTCGCCTCCGGGTCTGCCGCCGTGGCCGCCTCGGGCTCGGCCTCTG
>JBCDGG010000123.1:0-16511 GCA_038757905.1 Pseudomonadota bacterium | reverse complement strand
GTGCCGTCCGTGGCGGACCAGGTGCCGACGACGCGCAGCTGATCCCCGGCTTCGGCATGGGCGACGTAGCGCCCGTCCAGCGCGAAGGGTCCGACGCGCTGTACCCCGCCGCTTCCTTGGGTGAAGCTGCCGTTTACGACGACCGTGTCGCGCGGCGCGATAGGGCGGAGGTCGGACACGACCACGCTGTCGCCCCGCCACAGGCCGCTGACGGCAACCCAATCGCCCGCGGCCAGACCGCCGAACGCAACCTCGGACACGTCGAGCTCGATCCCCAGCAGGCGCAGGGTGCTGTCCGACACGGCGTCGACCGGGGCGACCAGGGGATAGTAGTTGCGAATGTGCCGGGCGTGCAGAACGCCCTCGACCGGTGCAGCCTCGACGACGACGGTTTCCCCGACGCCCAGCTCCGCTGCCGGGCGGGAGCCGAGGGATGACACCGCTTCCAGCCCCGCGGAGAGCGCGATGCGATGCCCGTTCACATGGATGCTGCCGAGGCCCGTAATCACCCCCATGATCCCCGTCCCGGTGGTTCCGGCCTCGACCTCATCGTCGCCCGCGTGGGACGCTCCCGCGCCGAGGGCCGTCAGCACGACGGCGAGTGTCCACAACACACGTCTCATTGCCCACTGGTATCCTTTTGCGCTTGATCCCGGTCGACGACGTAACTGCCGAAGGACACCCGGTGGGTGGAGGCGGGATCTGCCATGTCCTGCCGCTGCAACCGGCTGGCCTCGGCATTGAAGGTCGCGAAACTCTCTTCCGCCAGTTGGCGGGCGAGGGCCTCCAATCTGGCGGCCGACTCCTCCGACAGCCGGTTGTAATGAGACGCACGCTCGAAATGGGGCGGGCTGGATTCGCCCGTCAGGTTGTCGACGGCGGCGCCGAAATGGGCCGCGATGTTCTTTTCGAAGGCGGCGAGCATTTCCCGGCTTCCAGCGAGCGGCACATAGGCGCTCGACAGGAGGCGGATCGCGCCGTCCGGCCTCTGTTCGATAAGCCCGATATCCTTGAGATGGGTCAGCATCGTGCCGGGGGCGAGATCGACCTTCAGCAACTGCACCAGCCGGTCGAAACTGGGGCCTTCCTCGGCGGATCGGGGCAGGGGGCGGGGCTGGCCCGCCTCATCGAGAAAAGCGGGGTCGCTGGCCCAAAGCGCGATGAGCCGCGCCGAGGCGTTGGCGAAGGAGGCCCGCGCGGGCCCGGCGCCGGCTTCGCGAAACCGGCGCACATCCTTGCGATGCAGCCCGGTCAGCAAGCTGACCTGGCTGTCCGAGGTCGAGCCGCCCTTGCGGTTCTGCGCCGCGTCGAACAGCACCTGCTTGAGAAGCTCCGTTGCGCTCGACAGCGTGATCCCGCTGCTGATCATCAACTCCGCCAGCGGCCGCAGCACGGCGCGCAGCGCAGACTTCACCGTGTCGTCGTCATAGCTCGCCAACCAAGTACCCCAGTGTGACCCTCCCCCAGACCCTTATAGCGCAGAATGGCTGGGAAAAAATCCCTTTCGCGCGGTGGGGGTGGCCTGCCGGCGCGAAAGGGCGGGCGGGCGCCACGAGGCCCGCCCGAACTGAACTCAACCGAACGAGAAATCGTCCTCCGTCAGGGATTTCAGGTTGACCCCCTTGAGCAGGAGGCTGCCGTCGCCGCCGAAGTCCAGCTCGACGCCGTGATAGGCTTGGTCGGCGTAGTCCAGCAGGTCCTCAAGGCTTTCCACCCCGTCGACGTCGAGCGAGATCTTGTCGTCGCCGCGCCGGTCGAAGTCGCGGATCACGTCGTGGCCGTCGCCGGACGCGAACACGAACGTGTCGTCGCCCCGGCCGCCGAAGATCAGATCGTTGCCCGTACCGCCCATCAACACATCGTTGCCCGCGCCACCGGCGATCTTGTCGTTACCGGCGCCGCCATCGACGATATCGTCGCCGCGGCCGGCAAAGATCTTGTCCCGGCCGTCGTCGCCGTTCAGCACATCCCACCCGCTGCGTCCGAGGATGAGATCGTTGCCGTCGCCGGCGTTGACGATGTCGTCGCTGCTGTCGCCCCGGAGGACGTCGCGCTTGTCGCTGCCGTCCCGCTCCGTCACTTCATTGATGTGGACAACCGCGATCTGGGCCCCGGGCAGGGTGAAATCTGCGGCGATGGGATCGATCGCGGCCCCGAAGGCGTTGGTGCCTCCGAGGATGATCTGATCGCCCTCGCCCACTGGGTTGCCGGCGGATCCGTTGAAGCCGGGATGCAGCGTGATGACGCCGTTTTCGTCCACGCCCGTATCCGGACCGGTCTGGTTGATGAAGGCGGCGTCCAGCTCGGTGTTCACCTCGGTTCCGGCATCGTAGACGTCCGTCCCCTCGAACACGACCGTTTGCGCGCCGAGGAACGTGCCGTTTGCGTTGAAGAGTTTCACCGCGTCGTCGGTACCGACGAAGGCATCGTTCGACGGCAGGATCATCGCGCCGAAGCTGACATAGGTGTTGACGTTCTGGTTGGCGGAAATGGTGTTGGAGGTGAACTCCTGCGTGGCGATCGGCCCGCCCGCACCGGCAACCACGAGGCCCTGACTGTCGGGTGAGACGGCAAGGCGTTCGGCCGCCACGGGCATGAAATTGCCGTCCTCGGCGAGCGCTTCGAGGCCGGGCGATGCGACTGCGCCGGCATCGAACAGATCGAAGTTGCCGTCGTGGAAGCCGAAATAGAACGGCGTGAGAAAGGTTCCGCCGTCTTCCGAGGTGTTTCTGACTGAGATCCGAAGGTCTGTCATGGGGGTCTCCTGTTGGCCGGATGTGCGCTGGGAAAATTTCCCAGTACGGATCGACATATCGGAAACGCCGGGGCGGGCAACCTCTCAAGCGGCCTAATCGCACCTTTGTGAGAGCGGGTAATCTATTGTGATATCGCGATTAATCGAAACAGAAAGGGCGGCGCTGCCTAGTGGCAGCCCCGTTCCCATCTTGCCGTCGATGTTGGGGGAGCGCTTGCCGTCTAGCCTTGGTAGAGTTCCGAGCGCGCTCCCAGATAGCCGTCCCATGCGAACCAGTAGGCGATGTGTCCGGCGACGCGCGGCGCCTGCGCGCCCGAGGGCCCGGTGAGCCCCTCCTCGCCGATGGACCACACCGCGCCGTCCGCCACCAACTCGTCGTCCTTGCTTCCCGGCGCGAAGCTGAGCGCGCCCCTGTCATAGGCGCGCACCGTCCGCCCCGCGGGATCGCCGATCAGCACCACGTTCAGGTTTCCGACCGTGTCGTTGATCACCTGACCGCCGGAAAACGCCGTGACCGGCCAGGCCTTGGCGCCGCCGAAGGTCCGGATGCCGAACACGTAATCCTTCTGGCGCAGGCGCGTCTCGTCGACCTGCGCCGGGAACATCAGGTCGGGGCTGCCGAAATAGTCGCGGTAGACGACGCCGGAGCGATAATCCCGCACATGTCCGGTATCGAGCGACAGGACCTTGCTGTCGGGGTGCCGGGCCGACCATTGCGCCCACGGTTCGATCACCACCGGGCGCTGCGCCAGCGCGATCCCCGAATCCACCAGCGGCCCCATGACGGGTTCGCCCGTGAACTGGTTCCACAGCGAATGCGTGCCGCGGTCGAACATCAGCTTGTTCGACCGGTAGAGGAATCCGGAGGATCCAAAGACGAGCGGGGTGTCGCGCCCGGGAAGCTGCGTTTCGAACAGGATGCCGGAGCCGCACAGGGTGCAATAGGCCAAGGCCAGCGGCACGCCGCCGATCACGTCGTTGAACATCTCGTGCCAGCCCATGATTCGAAGCGGGTAGGCGCGGACGTCACCGTTGATGGCGACCCCGAAGACCAGATCCGAACCGAGGAGGTAATCCGCCTCCTTGGCGGGGATCAGGTCGGGAGAGTCGAGCGAGGGGATCCCGTCCTTTCGCACGCCGCCCCAGGTGATCTCTTCGAAGCGGATCTTCATCCGGTCGCGATCCAGGTATTCGGGCTTCAGGAACACCTCGAAGTTGCGGTCGATGCGGAAATAGAGCTCGCGCTTGAGGTCGATGTAGCTCGGATGCGGCACGATTTCGGGATGGGCCTCCTGCCACAGCATCCAGTCGAACCAGTCTCTGGCGCCGGTTTCGCCCGTCAGGTCGGACAGCAGCGCCACGAGCGGGGCACGGTTCTGCTGGGTGAAGCGCAGGGCGAAGATCAGCCCGGGGGCAAGATCCTCCCCGCCGCGGGCACGTAGAACTTCCAGCGTGCTGGCATACTCGTCGCTGTCGGCAAAGATCAGAGCCTCGAACAGGTCCTGCAAGTTGTCTTCGGCCATCGCCTGCGGGCTGGCGAACGCCAGTCCGGCGGCGCTCATGCCCGTCAGGGCGGTGCGTCTGGTGATCATCAAGGGCTCCTTGCGTTCAGGGGCGATGGTCCGGTCAGACCGGTTGCAGTGTCGTCGAGACCTCCCGTCGCGGCGCTCCGACACTGCGGCCTCGGAAAAACGGGGCCAACGGCGCGGGCAAGGCACGATGGGAAAAATTCCCATGTCCGACCATCACCAGACACAGCGTAACGGTCAATCGCGCGCGGCGGCGCCTCGCGAAGTCTTGAGAGACGGTTATCGCCTGGCAGGACGCCGAAAGGGCACGCCGATGAGGCACCGCGTGTGCACATTGTCCAGACGCGGCCATGCCATCTGAGAAGTGAAGAAATCAGTTAAACAACATTGTGTTAAATCTTGTAAGTTAAAACTATTTATCCGTTTGACAGTCTACCATTGGCTTGTTCTTGCTACGACAAGAGACCGTCAGAAACGCACCCTTGAATGGGGTGACGTCCGGCTCGGGGATGGAGAGCGGCCGCATCGCCAGCCCTTGCGGCCGCAGCCACGGGCCAACGCCGCCGTTGCAAGCTTTGGCATCTCACAGCGCTGGCCAGGAGAGCGCCCGCAACCATGACGGTTTCCGGAGACGACGCCCGCTTCAGAACCAGCGTCCGACGTGCTTGCTTGGCTATCCTGGGTAGCTCCAGCCGACGCCCGGCGATGCCGTGGAGGGGCGCTGCCTGCGGCGCGCCACCTGCGTCGCGTTGGCTGCGCGGCGGCGCCCTCGGTGCAATCCATTCAGGCGGTTGGAAGCGCCCTAGGACTGCAAGACGCGCCAACGCCCCTTGGCTCTTTCGAGCTCGCCTTACTCTCGCACCTTGGGGATTTGGTAGGCCCGGAGGGACTCGAACCCCCAACCAAAGCGTTATGAGCGCTCTGCTCTAACCAATTGAGCTACAGGCCCGGCACGGGCTCGCTTAGTCACTCCGTCGCGATGCGTCAACTGCCAGCGCGGGCGCGCGGCCTTGCCGGGCCGGGGAGGCTCGGCTATCCCCGCTCGCATCCGTGCGCCAGCGCCGGCCACGGGAGAGACACGCGGGGTGAAATGGGCGACACACCGAAGCTGACCTATGCCGAAGCGGGCGTGAACATCGCGGCGGGCAACGCGCTCGTCGACCGGATCAAGCCGGCCGCCCAGGCAACCGCCCGGCCGGGAATGGCCTCCGGCCTTGGCGGGTTCGGCGGGCTGTTCGATCTGCGCGCTGCGGGCTTCGACGATCCGATCCTTGTGGCGGCGACCGACGGTGTCGGGACAAAGCTCCGGATCGGAATCGACACCGGGCATGTGCGCGGCCTCGGTCAGGACCTTGTGGCGATGTGCGTGAACGACCTGATCTGTCAGGGCGCAGAGCCGCTGTTCTTCCTCGACTATTTCGCGACAGGTGCGCTGGACGTTGCGCAGGCCGCGGAAGTGGTGGAGGGCATCGCCGACAGCTGCCGCATCTGCGGATGCGCCCTGCTCGGGGGCGAGACGGCCGAAATGCCGGGGCTCTACCGGCCGGGCGATTTCGATCTGGCGGGGTTTGCCGTCGGCGCAATGGAGCGCGGCTCGGCCCTTCCCGCTGGCGTGGCGGCGGGCGATGTGCTGCTCGGTCTCGCATCCGATGGCGTGCATTCCAACGGGTACTCCCTGGTGCGCCGGGTGGTGGAGCGGAGCGGGCTCGGCTGGGACGCGCCGTCGCCGTTCGGTGCGCCGACCCTCGGCGACGATCTGTTGACCCCGACGCGGCTCTATGTGCCGGCCGTTCTGTCGGCCCTGCGCCTTGACGGCGGCGGGGTGCATGCCCTTGCCCACATCACCGGGGGCGGGCTGACCGAGAACCTCCCGCGCATCCTGCCGGACGGGCTGGGCTGTACGGTGGACCTCGGCGCCTGGGCTTTGCCGCCGGTGTTCGAATGGCTGCAGGACGTCGGCCAGATCGAGCAGGCCGAGATGCTGCGCACCTTCAATGCGGGGGTCGGTATGGTGCTCGTGGCCGCGCCCGGGCAGGCCGAGGATCTGACGCACCATCTGATGGCGGCGGGCGAGGTGGTGATCCCGCTGGGGTACGTGACCGCGACACCGGGCGTCGACTACACCGGCGCGCTTCGGTGAACCGGGCCCGTCCCGCCCGCTGCGCCGCCGCATGAAGCGCGTTGCGATCCTCATCTCCGGAAGCGGCTCCAACATGGTGCGCCTCGTCGAGACGTTGCAGGCACCCGGGAGCGGCGGCACGCCCGTGCTCGTGGCCTCGAACGTGCCCGATGCGGGCGGGCTGGCTAAGGCGCGCGCCCTGGGGGTGCCGACCGCAATCGTCGATCACCGGGCGTTTCGGGGCGATCGCCCGGCCTTCGAGGCGGCGCTGACGGACGCGCTGGCGCCGCTGAGCCCCGACCTGCTCTGCCTTGCGGGTTTCATGCGCATCCTGATGCCGGACTTCGTAACGGCGTGGCAGGGCCGGATCCTCAACATTCACCCGTCGCTTCTGCCCAGGTACCGGGGGCTCGATACCCACGCCCGGGCCCTCGCCGCCGGGGACAAAGAGCACGGCTGCACCGTGCATCTTGTGACGCCAGAGCTCGACGAGGGCCCGGTGCTCGGACAGGGCCGGGTGCCGGTCGCGCCCGGCGACACGCCCGACACGCTTGCCGCGCGCGTCCAGGCCATGGAGCACCGTCTCTACCCGGAGGTTCTGGCGCGGGTGCTGGCGGGCGAGGAGACGCCGGTTCTTCTGGGCTGACCTTTCGCTTGTCTTCGATTGCCGGTAGTCATGTCCGATCAAACCGCCGCCCCGCACGGAGCCGATACCGGACACAATCCGGACGTACCGCAAAAGCCCAAGGACGACCCGCCGCATGCGCACCCTCACAACGACAGACGATCTCGCTGCTTTCTGTGCGGAGGCCGCGCACGGACCCTATGTGACTGTCGATACCGAGTTCCTGCGCGAGCGCACCTACTGGTCCAAGCTTTGCCTCGTGCAGATGGCGCTGCCCGGAGAGGGCGAGGCCGTCCTGATCGACCCGATCCTGGGTGGAGACATGTCGTTGCAGCCGCTCTACGATCTGATGGCGAATGCATCGGTCGTGAAGGTCTTCCACGCGGCGCGCCAGGATCTTGAGATCTTCCATCACGAGGGCGGCGTGCTGCCCGAGCCGCTGTTCGACACCCAGGTGGCCGCCATGGTCTGCGGTTTTGGCGAGCAGGTGGGCTATGAGACGCTGGTGCGCAAAATCGCCCATGCCAGCGTCGACAAGACCTCCCGCTTCACGGACTGGTCGCGTCGGCCGCTGACCGACGCGCAGAAATCCTATGCGCTGGCCGACGTCACTCATCTGCGCGTCATCTACGAGACCCTCTCGGCCGAGCTGGAACGCTCCGGCCGGACGCGGTGGGTCCAGGAGGAGCTTGGCATCCTGACGGACCCGGCCACCTACCAGATCGACCCCGACGAAGCGTGGCGCAGGGTCAAGACGCGGACGAACTCGGGCAAGTTCCTGGCCATCGTGCGCGAGCTTGCCCGCTTCCGCGAAGTGCATGCGCAGGAACGCAATATCCCCCGCAACCGCGTCTTCAAGGATGACGCGCTGTTGGAACTGGCCTCGACGAAACCCGGATCGGCGGCCGATCTGGGCCGGTCGCGGCTGCTGTTGCGCGAGGCGCGCAAAGGCGCCATCGCGGAGGGGATCCTCGCCGCCGTGGCCGCCGGTCAGCAAAGCGACAGGGCAACCTGGCCAAAGGCCGAGGATCGCCGCGACCGCCTGCAGGTGAACCCGGCACTGGCCGATCTTCTGCGCGTGCTGCTCAAGGCGAAGGCCGAGACCTCCGGCGTGGCGCAGAAGCTGATCGCCTCGGCCGCCGATCTCGACGCGATCTCGGCGGGGGAGCGCGATGTGGCAGCGCTGCGCGGCTGGCGGATGGAGGTGTTCGGGTCCGACGCGTTGCGTCTTTGCGACGGCACGGTGGGGCTGGCCGCGAAGGGCGGCAAGGTGGAGGTCGTCACGATCTGACTGGGCCGAGCCGGACCGGATCGCGGCCCGCGCCAGGCTTGTGCGTGCACCCGACGGCGTCCTAGCGGCGGGAGGAGCGCTGGTTCGTCTGGCCCTTCACCGTGATCGTGCGCGCGCCTTCCAGCCTTTGGCTCGACACAAAGACCGATGCAGAGATCTGCCGCGACCGGGGCGAGCCCGCGGGTTGGGGCGTGGGCGGGGGCACGGCCACGAAGCGAAACGCGAGCTCGCCATCCTCGGCCTGGGGGCGCCCCTCGATGTCGCGCGTGTCGGGCACCAGATCGGCCTCGAACCAGCCTTGCGTCGCGGGAACGCCCATCGCCGTGATCAGCGCACCGCCCTCCACCCGGTCGACCGTCAGCTCCACGACCTGATCGACGCTGGGGCGCGGGTCCTGCGGAACGATGGTCGGGGTCTCCGCCGCAGCGACGGGCAGGGTCGCCTCCTGCGAGCGGCCAAACCAGTTGACCGGGTTCCAGCGGGTTTCGCAGCCCGCCAGCACCATGAGTGCGGCCAATCCCGCCAAGCCCGTCCGTCGCATGTCGCCCCCCGTTGCCTCGCTGCAGCTTGGCTATCGCAACGCTCCGATATTGAAAAGGCCGCCTGCGACGGAGGCGCCCCGGGGCTGGACCGGTGCCGGGCGCCGCCATATGTCTCGGCCAGTGCAACTGCTGGGGCCCCCATGGCGACCGAATCCTTCGAAGACCTCGTAGAGACCTTTGCCTTCCTCGACGATTGGGAGGATCGCTATCGCCATGTGATCGACCTCGGCCGGGCGCTGCCGCCGCTGGCCGAGGCGGAGCGCGTTCCGGCAACGAAGGTCGATGGATGCGCCAGCCAGGTCTGGCTCGTCCCCGAGATCGAGGGCGAGGGGCAGGACGCGACGCTGCACTTCCGCGGAGAGAGCGACGCGATGATCGTGAAGGGCCTGATCGCAGTGCTGCAATCGCTCTATAACGGGCTTTCCGTGGCAGAGGTGCGGGCGGTCGACGCCGAGGCCGAGCTTGCCCGGCTGGGTCTGCAGGATCACCTGTCCTCGCAGCGCTCCAACGGGCTGAGGGCCATGGTTGGCCGGGTCAGGGATATCGCCGCACGGGCGTGATCGCGGGCGTGATCGCGGCCCCCGAAGGGACGCGCGGATGGCGCCGGGGTCAGTCTCCGGCGTCGGCGAAGCGCGAGAGCGCGTCGTCCAGATCGCCATAGCCCGTGGTCCGGCGCTCGTAGCTCAGGCCCAGACGTTCCGCGCAGTCCCGGGCCCGGGCGTCCAGTTCGGGGTCGTCGGTCTGCGCGAGGTAGACGAGCTTCTCGTAATGCGCAAAGTACATCGGAAGGAGCTCGGGATGCCGGTCGAGCCCCAGCGGCTTCCACACGAACGCATCGAACTGCCTTGCCAGAAAGTCGGTGAGGTAGAACGTCGTCATCTCCGCATCACCGCGGTCGGCAAACACCTGATTGCCCTCGAAAAAGCTGTAGCAATGCGGCCCTGCGATCATCTCGACCCCGAGCCTGTCGCACAGCCGTTCCAAGGCGCCCCCGGTCCCGCAATCGGCATAGGCCACGAAGATCCGGCCGTAGGTCTCCCGGTAGCGCGCCACGGCCTCCTCCACGGCAGGGGCGATGCGGTCGGGATGGTTGTGAAGGATCGCGGGAAGGCACGCCAGATCGACATGGGACCATTGGTTGAGGCGCCAGAGCGCCGTGATCTCGCGGGCCAGGGCGCCACAGGCCAGCACCAGGACGCGGCCCGCGCCCGCAGGCCCCATGCCGTGCTCCGTCAACGCGGCGTCGCTGGGCACGTTGGAGGACCGGGCGCCGTCTCTGCGCGGGGCGCTGGGGGCGGCGGGACGCGTCGTCATACGCTCACCTCGTCTCTGGGCCCGCCGATGGTCGGCAGGCATGCCCGGCGGGCCGCCGGTGCCACAGCCATGCCGCGGTCGCAGCCAAGCAGACCCGTTGGAGCGGGGCCGGAGGTGCGAAGCGGTGCAAGCGCCCACGCCGTGTCGGGCCCATGCGCGCTGGGGGGGAACGGTCTGACAACGGGCATGGCGTCCTCCGAGCCTGCCGGTGATACCGCAGCCCGACGGTGCGGGCGCGAACGATACGATCCGTAAACGCGCCCAGGCTGCGCGGCCACGCCCCGGCGTCAGGCCGAGGCGGCGAACTGATTGTGCTTGCGCGCGATGAAGTCTTTCGCGGTTTCCACGGCAACGGCGGCATCGCGGCAATAGGCATCCGCGCCGATGGCGCGGCCGAACTCCTCGTTCAGCGGCGCGCCGCCCACCAGCACAATGTAATCGTCGCGCAGGCCCTTCTCGACCATCGTGTCGATCACGACCTTCATATAGGGCATCGTCGTGGTCAGCAGGGCCGACATGCCAAGGATATCGGGCTGCTCGGTGTCGAGCGCCTCCAGATAGGCCTCCACC
This sequence comes from Pseudomonadota bacterium, assembly GCA_038757905.1. Classification (GTDB taxonomy): domain Bacteria; phylum Pseudomonadota; class Alphaproteobacteria; order Rhodobacterales; family Rhodobacteraceae; genus HLUCCA09. The sequence goes on along the minus strand of JBCDGG010000123.1, from coordinate 5,766 downwards.
GGGTTGTTGATGCCGAGGTCGACCACTTCGAACCCGGCGCCTTCCATCATCATAGATACCAGGTTCTTGCCGATGTCGTGGATGTCGCCCTTGACCGTGCCGATCACCATCTTGCCCATGCGCGGTGCGCCGGTTTCGGCCAGGAGAGGCTTCAGGATCGCCATGCCCGCCTTCATCGCATTGGCGGCCAGCAGAACCTCGGGCACGAACAGGATCCCATCGCGGAAGTCCTTGCCGACGATGGTCATCCCGCCGACGAGCGCAGTGGTGAGCACGTCGTAGGGCATCCAGTTGCGCCCGAGGAGGATGTTCACGCCTTCCTCGATCTCTTCCTTCAGGCCGTCATAGAGATCGTCGTGCATCTGCTGCACGAGCTCTTCATCGTCCAACTCGGCGAGGATGATGTCGTCGTCTTCGTCGGCCATGGGGCTCTCCTAGGCGGTCTCCGGCAGCGGTCGGAAGACCGTCCGTTGCGATTATCAAGCGCGCAATGGGGTGGTGCCGCACTCCCGATTGCGACATCCGCCGCGTCGCTTCCGACTTTCGGGCTTGGCAGACAACGGTTTTCCCCTCTAATGTTCATGGTATGTTCTTATTCCTGGCACGGCAGGGGGGGCGGTATGGGCGACGGCGATGAAGCACCCGAAACCGGCGGGACAGGCGGACATGCCGCGCCCTCCCGGCACGATCCGCATCTGCGGGCTCGCGGGCGTGGCGCACGCAGCAACCATGTCGGCCGGTTCGAGCGGTTCGCGCGGGAGGCGGCCGATGATGGCTGGGACATCGAGGAAGACATGCCGCCGCTGCGGACGGAGGTGCGCACCGAGCGGGTCGGGCGGATCATCTCGCGCAATACCTCGCCGGATCTGTCCTTCGACCGATCGATCAACCCCTATCGCGGGTGCGAACATGGCTGCGTCTACTGCTTCGCGCGCCCCTCGCACGCCTATCTCGGCCTGTCGCCCGGCCTCGACTTCGAGACGGTGCTGACGGTGAAGCCGGGCGCGGCGGAGGCGCTCCGGCGGGAGCTTTCGGCAAAGAGCTATGTCCCCGCCACGCTCGCCATCGGCACGAACACCGATCCGTATCAGCCGCTGGAGCGGGACAACGGGGTGATGCGGGCGTGTCTGGAGGTGCTGCATGAGATGCAGCATCCCGTCGGCATCGTCACCAAGGGCACGCTTGTGACGCGCGACGTCGATTTGCTCGCGGAGATGGGCGCGCGCAGCCTCGCGCGGGTCGGCATCTCGCTGACGACCCTCGATGCCGATCTGGCCCGCGCGATGGAGCCGCGGGTGCCCGGGCCGGCCCATAGGCTGCGGGCCATCGAGCGTCTGGCGCGGGCGGGCGTTCCGGTGCGGGCGTGCCTGGCGCCGATCGTCCCCGGGCTGACGGATCACGAGATTGAGGCGCTGCTCCAGGCGGCGGCCGATGCAGGCGCGGAGGCGGCCAGCTTTGCCGTGCTCCGCCTGCCGCGCGAGGTGTCGCCGCTCTTCCGGGAATGGCTGGCCGCCGCGCGGCCGGATCGGGCTGCCCGGGTGATGGCGCGGGTGCGCGAGGTGCATGGCGGCAAGGACTACGACGCCGCGTTCGGCCGCCGACTGGTGGGGCAGGGCGAGTATGCCCGGCTCCTGCGGCGGCGCTTCGGGCTCGCCTGCAAACGGATGAACCTTGCGCAGCGGATGCCGCCGCTCCGCACGGATCTGTTCCGCGTGCCGCCGCAGCCGGGCGACCAGCTGTCGTTGCTGTGACCTGTCGGACGGCGTCGCTTGAAGGAGCGGCATGCATGAGGCCCAGGAGAAGAAGCGCGCCGTAATGCTTGTGCAGGCCGGGAGCCGAGCCGCCCGCGCTCAGGTGCGGCGGCGGCGCCGTCGTGGCCGCTCGGCGCGGCCCGCTGCCGCGCCGTCTCCGGTGCCGTCGCTTTCGGACGAGAAGCCGCCGAGGCGCGCGGCGATGTCTTCGAGCGCCGGGGGCGGCCCCTTCGGCTGGCTTTCCAGCGCCGCGCGCATCGCGCGCAGATGATCCGGCGTCGTACCGCAGCAGCCGCCGATAATCCGCGCGCCTGCATTACGCGCCATGGTGGCGTATTCGGCCATCAGCGCGGGCGTGCCATCGTAGTGGATGTGGCCATCGACGTATTTCGGGATGCCCGCGTTGCCCTTGGCGATCACCGGCCGCTCGCTGCCCGTGGCCGCAAACCCCAGGACGGTGCGCATCAGATCCGACGCACCTACACCGCAATTTGCGCCGAACGCGAGCGGCGGGTGCTCCATGGATTCCACCATCCGGGCAAGATCGGCCGAGGTCAGCCCCATCATCGTCCGGCCCGCGGTGTCGAAGCTCATCGTCCCGCACCAGGGCATTCCGGCCAGGCGCGCAGCCTCGCCCGCCGCGCGGTACTCTTCCGCCGCGCTGATCGTCTCGACCCAGAGCACATCGGCGCCGCCGTCCTTCAGGCCTTCGGCCTGTTCGTGGAACAGGGCCACCGCATCGTCGAACGCGAGTGTGCCGGTCGGTTCCAGGATCTCGCCCGTGGGGCCCATAGAGCCTGCAACGACCACCGGACGACCCGCCGTATCGGCCACTTCGCGGGCGATCTCGGCGCCGATCCGGTTCAACTCGCCCACCCGGTTCTGCGCGTCGTGCAGCTTGAGCCGCGCCGCCGTTCCCCCGAACGTGTTGGTGAGAAACAGATCCGACCCGGCCTCGACCGCGCCGCGATAGAGCGCCACGATCTTGTCGGGCGCGTCGACGTTCCAAAGCTCCGGCGCATCGCCCGCCTGAAGCCCCATGGCAAAGAGTACGGTGCCGGTCGCGCCGTCCGCTAGCAGCCATTCGCGCTCCGCCAGCAAGCGCGACAGGGGATCGCCGGATTGGGGCACAGCCATGAAAGCCTCCGCATCTGAAAACGCGGGCCCCGTCTCACGCCGGTGCGAGCGGTGCAATGGAAAAACGCACCCTGCAAGCGGGCCTTTTTCGCGCGCAGGCGGCAGAGCGGGGCCGAACGGCCCGGCCAGACGCGATCAGGGAGGGGGAGAAACCGGCGCGCGGGTCAGCTGGCGTCGCTCGCCAGCACTTTCTCCTGTGCTTCGCGCGTCATCTCCTGAACCTTGGCCCGGATCGTCGCCTCGTCGGCTTTCCCCTCCAGATCGGCGATCAGCTTGCGGATGACATCCTCCGGCCCGGGCGCTTCGAAATCCGCGCGGATCACGTCCTTGACGTATTGCGCGGCCTCCTCGCCGGTGCGGCCCAGCAACTCTGACGCCCAGGCCGCCACCATCTTGTTGCGCAGAGATTCCGCCTTGAACAGCATCTCGGCATCGTGGGCGAACTTGTTCTCGAAGGCAGATTCGCGATCGTCAAAAGTGGTCATGGGCATGGCTCCCGCTCGGGTCTCAGGTTGCCGTTTATGTAGGCGAGCCGCCGGGCATTTGCAAAGGCCGGGCCGGGGCCGGAAGGCGCCGTTTTCTGCGGCGCGTCGTCTCGCCCGCGCCGGCCCTACCGGTTCGGCGGACGCGGGGGGGCACCGGATACGGGCGCAATTCCAAAGAGTTCGTTGAGGCGCGCGGCATCGGCGTGGCGTTCGGAAGCCGGTCGGTTTCCGCGCTGGATCAATTGCTGTGCCTCTGCCAGCGCGTCTTCGACGTCACCCGCTTCGAGCCGGGCCGTCAGTTCGGTGAGCCAGGGCACCTGCTCCTCCTCCGGGAGGGCATGGGCCACGGCGGTGACGAGCAGGCGCGTCACCTCCGTTTCCCAGCGTTCGTCGCGCTGGTCCTGCTTCGGCGCAGGCGCGGGCGCTTCGGTTTTGGCGGGCGCGGAGGCCTTGGGGGGCCGCGCCGGTGGGCGCTCAATGCGGCCCGGCTGAGCCGCAGGCGGGTGCGTCGGCGCGGGGACGGCGGCGGGATCCGGGCCCGCGTTGCGCTCCGCCTCCGCTTTTGGATCGGTGGCATCCGTGCGTGCCGCGGCGTGGCTGGCCCGGGCCCGGTCATAGATCCGTTTGGCCTCCGAGAGGGGGCGGCCGTCTGGCTCCGCCGAGATCTCGAAGGTGACCCGCGCGTCGTCGTCCTGTCCCGGATCGGCGGAAAAGAGCGTGTCCGGTTCGATCCCCATCGCCGCGAGAATGGCGCCCTGGCGCTCCGGCGTCATGATCTCCCAGGCCCGCGCGCCGGAGGAGGGCAGGCTGTCGGCCTCCACCAGATGCGGCAGCCCGGCATCGACCACGTCCCATTCGGCTTCGGGCAGGATGCCGTCGGCGCAGATCGACGACGCCCGCCGCTGGGCAGCGCCATCGCGGTAGATATGGAAGACGGTTTCCGACCCGGGGTGCCGCAACCCCGACAACCGGAAATAGAACACCTCGGCCCCGGCGAGGGCGGATGACAGGCCCGCCGCGATGGGCGACAGCGCACCGTCCGATTCCCGGAATTCCACCAGCGTCAGCGCTTCCGATCCGAGGGGTGCTGTCACGCGGAACGGCGTTTGCCCGGCCGCGAAGCCGAGATCGTCCGGCATGGCGCGGGAGAGTGGCGCGGGTGGCAGGTGCCCGGCGGGGTGGATCGAAAGGCCGCCATGGGCGGCACGGCCTGTTCCGAAGAGGCGCCCGATCAGCCCGGGTCGCCGCGCCTTCGGGGCCGGCGCGGGGCTCCCCGCGGACCGGTCTGCATGCGCTGCCAGGGCCAGCACCACGTCTCCCGGATGGGCGCGGACCAAGGCGAAATCAACCAGCGCGAACTCATCCGTCATTCTGCGAAGACCTCCTGTGCCTTCCGATCCTGCGCCCTGCGGCGCACCGGCCCGCGCCCGCCTTACACGCGTGTCCGCGTGACTGCGAGGGTGCCGCTGCGGCGCACCCGGCCTTGGCAGGCGAGAGTGACACAGTTGGGCGTGCAGGCCCAGCACGGGCCTGCGTAGCAAGGCGCGGTGCCCTCGCGCCCCGAGAGGGTCGATGCTGCCGCTTGCGCGCCCCTGCCGTGCGCGCTCGTGGGCTTGTAGGGCCGGAATGCTCCGCACGGCCTCCCGCGCGCTGGCGCGAAGAGGGAGGCGCGATCAGGCCGTTCAGAAGGGCCGGGAGTCCGGTGTTAGAGCCGCGGATGGTTCGCCGTCCGCGTCCATTGGATGGCCCGCCCTTCGTCCGCCGCGCGTCCGCCAAGGGAACTGCCGTTCCGGCCGCCGCCGCTTCCGCCCAGGCTTCCCGCGCTGCTTCCCTTGCCCGACAGGCTGCCTTGGCCTATAGGAGCGGCAGCAAGGGGGCGCGCGCCGGTCGAGCGCGGCGCCCCCCTTTCATTCCGGAGATCCCATGGCAAGGCGCAAAAAAGTCTATGAGGGCAAGGCGAAGGTGCTTTACGAAGGGCCCGAACCCGGGACCCTTGTCCAGTATTTCAAGGACGATGCGACCGCCTACAACGCCCAGAAGCACGATGTGATCGAAGGCAAGGGCGTGCTGAACAACCGGCTGAGCGAGTTCTTCATGTCCGGGCTGAACGTGATCGGCGTGCCGACCCATTTCATCAAGCGCATCAACATGCGCGAGCAGCTGATCCGCTCGGTCGAGATCATTCCGCTCGAAGTGGTGGTGCGCAACATCGCGGCCGGGACCATGGCCAAGCGGCTGGGCATCGACGAGGGCACGCCGCTGCCGCGCCCGGTGGTGGAGTTCTACCTCAAGGACGACGCGTTGGGCGATCCGCTGGTGACCGAGGAACACGTGCTGGCCTTCGGCTGGGCCAGCCAGCAGGATCTGGACGACATGGTGGCGCTCGCGCTCCG
>JBCDGG010000122.1:0-16881 GCA_038757905.1 Pseudomonadota bacterium | reverse complement strand
CCTGCAGTGAGGCCGATTTCAGAACCTTTGCCTCGGCTCCCGCCGCAGACTTGTCCTGAATGAACCGAAACCCTTCCAGCCGGCCGACAAATTCGCCTTCGACCGTCACCTCACCCTTGTCGTTTACTTCGGCCAAGAGGGCCTCCTTCTGTTTGTGCCGGCGCAACAACACCGAGGTGCGCCGGTCCACAAATCTTTGCGTCAGCGCCGCCTGTCGCAGGGTCTTGGCCTCGTCGCCGGTCGCCGCCTTGTCGAGCGTGAACCGGAATCCCTCGAGACGCCCCGCGAACTGGCCCTCCACCGTCACTTCGCCCTTCTCCGTCACCTCGGCCACGAGGCTCTCCTTCTGTTTCAGCCGGCGCAGAAGCACGCTGGTGCGCCGGTCGACAAATCTCTGCGTGAGCGCTTGGTGAAGCGCATCGGACAGGCGGTCTTCTACCGAACGGGTGGCGTCGCGCCAATGGGTTTCGTCATCGAGCCAGCCCGGACGCTGCGCGACGTAGGTCCATGTGCGGATATACGCCAATCGCTTGGAGAGCGCGTCGATGTCGCCGTCCGTCCGGTCGATGCGCTTGACCTGCCGCGCCATCCAATCGTCGGGAACGCGGCCGACATCGCGCAGAAACCCAAACAGTCGCTCCACGAGGCTGGCATGCTCAGCATGCGAGATGCCACGAAAATCGGGGATCCGGCAGACATCCCACAGAAGTTTGACGTGCTGGGGGTGCACCGCGCGTTCGCGCACGCCGGGCAGCCCGGCCAGGGCGCGCAGCGCCGCGAGATCGTCCGCCTCGCGCGCCCGCACCAGGCGCTCGTCGCGCGGGGCGGCCTCGAGGGAGGCGATTAGCCGGTCGACCGTCCCGAAATCGAGCGCGGGATTGCGCCATTGCAGCTTCTGGATCGGGGTGAAGCGATGTTCCGTGATCGCCTCCACCACGCGCTCGTCGAGCGCGGGCGCCTCGCCCGTCACCCCGAATGTGCCGTCGGTCTTGTAGCGGCCGGCGCGGCCGGCGATCTGGGCCAGCTCGTTCGGCGCCAGATCGCGCATCCGCCGCCCGTCGAACTTGCGCAAGCCGGAAAACGCGATGTGGCGCACATCGAGGTTCAGCCCCATGCCGATGGCATCGGTGGCCACCAGATAATCCACATCGCCGTTCTGGTAGAGATCGACCTGGGCGTTCCGGGTCCGCGGGCTGAGCGCCCCCATCACCACAGCACAGCCGCCCTTCTGGCGGCGGATCAACTCGGCGATGGCATAGACGTTGTCCACCGAGAACCCTACGATGGCGGATCGTGGCGGCATCCGGCTGATCTTCTTCGATCCCGCGTAGGAGAGCGTCGAAAACCGCTCGCGCCGCATCATCCGGACCTTGGGGATCTCAGCCGCGATGACCGCGCGCATCGTGTCCGCGCCCAGAAACAGGGTCTCGTGCAGGCCGCGCGCCGACAGCAGCCTGTCGGTGAAGACATGCCCGCGCTCAGGGTCCGCGCAGAGCTGTATTTCGTCCACCGCCAGAAAATCCGCGCCGATATCGGTCGGCATGGCCTCGGTCGTGCAGACCCAGTACTGGGCGCGCGCAGGCACGATCCGCTCCTCCCCGGTGACGAGTGCAACGACCGACGGCCCACGCAAGCCGACCACCCGGTCGTAGACTTCGCGCGCCAGCAGGCGCAGCGGCAGGCCAATGACGCCGGTTCTGTAGGCGAGCATGCGCTCGACCGCGTGATGTGTCTTGCCGGTGTTCGTGGGTCCGAGAACGGCGGTGACGTTCGCGTTGTTCATCCCCCGTGCGCCTTTCAATCCGAGCCGTGTGAGGGATGTAGCCGCTCCCCCGCGGCTCAACAACTCACGCCCCGCATTCGGCGGCGCCCGGGGTGTGGCCCCCGGCCTCGCCGGATGGAAAATCAGGTGGAAATCGCGTAGTATTACGTAACGTCATACTCCCGCCGATCCTCAGATGGAGGAAGCCATGAAGGTCACCGTCAAGGTCCCCAAGCCCAAGGACGCCAAGTGGAAAGTGAAGGGCAAGACCATCGAAGAGCTCTTCAAGAACCTGGAAAAGCACAAGTGGTGGGGGCGCTACCGGTCGCACGAAACCGAAAAAGCGTCGCCCGACAAAGGCGACAAGACCAAGGTGGGGAGCATCGCCATCGGCGGCGCGCCGGTGATCACCATGCCGAACTGGGTGGATTACCCGAAGGTCAGCAAGCCCAAACAGCAATCCTTCGACACGATGTACAAGGAGCTTCTGCGCCACGAAAACGAACACCACAAGATCTTCACCGATGCCTGCGAGGCGTTCAAGAAAACGCTGGAGAAAGGCGACCCGGTGGAAACGAAGAAGTGGCCGGCGATGTGGAACAAGTTCAAGAGCGACACGCAGAAGCTGCAGAACCAGCACGATGCCCGCACGGGGCATGGCAAGAAGGACGGCGTGGTTCTGAACGTGCCCGACGAATCCTAGCGCGCTTCAGGGCGGTCCGGGCGTGGCGGCCTAAAGCGCTTCGCCCTCCAGGCGGCTCGACAGCGCTTCGATCCCCTCCTTGACGGTGGGGCGATGGGGGTGCAGTTCCTGCGTCCGGCGCAGCACCTCGAGCGCCTCCTCCTCCATCTCCAACTCGCGCAGGATGGTGGCCAGGCCGATCATTGCGCCGAAATGGCGCGGCTCCAGCGCCAGCGCGCGCGAAATGTCGTCCAGCGCAAGGCCGTAAAGCTCCATTCGGAAGAACACCGTGGCGCGGCTGTTCCAGGCCTCCGCGAAGTCCGGCGCGTGGTCGGTCAGCGCCGTGAGATGCTCAAGCGCCGTCTCGAATTCGCCCTCGGTCAGCGCCTCGCGCCCCCGCTGCAACAGCAGATCCATCGACGCCGAGCCAGACTTCGACCATTCCAGCGCGATCGCCTCCTCGATCTGCTGCCAGCCCGGCTGCTCGGGCTTGGCCAGTTCTTCGAACAGGCGGTCGATCTCCTCGGTGTCCGGACCGGACTGCGCGGCAGCCTGCGATCCCGCGACGAAACAGGCCGAAGCCAGAAGTGCCGCAGCGGACATATTGCGGATGGCGTGCTTGAGCGTCATGGAGGGGAGTGTAGCATGGCCCCGCGGCCTGCCAACCCGCGCCACAACACGTCCGTGTCACCAAACCTGGTGGCAGAGGGCGTGCCCAGAGGCCGCGGGGCCCTGGCCGGACGTGACGCGGGACACAGACGCAACAGACAGACAGACGCGCAAGGAGCACATATGTCCGACACCATCGACCAGGCGGTTGCCGCCCTGCAGGAGAAATTCGAAGGCGGGGATATCGGCGGCACCGCGAAGTTCTCCATCACTGGAGAAGGCGCCATCATGTTGGACGACAGCGGCGTGCGCGCCGGGGATGAAGACGCCGATGTCACGCTGACGGCGGATCTCGACACGTTCCGCGCCATCCTGGACGGCGAGACCAACCCCACCGCAGCGTTCATGACGGGCAAGCTGTCGGTCGATGGCGATATGGGCCTGGCGATGAAGCTCGGCACCCGGCTCGGCTGACGCCGGCCGGTCCCGCAGGTGGAAAGCGCCCCGTTCTACAGCGCGATCGCGGATGCCGATCCGGCGGCGCATGCCGTCTGGGCCCACGCGCCGGACGGGGCGCGCACGCGCGTGGGGCTTTTGGGCAACGGCCCGCGCGGCACGGTGCTTCTGTTCCCCGGCCGCACCGAGTTCGTCGAGAAGTACGGCCCGGCCGGGCGTGAGTTCGCGTCGCGAGGCTACACGACGCTTGCCGTCGACTGGCGCGGTCAGGGCCTGACAGACAGGCCCCTGCCCGACCGCGCCACCGGCCATGTCGACCGGTTCGAGCAGTACCAGATGGACGTGGCCGCCATGGTGCAGACGGCCGAGACGATGCACCTGCCCCGGCCCTGGCACCTCGTCGCCCACTCCATGGGCGGCGGCATCGGGCTGCGGGCGCTGCACTCGGGGCTGCCGGTCGCCTCGGCGGTGTTCTCGGGCCCAATGTGGGGGATCTACATCTCCCCGATACTGCGGCCCGCCGCCTGGGCGCTGACAACGGTGTCCCGCCCGCTGGGCTTCGGCGGCAAGATCGTGCCCGGCTCGGATGCCTCGAACTATGTGCTGGAGGCTGAGTTCGAAGACAATGTGCTGACAACCGACCCCGAAGTGTTTGCCTGGATGAAGGCCCAGCTGAAGGCCCATCCCGAGCTTGCCCTCGGCGGGCCCTCGATGACCTGGGTGAACGAGGCGCTCTTGGAGACGCGCGCCCTGGCCCGCCTGCCCGCGCCCAACGTGCCGTGCCTCTGCGTGACAGGAGAGAACGAGCGCATCGTCGATGTCGCCGATATCCGCGCCCAGATGGCCAAATGGCCGAGTGGGCGGCTGATCATCGAACGGGGCGCGGAGCATGAAATCATGATGGAGCGGCCCGACGTCCGGACACGCTTCTTCGATCTTTCCGCCGCGCTCTTCGACGAAAACACGGTGCGCAAAAGCGCCTCCTGACCCGGGGCGCGGCCCGTCCCGCGCGCCGCGATCCGCTGGCCGCCCCCTATGGTCAAGCCTTGCGCCATGGGCTATCTGCGCGCCAAAGGTCGAGATGGCCCGTTGCAGCAGCCCTGGAGACATCCCTTGCCCGACACCGCGAACCCGGAAATCCACGATGCGATCTCGAAGATCGACGAGATCATCGAGGACGCCCTCAATGGGAAGATGTTCATTCTGGTGGATCACGAGGATCGCGAAAACGAGGGCGATCTGGTGATTCCGGCACAGATGGCCACGCCCGACGCCGTGAACTTCATGGCGACGCATGGGCGCGGGCTGATCTGTCTGTCGCTGACGGGCGAGCGGATCGACGCGCTCGGCTTGCCGCTGATGGCCTCCACCAACTCCTCCCGCCACGAGACGGCGTTCACCGTCTCGATCGAGGCCCGCGAGGGCGTCTCGACCGGCATCTCGGCGCATGATCGCGCCCTGACGGTCGCCGTCGCCATCGACGCCTCCAAGACGGGAACCGACATCGCCACGCCCGGGCACGTCTTCCCGCTGCGCGCCCGCGACGGCGGCGTGCTGGTCCGCGCCGGCCATACCGAGGCCGCCGTCGACATCGCGCGGCTGGCCGGGCTCAACCCGTCCGGCGTGATCTGCGAAATCATGAACGAGGACGGGACGATGGCCCGCCTGCCCGATCTGGTGGCCTTTGCCCAGCGCCACGCGCTCAAGATCGGCACAATCTCCGATCTGATCGCCTATCGCCGCCGCCATGACAATCTGGTCGGCATGCGGGACGAGCAGATGATCGAGAGCGAGTTCGGCGGCACCTGGAACATGCGGATCTACACCGACGAGACCCAGGGCGCCGAACACATCGTGCTGATCAAGGGCGATATCACGACGCCGGAGCCGGTGCTTGTGCGGATGCACGCGCTCGACCCGCTGCTGGACCTTGTGGGCACCGGGCCGCGGGGACGGGCGAGCGAATTCGGCGCCGCGATGCTCTCGATCGCGGCCGAGGGGCGCGGCGTCGTCGTGCTGCTGCGCGATCTGCACATGCAGCTTGCCGCCGAGGCGGAAGCCTCCCCCCAGACGCTTCGGCAATACGGTCTCGGGGCGCAGATCCTGTCGTCGCTCGGCCTGTCGAAGCTGCGGCTGCTGACCAACTCGCCCACCCCGAAAATCGTCGGGCTCGAGGCCTATGGGCTTGAGATCGTGGGCACCCGCAAGATATCGGAGCTTGGCTGATGGCCGGTGAAAGCCACTACACCCTTCCGCGGCCGAGCTTCGAGGCGCCGGCCCCGAAGCTTGCCCTCGTCGTCGCGCCCTATTACCGCGACATCGCCGACCATCTGATCGCCGGCGCCACGGCCGAGATCGAGGCCACGGGCGGCACCCATGAGGTGATCGAAGTGCCCGGCGCGCTGGAGGTTCCGACGGCCATTCGCATCGCCTACCGGCAATCGAACTTTCAGGGGTTCGTCGCGCTGGGATGCATCATCCGCGGCGAGACCACCCATTACGACACCGTCTGCAACGACAGTTCCCGCGGTCTGATGCTGCTCGGCCTCGACGGCGCGTGCATCGGCAACGGCATCCTGACCGTCGAGAACATGGATCAGGCCGTGGCCCGGGCCGATCCGGCTCAGCAGAACAAAGGCGGGGGCGCGGCAGCGGCGGCGCTTCACCTGATTGCGCTGTCGCGCCGGTTCGGCCGCACCTCGAAGGGCATCGGCTTTCTGCCCCGGGGCGAGGATACGATCCTCGCCGGAGACGGGCCGGACGTCGCATGAGCGCGCCGGCCGACAAGCAAGCCGAGCGACAGGCCCAGAAACGGCGCCGCTCGGCGGCACGCCTCTACGCGGTTCAGGCGCTCTTTCAGATGGAGAGCTCGGGCCAGACGACGCTCGCCGTCGAGAAGGAGTTCGAGGATTATCGCTTCGGCGCCAGAACGCCCGACGGCGAGGAGATGGAGGACGGCGATGTCGACCTCTTTCGCGCCCTGGTGGATCGGGCGGTCGACGAACAGGCCCGCGTCGACCAGATGACGGATCGCGCCCTTGTGGCCAAGTGGCCGATCGACCGGATCGACCCGACGTTGCGAGCGCTCTTCCGTGCGGCGGGGGCCGAACTGGTATCGGCTAAGACCCCACCCAAAGTGGTGATCGTGGAGTTCGTGGAAGTGGCGCGCGCGTTCTTCCCGGAGGGGCGTGAGCCCCGCTTCGTCAACGCCGTTCTCGATCACATGGCCCGCGAGGCGCAGCCAGAGGCGTTCTGAGGCAGCCTGCCCTCTTTGCTTCGCGCACCCGATGGACTACCTCAAGGCTATTGGTAGGAGTTCACAATGCCCAAACTCGTCCGCCTCTACATTATCCAAACGGCCATCGGATTTGCGATCTCGGCGGCATTCGTCGCGATGCTGCTCTTCATGAATGTCGCCAATCTCTGGCATCTGGTGACCCATACGGGCGCCGGGCCCCTGGCCGTGTTCCTGCTCTGGCTCTTCAACGGCATCGTCTTCTCGGGTGTCCAGTTCGGGATCTCCGTGATGCTGATGGCCGAGCCGGAGGACCGCGACGGCGGCAAGCGGGACGATCTGCCCGTCGCCGATCCGCTGTCCATCCGTATCGACGACACCCGCCTGCCCGGGCACTGACCGGCGCCCGGGCCGCGCATCGGCCACCAAGACGTCCTCCGCCGGGGCGCCCTCTTGCAGGGCGCCGCACCGTCTCGGCTTCCATGTTCTCTGGGTCCGGCCTCGCGACAATCCGCGGGTCGGGGCACGTCCCCCACGCTCTCCATAGACGGATTTGCGCTGCAGGTAGGGCGCCCCCCCCCCTGAACTGCCCGGGGTCAGTCCTCGATGGCGTGCCGGATGCGGCGGATCAAAAACCAGACGCCGAGCACGACAACCGGGGTCAGGATCGCGGTGGACAGCCCCTTGGTGACACCCAGAGGCTCCGTCACGGGATAGGCCAGATAAGTCGCAAGGTTCACCGCGTAATAGCTGATCGCCACGACGGAAAGGCCTTCCACCGTCCGCTGCAGGCGCAACTGCATATCGGCCCGCTTGTTCATCGAGGACAGAAGCTCCGCATTCTGGGCCTGCCGCTCGACATCCACTCGCGTGCGCAGAAGATCGCCCGCCCGGATCGCCCGTTCCGCCATCGCCGACAGCCGGCGCTCCGTCGATTTGACAGTGCGCATCGCCGGATCGAAGCGGCGCGCCATGAACTCCTGAAACGTCTGACGGCCGCCGAAGCGCACTTCTCGCAACACGCGGATACGGTCCATTACGATGGCCTCGTAGGCCTCCGTTGCGCCGAAGCGGAACGTCGTGATGGCTTTCAGGCGCTCCAGCTCCGAGGCGACATGCAGCAGGTCCTGCAGCGCATCCTCCGACGCCCCGCGCGAGGACGACATGTCGGAAATCAGCTTGGTCAGGCCCTGATCCAGCTCGCCCATCTGACCGGCCAGGTCACGCGCCCGGCGATACCCCAGCATCGACATCGCCTTGTAGGTCTCGATCTCCGTCAGGCGCTGCACCATGCGCCCCACGCTCCGGGCGCCCGTCTCGGGCCGGACAAACAGCGCAAACCGCATATGCCCCCCGGTGTCGATGCGGAAATCGCCCGCCATGATGGCGGCCCCGTCGGAAATTCGGGAAACCGCCAGACTCTCCGGCACGAACCACTCGAACGCCTTGGGCAGCACCGTCTCTTCGTCTTCGGATGCGACAACTTCGACCCGGATCAGGGCAGAGGTGATCCGCACGCCCGGTGCCCGCGAAAGCCAATCCGTCGGCAGCACCTCGAACGATTTGGGATCGAACGCGCGCTCTGACGTGCCCGGGGAGAAGACCGTGTAGGTCACAAACTCGGTGTGACACTCCCACTTGATGCGGTGCTTGCCGAGCTCCCCGAAGTAATGCGTTGCCCCGGGTTTGGGGTGGGTGGCACCGAACCGGTCGAGCAGTTCGAGCAGGTGCTGCCGGTCGAGCTCGCGGTCGCGGTTCGCCGCGTCCTTTTCCCGCTTGATCGCGAGGTAGACCACGCGGCACGGCGCGTCGAGCGACGGAAAGGGCCGCGCATGCAGCTCGTTGGCCAGGTCGTAGCGCAGCGGATGGTCGGCGAGCGGTGTCAGAGGCGTGGCGTCATCCATGGCGCGCAGATAGCGCTGCCATCCAATCGTGTAAACGGAAACGGCACTGCGCGCGGGCCCAAAGGCCGGTCTGCCCCGGGCTTGCGGCGCATCCTGCCTCCTGGTTCCGCTCGCCTGCGGGGTTTCGACGCGCCTGCGCAATAGCGCGCACCCACGCCTTGAGCGCAAAAGCGCGCTTTACATTTCCGACCTTTTCACTCAGGCTTAAGACAGCCACCGTGTCGGGAGCCACAGAACAGGATTTGCAAGGACGCTGCCGCGATGACCAACAGAGCCCCGCTCCGGCGTCTCCATGACGGAAAGGACACCAAGATGGATGGTGATTTTCGCTCGCTCGACGACAAAAGCTCCCAGCCTCCCTTGGCGCGGATGACAACACCGGCCGTGTTCGGCGACGTTCCGGCCTATGATGTGCGCGGCCTTATGCGCGATGGACAGCAGGCACATCTTGTGTTGGACGGTCAGACGTATTCGCTGCGGATCACGCGGTCCGGAAAGCTTATCCTGACGAAATAGCAAAGGAAGCCAAAGCGTGGCGCGAAAGACGCTCAGCCCCTGTATCAGTGTGTGTAAATTCAAGCGGTCCGGCCCGGCAGGCGATCATTGCATCGGCTGTTCGATGACCAAGACGCAGAAGAAGATGTTCAAGCTGCTTAAGAAAGACGAGCAACGAGACGCCTTCATCGCAATGCTGACCGCGCAGCAGACCACGATGGGGAAGTATCGCGCCTGGGCTCCTGCCTACCTGGGACGTTGCAGAAAAAAGGGCGCCAAGGCGCCCTCCGTTCTGTAACAAGCGGTCCGGACGGACCGCCTATCATCCGCCATTACTACGGCGCTTCCCTCACTCCAGATGGGAGCGCAGCATCCAAGCGAATTTCTCGTGCACCTGCCCCCGCGCGATGCAGAGATCTTCGGTCAGGGTGTCGCCATGCCCAGCGGCAAGCTCGCCGGATTGCGCGAGCGTCGCGGCCACGGTCTGCTGCGCTTCGAGCATCATGGAGATCATCTCGCGGTCGCTCGCGGTGCCGTCGAACTCGGACACTTTGGAGCGTTCGAGCATGCCCTTCAGGGTGCCTTCGGCGTGCCCACCCAGCGCCTTGATGCGCTCGGCCAGATCGTCCTGACCTTCGAAGTGATCCTCGTAGATCTTCTGGAAGAAGTCGTGCAGCGGGCCGAACGCCATGCCGGTGACGTTCCAGTGAAAGTTCTGCGCGAGCATCGTCGTCACGACGGTCTCGGCAACACACTGGTTCAGTGCGTCACAGATCTGGGCATTGGAGTCGGGGCTGAGATCCGCGGCGGTGCTGGTCATAGCGTCAATCCTTCGTTTCGTGTTCTGGCCGTGCTGCCTGGGAGAAGAAGACGGCCCGATCAACCTGGCTGGCGGCGGCTAGCTTGGAATTATTCTAAGCCAAAGTTCGGAGGATTCCACCCCGATTCAAGCCGTGCACGAAAAAAAATCCGACGGCCGCTCCCGGGAGCGGGTCGGATCACATCATTTCAAAGTGTTAGCGCGGGAGCGCTAAAGCGAGCGAAGGAGATCCAGGAAGGGACGGCGGAGCGGCGCGGCCACGCGCCGGCCCACCAGAAGGGCCAGACTGTCCACATCGCCGGCGGATTGAGTCGCGTGGCACTGCACGAGCCACGCTTCGTCGAAGGACGCGATGCCGGTTCCCGGCGCATAGAACACCGGGCGACGGCCGATCACTTCTGACAGTGTCTTTACCAGCGCCTCGGCCGCACCGGACGCAGCGCCGGGGCAAACGAGGCAGCGATGCGCCTCGTGCAGGGTCATGTGCCGCTGACACCGGGCCTGCTTGGCCGCCTCGCGCAGGACCGGCAGAACCCGCTCGCCGGCTTCGCCCAGATCGCTCACCGGAACCCCGGGGGGATGACCGCGCCGGGCGGGCGACTCCTCCTGCCAGAGGACCTTGAGATGGGAGGCGCGGTTCAACAGGGCTTGCATGGTGTGGTCGGCTTATCGTCAGGTTCCTTAGCAATATAGTCGGGAATACAGCACAGGACCAGAGGCACGTTGACATAGATCAAGCGACCTTTGCCCTTTTGCTGCGCGCGGCGCGCGTGTCTTCCGCCGAAGTCCTTTATTTGTAGGGGCCGGGGCGCACGGGATCGCCGCCAAAGTGCCTTCCAAAAAATGCGGTGTTGCGCGTATCCGGGCTGGCGAAGGGGATCGGATCGCCGGTTTCGCAGCGCCGGCTCCGGGCAGATGTAGAGTTGGGACGACGTGGGATTGCGTTGGCTCGGGATCGGCGGGACGCTCCGGGACCGCTCCGCTCCCAGCGGCATCACAGAGCTGAAACGCACGACCGCGGGGCGTCTCGGCTCCTTCAGAGGCCAACCGAAGCGGACGCGGCTTCGCGCCGTTTTGCGGTTGCTAGAGGCTGGGTCGGCACATCCAAACCCTCATTAATAACTTTAGGAATCTTTTCTAAATAATTATTATTATGCAACTAATAGCGCAAACCTTAGATCCAAGACATAACACCTATGTGCACCTTCACTCTGTCTGTGCCCTGCCGCCTGCCCACGCGCAGGTTCCCCCTGAGCCCAGCCCCAAGGGAGTGGAAAGGATGACGCGGCGATGCGGTGTCGGTCTCCAGCTCGCTGGGTTATTCGGCGCCTGCTTTGGGCGCGGGCAACGGGTTGGCGACAGAGTTGGGCCGCCACCGAGGGCGCCCCGATTCGCACGGTAGGCGAGGCCGGTCCGCGCCTCCGTTCCTACTCTTCCGGTGCGACGCCGCCGGTCTCGGCACGCGCGCCCCGATACCCCGTGGCCACCACGAACTTCTCCGACGAATCGGAGCGGCTGGAGGGCGGCTTCACATTCGCGACCTTGGCAAACCGCGCCTTGAGCCGGCGCTGCAGATCGCTTTCCGCCCCGCCGGCGAGGACCTTGGCGACAAACGTGCCGCCCTCTTCAAGCACGTCGAAGGCAAGCTCCGCCGCAGCCTCGCACAGGGCCACGATGCGCAGATGGTCTGTCTGTTTATGGCCCGATGACGCCGCCGCCATGTCCGACATGACGACATCGGCGGGTCCGCCCAGCCACTCCTTGACAGCGTCGTCGGCGCCTTCGTCCAGAAAGTCCATCTGCCGCAACTCGACACCGGCGATGGGTTCCACCACCTGAAGATCGAGGCCCAGGACCCGCCCGCGGGGTTTGCCGGGTTGTTCACCGAGCGCGTTGACGCGCTTGGCGGCCACCTGGCACCAACCTCCCGGTGCGCAGCCCAGATCGACCACCCGCGCCCCGGGCACCAGGAACCGGTACTTGTCGTCCAGGTCGAGGATCTTGAACGCCGCGCGCCCCCGATAGCCTTCGCGCTTGGCGCGCTGCACGTAAGGGTCGTTCAACTGGCGCTCCAGCCACAGCTTGGAGGACAGCTTGCGCCCGCGCGCCGTCTTCACCCTGACGCGCAGGTCGCGCTGGCCCCGCCCGCTTGTCTTCTTTGCCATCGCTTCGGTCCGCTCTTTGCCCGAGTCGCGACGTCTATCCCGTCGCGGGCCGGTTTTGGAGCCCGAATGCCGGGATCTCCGCTGACACAGCCGCCCCTAGAACGGCCCCTCTTCGAGCACGCCATCGGCCGACATCTGCGCATAGAGCAGCCCCTCGCGCAGCCCGCGATCGGCCACCGACAACCGGTCGGTCGGCCACACCCGCATCAGGGCCTGCAGAATCGCCGAGCCCGACATGATCAGCGCCTGCCTGTCCTTGCCGATGCGCGGGTCGCGGCGGCGCCCGGCCTCGCCCAGGGAAAGATAGTCGCGGATCACAGCGTCGATCTGATCCGACGTCATGCGCAGCCCGTCCACCTTGGTGCGGTCATAGCGGCGCAGCCCCAGATGCGAGGCGGCCACCGTGGTGACCGTGCCGGAGGTGCCGATGATCTGGAACCCCTCGCGCGCCTGATCCGACTGATAGGGCGCGAACTCCGCCAGTTGCTCCTCGAAGTACCAGCTCATGAGCGCGAAACGTCCCGAATCGTCCTCGACATCGCGAAACTGGTCCCGCAGCGTCGCCACGCCGAGCGGGACGGAGATCCAGTCAACCACCTTGGCCGAGGGAAACGGGTCACCGCCAGGTTGGAACCCTTTATGGAGCCGCATGATGGCGCGGGGGCGGTCCGGGCCTGGCACGCGCGACAGGTCGATCCAGACAAGCTCCGTCGACCCGCCGCCGATGTCCACGACAAGGAGTTGCTCGGTCTTGGTGGAAACGAGCGGTGCGCAGGACACGACCGCGAGGCGCGCTTCCTCTTCGGGCTCGATCACCTCCAGCTCCAGCCCCGTCTCGCGCTTGACGTAGGAGATGAAGTCGTACGCGTTGGAGGCGCGCCGGCACGCCTCCGTGGCCACGAGGCGCATGCGCCGCACGCTGTGTTTGGCGAACTTCGTCTTGCAGATCTTCAGCGCCTGCACCGTGCGCGCCATGGAGGCGCGGCTGAGCCGGCCGGTTGCCTCCAGCCCGGCGCCGAGTTGTACGGATTTCGAGAACGAATCGACCACATGGAATTGGCTGCCCTTGGGCTGGGCCACAAGCATGCGACACGAGTTCGTTCCCAGATCCAGGGCCGCGTACGGCGACACGGGATCTGGCGGTTGCGGCGCGGGGGTATCGACCGGCTTCGGGAACGCGCCCGCACCTTTGGGACGCTTGGGCGCCATTTCCGCGCCCTCCAATTTCGAGTTGCTGCAAACGTAACCACTCCGACCCTATCGCGCAAGAATTGAGCGCCCGCCTTCGTGCAATTGTCGACTGTATGTGCGCCAGCCTCGGGCCCTGGGCGCCAGAGGCACCGACACGTCACGAGATCGCGAAAACGTCGCGGGTATTCGTCACCATGTCGAAATTGAGCACCCGGCCCCGGCGCAGGCCGCGTATCCATTGAGAAAAGCACGCCGCTCGGAGATCCCAGCCCATGCCCGACGTTACCATCGTTTTCTGGCGCGATATTCCGGCCCAGGTGAAGGTCGGGCGGGGCCGCCGGGCAGCGAAGGCGCCGTTGCCAGAACGCTTCGAACAGGCGATTGACCGGTGCGCCATGCGCGCCCGCACGACCGATAGCGACGCCTACACGGCCGAGTTCCGCATGGCCGATCCCTACCCCGTCGAGGGCGAGCCGGACGCTGTCGCCTCCACCGAGGCGCGGCGCCTGGACACCGAGTACGGGCCCGAGCGCCTGAAGGCCCTGATTGACAATGCCGGGTGGGAAGCGCGCTGACGCGCCGGCCCGCTCTGTGACGCCCGCACGCATATGGGAGGCCGCGATGGCTCTGCTCAACTTCAAGAAACGCGACCCCGCCCCGACCGCCGGCACGACGGCGGCGTTTCTGCGCGGCTACTCCATCGAGGTGATGCCGCGCACGGCGGCCAAGGTGGAGGATTTCCGCGAGATCCTGCCCGAAGGCACCCGCATCTACATCGCGCATATCGACGGCACGCCGATTGCGGACATGGTCGCCACCGCCAAACGGATCGCTTCAGAAGGGTTCCCGGTGATGCCGCATTTCCCGGCGCGCATCATCCAGGACGAGGCGATGCTTGCCGATTGGATCGCGCGCTATCAGGGCGAGGCGGGGGTGACCCAGGCGCTCCTGCTGGCCGGCGGTGTCGCCGCCCCGCAGGGCGCGTTTCATTCCTCCATGCAACTGATGGAGACCGGTCTCTTCGACAAGGCGGGGTTTGCGCGCCTGCATGTGGCGGGCCACCCCGAAGGCAACCGCGATATCGATCCCGAGGGCGGCGACCGGGCGGTGATGCAGGCGCTGCAATGGAAGCAGGCCTTTGCCGAACGCACCGATGCGGAGATGGCGATTGCCACGCAGTTCGCGTTCGAGGCGGACCCGATCATCGCCTGGGCGGACAGGATTGCGGCCGAGGGCATTCATCTGCCGATCCACCTCGGCATCGCGGGCCCGGCCAAGCTGCAGACCATGATCAAGTTCGCGGTCGCGTGCGGCGTCGGCCCGTCGCTGCGCGTACTGCAGCGGCGCGCCCGCGATGTGACCAAGCTGGTGATGCCCTTCGAGCCGACCGATCTCGTGGCCCGGATCGCCGCCCACAAGGCCGCCGCGCCCGCCTTCGGCGTCGAAAGCCTGCACGTCTTCCCGCTCGGCGGGATAAAGGCGTCGGCCACCTGGGCGCAGGGGCTGCTCGATACCCAAGACAAGGACAGGGCCGGCGCCGCAGCACACTGAGCCGAGCCGCACGACACGATCACCCACCCGCCCGGTCACCGGGCCAGAGAAAGAGACGCCATGACGCGGACCGTCGTCGCCAGCAGAACCAAGACCATCACGATCGGCTTTGACGAGCCGTTCTGCGTGATTGGGGAACGTATCAACCCCACGGGCCGCAAGAAGCTCGCGGCCGAACTGGAGGCGGGCGACTTTTCCACCGTGGAAAGGGATGCGCTGCAGCAGGTGGCCTGCGGGGCGATGGTCCTCGATGTGAATGCGGGCGTTGTCTACAACTCCAACCCCGATCCGAACCAGACCGAGCCGCCGCTGATGCGCAAGGTGCTGCAGACCGTGATCGCGCTGACCGATACGCCCCTGTGCATCGACAGTTCGGTGCCCGCAGCGCTGGAAGCCGGGCTTGAGGAGGTCGAGGGGCGGCCGCTTCTGAACTCGGTCACCGGGGAAGAGGAGCGGCTCGAGGCGATCCTGCCGCTGGTGAAGAAGTACGATGTGCCCGTCGTCGCGATCTCGAACGACGATACCGGCATCAGCGAAGACCCCGATGTGCGGTTTGCCGTCGCCAAGAAGATCGTCGAACGCGCGGCGGATTTCGGCATTCCCGCCCATGACATCGTCGTCGACCCGCTGGTGATGCCGGTGGGCGCGATGGCCACGGCCGGCCGGCAGGTCTTCACCCTGGTGCGCCGCCTGCGCGAGGAGTTGGGCGTGAACACCACCTGCGGCGCCTCCAACATCTCGTTCGGGCTGCCCCATCGCCACGGCATCAACGCCGCCTTCCTGCCCATGGCCATCGGCGCGGGGATGACCAGCGCGATCATGAACCCCGTCCGGCAGGTGGAGATGGAGGCGATCCGCGCCGCGAATTTTCTGATGAACCACGATCCGAACGGCTCGCATTGGATCGGGTTCTCCCGCGTCCTCGACGCCGTCAAGGAAGGTGCCAGCTTCGCCGAAGCCAGCCAGGCCGCCGCTCAGGCCGGGTCCGGGCGCGGAGGTCGGCGCCGTCGGCGGGCCTGACCGTGGCGGGGCGTCTCTCGCGCCGGGGACTGATCGAGCGGGGGTGGCCGTGAGCGAACCTCTGGTCGTCTTCATGCCGTCCGGCAAACGCGGACACTTCCCCGTCGGCACCCCGGTGCTGACGGCAGCGCGGCAACTCGGCGTCGATCTGGATTCGGTGTGCGGCGGGCGCGGCATCTGCTCGCGCTGCCAGATCACTCCGGCCTACGGCGAGTTCGCCAAGCACGGGCTGACCTCGCGGCCGGAGGCCGTTTCGCCCTGGAACGCGGTGGAGGAGCGCTACCAGCAGAAGCGCGGCTTGCAGGAAGGCCGGCGCCTTGGCTGCCAGGCGACGGTGCAGGGCGATCTGGTGATCGACGTGCCACCCGAGAGCCAGGTGCACCGGCAGGTCGTCCGCAAGGCGGCCACGGAGCGCGCGATCGCCATGGACCCGGCGACGCGGCTGATGCTCGTCGACGTGGCCGAGCCCGACATGCATGAACCGGCCGGCGATCTGCAGCGCCTGCGCGACGCCCTGCGGGCCACTTGGGGGATCGACGGGGTGGAATGCCCCCTGCCCGTCCTCACCCGCCTCCAGACGGCCCTGCGCAAGGGCAATTGGCAGGTGACCGTCGCCCTGCATCAGCCGGTCGAGACGGGCCCCGCCCTGATGCTGGATGTCTGGCCGGGATACCACGAGGGCCCGCTCCATGGCCTCGCCATCGACCTCGGTTCGACGACCATCGCCGCCCATCTGTGCGATCTGTCCACCGGGGCCGTCCTCGCCTCGGCCGGGGCGATGAACCCGCAGATCCGCTTCGGCGAAGATCTGATGAGCCGCGTGTCCTACGCGATGATGAACGCCGGCGGCGCGGGCGAGATGACGAACGCCGTTCAGGCGGCGCTCGACGCGCTGGCCGCAGAGATCATCGCGGAAGCCGGCATCGCCCCCCGGAGCGTGGTGGAGACGGTGCTCGTCTGCAATCCGGTGATGCACCACCTCTTCCTCGGG
>JBCDGG010000121.1:0-16981 GCA_038757905.1 Pseudomonadota bacterium | reverse complement strand
CAGCATCATATGGTAGGCCGCACCCGCGACCGACTGGACGATCGAGAAGTTGCCATGCGTCCACCCCTTCTGAAAACACAGATAGATCAGGGCCGAACAGTCCAGAAAGTGCGGGTTGCCCCCGGCGATGTCGTGCGCGCGGCGCTTCGCCTCCTCGTCCGTCACGATGATGAATTGCCAGTTCTGGTGGTTGCAGGAGGAGGGCGCCTCCAGCCCATCGCAAACGATCGCTTCCAGCACGTCGGGCGCGATGGCGCTGCCATCGAACGCCCGGCACGACGCCCGCGCCGCCAAAGCATCGAGAATCGCGCGCGCATCCTCACCCGCATGGCACTCCGCGGGCTCGGTGGCGCCATCGCCAGCCGCCGCGTTCAGCGGCGCGGATGCCCATGTTCTGGCCATTGATCCTCCGGCTTTCCGTTCTGATCCCGCGCGGCACCCACGGCAGCGTTGACAAGTGTTCGCCGCCGTCGCCAAACTGTCAACAGTTGACCATTTGGAGAGGGTGACTCTCTTGCCAGCCCTGCTAAGTGTGTCAGGATGTCACAGATCCGCACGGGCGAACACCGCGCGAACCAACGCTCACCGGGCGCCCGCCACCTGCCGGACGCCTCCAAGGGCGCAGAAGAAACCGCCGAGACAGGCGGCCACCAACCAGGGAGTATTCCAATGATTCACCGTTTCCTCAGCCTCGCCGGGATGGCTGCCGTTGGCACCGGTCTCCTCGCGGGGGCGGCATCTGCCGAAGTGACCCTGCGCTGGGGCCACTACCTGGGCGACAACCCGTTCCTTCAGGCGGAGAAGGATTTTGCCGCCGCCGTCGCCGAGCGCACCGAGGGGCGCGTGAATATCGAAATCACCTATGCCGGCGGTCTGGGGGCCGGTAACGAACTGCTGACCCTGACGGGCCGCGGCGCCATCGACATGGCCGCCATCGTGCCGGGCTACTACCCGGACCAGCTGCTCTACTGGCGCGCCTATCAGATCCCGTTCGTCTTCGAGACGCCGCGCCAGGCGATGGAGATCTCCGCCGCCGCCTATGACGACATGCCGTATTTTCGCGAGGAGCTTTCGAGCTTCGGGGTGGAGTTTCTGTTCCACCAGCCGCTGGGCGCCTATTACCTGACCGGCCCGGATGCCAATTGCGACAACGTCGAGGCTCTGGCGGGCAAGAAGATCCGCTCCTTCGGGGCCGACATCCCCAAGGCGCACGAGGCCGTGGGCGCCGTGCCGGTCTCCGTGGGCGTGGGCGATGTGTACGAGGCGCTGCAGCGTGGGGCGCTCGATTACTCGTTCCTCAACCGCGGCAACATCTTCAACAACAAGCTGCACGAGCCGGGGCCCTATAGCTGCGGGCCGATCATGGCGATCACCGGCCACCTGATCGTCATCAACTCCGACGCCTTCGCCGATATCGACGAGGCCGACCGCGCCATCATCCTCGAAGAGGCCGACAAGGCTGGCGCCGCCTATATCGGCAACATCGAGGCCGCAGAAGAAGCGGCGGGCCAGGGCATCGTCGACGCCGGTGGCACGATCAAGCCGTTCCCGGCCGAGGAACTTGCCAAGTGGAAGGACGCCGCGCCCGATCTACTGCAGAACTGGGTAGACGATATGGCCTCGCGCGGTATGGGCGACCAAGCCGGCGAAGTCGCCGTCTACTGGCGCAACATCATCGACGCGGACAGCTGAACCGCGCGGCCGGCCCCCGGCGCTCGCCGCGGGGCCGGCTTTACAATGGGTCAGGCGCGGTGCAGGTCTGCTTTTCGCCGGGCGGATGCATGACCGACCGGCCATATCTCCGCCCTACCGCCTGCCCGACCCATCCTCCGCCTGACCAAATCACCGCCTGACCGACCTCCCGCCTGATCGAGCACTCCCCCTTGGCCGTCCTCTCCCGATTTGTCGAACGCCTTGCCCTGATCGTGCTGATGGTCGGCGGGGCCGGTATGCTCATGTCGATGTTTCTCGGCGTCGCCGACATCGTCGGCACCCAGGTCCTGCTGATCCCCGTGCCCGGCCCGCGGGAGCTGACCGAAAGCACCATGGTGCTGATCGTCTTCGGCGCCCTGGCCTATGCCCAGATCCGCCGCCAGCACATCCGGGTCGAGCTTGTGTACTTCCAGGTCGGCCCCCGCGCGCGCGCCGCGATGGACATCGTCACCGATCTCTGCGCCATCGCCTTCTTCGCGCTGATCCTCTGGCAAGGCTGGCTCGAGGCGCAGTATTCGCTTCAGATCGGCGAGGCGACATCCGGTCTGATCCGCTTCCCGCTGTGGCCCGCCCGGTTCACGCTCGTCGCGGGCTGCGCGCTGATGATCCTGCAACTTCTCCTGCACCTGATCGAGGATCTCGGCCGGCTGCGCAGCGGTGCCCCGCCCGTTGGCGATGAATCCGGCCTTTACGGCACCGACAGGGACGGGGGCGACAGGGATGCTTGATCCAGGCACCGCCGGGCTGATCGTCGCCGGCATGCTCTTCGTGATGCTGACGGTCGGCGTTCACATCGGTGTCGCGCTGGGCCTGTCCGGCTTCGTGGGTATCTATCTGTCGATCAACGAGCGCGCGGCGCTGGCGCAGGTCGCGACCGTTCCGTTCTCGACAACCAACAGCTTCACGCTCGCGGTGATCCCCCTCTTCATCCTGATGGGGGCGCTGGCCTCGCAGGCGGGGCTGACGCGAGACCTCTATCGCGCCGCCTATAACTGGCTGGGCAAGGTCTCCGGCGGGCTGGCCATGGCCACGACGCTGGCCTCCGCGGCGTTCGGCGCGGCCTGCGGCTCCACCATCGTCAACGCCGCTGTCTTCACCAAGATGGCCATGCCGGAGATGACGCGGTTCGGCTACAACAAGGCGCTGTCGGCGGGGTGCATCGCCGCCTCGGGCACGCTCGCGTCTCTCATCCCACCCTCGATCCTGATGATCATCTACGCGATCATCACCGAGCAATCGGTGGCCCGCCTGCTTGTCGCCGGTCTGATCCCGGGCCTGATGTCGGCGGCGATCTACATGGGCGGGATCTACGTCATCGCCAAACGCCGCCCCGACCTTGCGCCGATCCCCGACGTGACGATCACCCGCCGCGAGAAGTGGGAAAGCCTGAAGGGCGTCTGGGGCATCGGCTTTCTGTTCATCCTGGTGATCGGCGGCATCTACGCGGGGTTCTTCGTACCCACCTATGCCGGGGCGGTCGGGGCCTTCGGCGCGTTCCTGATCGTGATCTTCAAGCGCAAGCTCAACGGCAAAATGCTGCTCGACACGTTCAAGGAGGCCGGCATCACCACCACGTCGATCTTCATCATCGTGATCGGCGGGATCATCTTCGCCCGGTTCCTCACCTATACCGGTCTCGTGCGCGACATCTCCGACTGGATGATCGCGCTGGAGCTTGCCCCGATCCTCTATCTTCTGGGTTTTGCCGTTTTGTACCTGATCCTCGGCATGCTGATCGACCCGATCGCGATCATGGTCATGACCCTGCCGCTGATGTTCCCGATCATGACCTCGGTGGGCTACGATCCGATCTGGCTCGGCGTGATCGCGATCAAGCTGGCCGAGATCTCGCTGATCACACCACCGGTGGGCCTCAACGTTTATGTCGTCCGATCCGCCTCTCCGGTGCCGCTGCGCCTGGAACAGGTCTTCAAAGGCGTCACGCCGTTCCTGCTGATGGACCTGTTCACCCTGGGGCTGCTGATCGCCTTCCCCTCCATCGTGCTGTTCCTCCCGAACCTGATGGAGTGAGGCGCGGCCCGCCATGAAGGGTGCGCGAAGGACGACACAGTGACGATGTCTGACGGCGCCGCCAGAACCGGGGCATTGTGCCGTGCCGAACGCGTGGATCGGCGGCGATGGCAGGGCGCAGCACGCGCGCACCTGCCCGTCAGGTATCGCGCACCCGCCCGTCAGGGATGTTGACACAAGATCGCGATACGCGCGACCGCGCGAGCAGCGCGCCTGGCCCAACGCGAGGAGGGGCCGCAGGCCCTGACGAGGGGCGGGAGCGCTTCGGTGCCGGTCGGGTCGCCACGGTGCCGGTTCAGCCCTTCGAAGACCGTGGGCCCGAGTTCCAAAGCCCAGCGCCCGTCCGACCGCACGCGCCAGCCCTCCGCTCAGGCCGGGCTCAGACCGTCCCGCGTACTTCGGCCACCGCGCGCTGCCCGGCGAGGCGCCCAAGAACCAGCGCCGTGATCAGCCCGTTGCCCGAGGCATAGCCCAGGGCCCCGTCACGCCCGCTGATCCCCGCCGCGGCGCCCCCGCCTGCAAAGAGGTTCGGCACCACTCCGCCGGTCTGGCGCCGCACCCGGGCATGGCCATCCACCAGCGGCCCGCCCTGGGTGTGGAACAGCCCCGGTTTGACCCGCACCCCGGCATAGGGCGGCCGGAGCGGGGCGAGGCCGACATCGCGGCGGCCGAGCGCATCGTCGGAACCCCTTGCATACTCGCGCAGCGCAGCGCTCAGGCCACCGCCCGCGACCCCAAGGGCGGCGGCCAGAGCCTCGGGCGTGTCGGCCCAGCGCACCGCCCCCATCGCCGACATCTCGGCATATTCCTCCTCCGCCAGCGCGATCTCGTGTATCCGCCGATCGTAGATCGCCCAGGCAAAAGGCCCTTGCGCCAGCACGTACCTTGCGAAGCCCGAATACCCGCGATCCTCCGCCCCGAAGCGCCGCCCGTCGGCCCCGACCAGAACACCGCCCTTCTCGATCACGGTCCAGCTCAGCAGCTGGCCCTGCGGATAGGCCACCGCCGCGTAGCCCTGGTAGGCGCCCATGTTCCCCAGCGCAGCGCCCAGCTCCCCGGCCCAGCGCAGGGCATCGCCCGAACTGCCCGGGGCGCCGAAGTATTCGGCGGCGGCGATCTCGGGGCAGTGCCGGGCCACCAGCGCCCGGTCTGCCGCGAACCCGTTCGTGGCCAGCAGCACCTTCCGCGCGGCGATCTCCTCACCGGCGACGACGGCCCCCTGAACTGCGCCACCGGACACCAGCAAGCGCTCCGCCCGCTGCCCGACGGCCAGCGGGATCTCCCGCGCCGCGACGCAACGCAGCAGATCGTCCACCAGATCCTGCCCGCGGCGCGACGGGGGCGCATGCAACCGTTCCACCCCGTGGCCGATATGGCGGTAGGCGGTGATCAGGGCCATGCGAACCCCAAGCGCGTCCACCAGCCATTCGCAGAGCGGCCCGCATTCCCGCGCCACAATCTCCAGCAACTCCTCCGTCTCCTGCGGTCCGGCCCAGCGGCGCAGATCCGCCACCATCCGCGCGGAGCTGTCCTCGATCCCGACCGCCGCCTGGAACCGGGTCCCGGCACCGGGGATCGACCCGGTCGAAAGCGCCGAGTTTCCGCCCGGCACTTCCCGCCCCTCGACGATGGCGACGCGTCCGCCGGAATCGTGGGCGGCAATCGCGCCGGCCAGCCCGCAGGCGCCCGCCCCGATCACCAGCAGGTCGAGCGGCGCGCTCATGTCATCCGGGCCACACTCTCCGACCATGGCCGCGCGAGGGTGTCGGGCTCCAGCGCGAGAAGCGCGTCGAGCCCACCCGCCATCGCCGGGTAGACCGGCGAGACGATGCCGTGGATCTTACCGCGGATCTCTGCCGGGCTGAACGGCAGGTCCGGCCCGCCGCGGGCGCTCAGCACCTCCTCCACCAGCTCGGTTCCGTCCCGCAGGCGCCAGGTGACACGCGTCGGCCGGTCGTTGGGCCAATCGGGAAGGGGGGTGAAGGGCGCGAGCGACACGGCCGCGCGCAGGCGCGCAACGTCCGGCAGGCCGAGCGAAGCCGCCGAAAAAGCCTCTGCCGCGCCGCCGCCGTGGACGGCCGCGGTGGCCGCGATGTGCTGGATCGAGAACTTGGCCGCGATGGTCGTCTCCGGATCGGGATTGTCCATCAGGCGCGCCTTCTCATGCGTTTGAAGAGAGATCGCGGCGATGTCGCTGGCCGCAACGCCGCGCGCGCGCAGCTTGACGCTCGCCTCGATCGTGGCATGGCCGTACTGACAGCACGCATAGACCTTGTGATACCCTTCAGAGATCGCCCAATCTGTGCCCAACCCGTCTTGCAGCTCCGACGGATCCGCCCGCGCGCCGAAGGCGTCGACATAGACATCGTGCAAGGCGGACGGGAGCCCGCGAATCCCGATCCCGGCCCAATCCACCGCGCGCAGGCCCGTTTGCGCCGCCACTCCGGGCCAGACGTTCCGCACGAGCGCGCCCTGGATCGGATGCGTGTAGGGCCCCGGACAGACCATCGTGGCGGCGGACGAGATCGCACCCGCCGCATGGTCCGGATCGACGCGGCGGAGCGCGGCCACCGCGGCCGCGGCCCCGACAGCCGCAAGAGAGCCGTGTGGATGCAGCACGAGGTTCGGGAAGGTGAAGCAGCGCGCCACGCGCGCCACCGTCTCGTACCCGATGACCAGGGCACGGAGCAGATCCTCCCCGGTGTACGGCCCGGCCTCCGC
This sequence comes from Pseudomonadota bacterium, assembly GCA_038757905.1. Lineage (GTDB taxonomy): Bacteria > Pseudomonadota > Alphaproteobacteria > Rhodobacterales > Rhodobacteraceae > HLUCCA09. Next base: position 10,516 of record JBCDGG010000121.1, on the reverse strand, counting down.
CTCGGCCAACAGCGCGGGCAGAGTATAGAGCCCGGCATGGCAGATCACGCGGCGGTAGCCTTCGTCGAGCTCCGCCCAATCGCCCGCGCAGCCATTGGCCAAAGCGGCGGAATAGCGATCGAGCCGCATCGCACGCCCGTTGAACACCGTCGCCTCGGGCGGGCCAGAGGCGCTCGCAAGCCCATCCTGCAGGGCGATCACCTCGGGCTCGTCGCGTGCGGCCAAGATGGCGGCGAGATCGTCGGCCAGCACGAGCGCGCTGCGGTGCCTCACGTCGAGGGGGAGCGCCTGCCATTGCAAGCCCGACAGGGTACCGGTCAGCCGCCGGAGCGCGGCACCGACCGCGCCCGCTGCGCTCACGCCGCCTCCCAGCCGGACAGCCGGGCGGCCACCTGCGCCGCGGGCAGCACGTCGGCATACTTTGCGTTCATGTCCCACAGGTTGACGGCGTGGCTCGTCGGCGCCCGGTCATAGACGCACTCTTCCGGCACGACGACGCGGAAGTTCAGCGCGAAAGCATCGGTCACCGACGCGCGGACGCAGCCGGACGTCGTGCAGCCCGTCACGATCAGCGTGTCGACACCGAGGTCGATCAAGTGGCTGGTGAGCGGGGTTCCGAAGAAGGCCGAAGGGTGCTTTTTGGGCAGCAGCACATCGCCCGGCCGGGGCGCGACCTCTTCGACAAAGGCATAGCCCTTGGCGTCGATCCCCATGATCGCGGGGATCTTCTCGGCCAGACGCCCACCATCCGTCGCGGCGTTCTTCGGCGCGACATGGGGATAGAGCACGGGAAACCCCTTCTCCCGGCACAGCGCGAGCAGCGGCGAGATGTGCTCAACCGCCGCCCAGCCGGCCTCTCCGCAGGAGGTGGGGTACTCCTCGATCGCCTGCCAATAGGGCTTGGGGGTCGTCCCGACGGTGCGGTACTGCACGTCGATGATAAGCAGGGCCGGACGCGTTCCCCAATCCGAGGCGCCGCCGAACCCGGCATGGCTGTAGCGCCGCTCCTCTTCCTCCGTCACGATCCCGGTCCAGGCTGGCATGGCGCTCCCTCAAACTGTCAACAGTTGACGGCTCGCCCGGAACCTTGTCAACCTTTGCCCATGCAGCTGCGCAGCCACGCCCGGTACGACTATGTCGCCCTGCCGGATCGCCCCGTTTACGATTGGCCGGGCGGCAAGCGCCTCGCCGTTGCGATCTGTAACAACATCGAGTGGTTTTCGTTCCGCAGCGGGCTCGGCTCCGACCACACGGTGCCGAACGCCCCCCAGACCACCCGCAACTACGCCTGGCGCGACTACGGCAACCGTGTGGGCCTCTGGTACCTGTTCGATCTGCTCGACACGCTGGGCCTGCCTTGCGCACACAACGTCAACGCCGCCGTGCTCGACCATGCGCCCGCGATCGTGGCGCGGCTCAAGGCGCGCGGGGACGAGGTGATCGCCCATGGGCGCACCAACGCGGAGCGCCAGGATACGCTGACCGAGGAGGAGGAGAGCAAGCTGATCGCAGAGACGACCGACGCGATAACACGGCATTTCGGAACGCCGCCGCAGGGATGGCTCGGCCCCTATCTCGTGCAGTCCGACGTCACGCTCGATCTCTTGAAGGAGGCGGGCTACCGCTACCACATGGATTGGCCCGCGGACGATCAGCCGTTCTGGATGCGCACCCGCGCCGGCCCAATCCTGTCCGTTCCCTATTCGATCGAGGTGAACGACAGCCCCGCCATCGTCTTCCGGCACGAGACGGGGCGGGATTTCGAGGCGATGATCGTCGACCAGTTCGACGAAATGCGCGAACAATCTGCGCGGTACCCTCTGGTGTTCACAATCGTTCTGCATCCGTTCGCCATCGGTCAGCCCTTTCGCCTGCGCGCCTTGCGCCGGGCGCTGACGCATGTGCTGCGCCATCGCGAGGCGGTATGGCTGACAACCCCGGGCGCCATCGCCGCCTTTGTCGAGAGCCTTCCCGAGGGGACGGTTCCATGACGGCACAGGATGACCGCGCCGCGCAGATCGCGCTTGTCGAGCGCTACTTCGCCGCCGTCGATGCGGAGGACCTCGGCACCCTTCTGGGCACGCTAACCGACGCCTGCGTGTTCACCGTCGAAACCCACGATGTCCGCCTGCAGGGCCACGCGGAGATCGCCACGATGTTCCGGCGCCTTTGGGCCGAGCATGCCGCCGTCAAACACCACCGCTTCACCCATGTGCCCGACCCCGCCGGCGGGCGCATCGCATCGCGCTTCACGGTGGAGAACACCGAGCGCGACGGATCGCTGACACGGAAATCGAACTGCAACTTCTTCCGGCTGGAGAATGGGCGCTTCTCTGAAGTGGCTGTTTACATGGCCGGGCCCAACACGCTGAAGGACACGCCATGACGGAAGCCGGGTTGGTCGCTCTGGCGGAGGCCTATTTCGCGGCGCTCGATGCGCGAGATCCCGAAGATCTCGCCGCCACCTTGGCGGAAGAGGCGGTGCTTTCCATCGAGACGCATGGCATTGCCCATACCGGGCGCGACGCGATCGTCCGGCTCTTCGCCGCGCGCTGGGAGGGCCCGCTCCGCGCGCGGCACCACGATTTCACGCACTCCCCCGCAGCCGCCCATGGCCGGATCACCAGCCAGTTCACCGTGACGTATACCGGGCCGGAGGCGCCGGACCCCAAATCGAACGCGAATGTCCTTACCGTGGCGGGGGATCGGATCGCTCGAGTTCAGGTCTATATGGCCGGAGACAACACCATTCGCACATGAGATGCCCGCCCAGCGGCGCGCCTCTGCCGGATACCGTCTGACATGGCCCAGCGCGTCGACGCCTACATGATTTGCACCACCCCGCGCAGCGGCAGCACGCTGCTCTGCCGGATGCTGGCGGCCACCGGCATCGCGGGCCAGCCGGACAGCCATTTCCATACCCCTTCGCTGGAGCGATGGCTGACCGTCTTCGATATCCCTTCGGACAGGCGCGAGACCGAACAGGACGCCCGCGCGGCCGTCTTCGCCGCGGCGCGCCGGCGCGGATCCGGCGGGGCGGGCCCCTTTGGCCTGCGGATGCAGCGCGGCAGCTTTGCGTTCTTCATCGAGCAGGCGGGCCGCCTCGCGCCGTCGGCCCCTAACGATCTCGCCAGGATCGAAGCCGCCTTCGGACACACCGCCTTCGTGCATCTCACAAGGGCCGACAAACTGGGCCAAGCCATCTCGCGCTGCATCGCGGAGCAATCCGGCCTTTGGCACCGCAATGCGGATGGAACCGAACTGGAACGCAGCGCCTCTCCGGCGGAGCCCGTCTACGACGCCGACGCGATAGCCCGGCATATCGGCGAGCTCACATCGCTCGACCGGGAGTGGGAGGAGTGGTTCGCCGCTCAGCGCATCGAGCCGCTGCGCCTCACCTACGAGACGCTGTCGGCGCGGCCGCAGGCCTGCCTCGCTCGCGTGCTTTCCGCCCTGGGTCTCGATCCGTCGCCGGCTTCGGGCGTGCACCCCCCGGTCGCACGGCTCGCCAACGCGACCAACGCCGCCTGGGCCGCGCGATACCGCGCGGAACGGGCGGCCGGCTGAGCCTCGGCCTGTACGGTACGCAGCGTCTTTAGAGCCTCCGCAGTCGACCGGACCGTTCCGAAGAAGCAGGCGAAGTTGCGCAGGGTACCCTGGGGCTGCTCGGGGTGGGTCGTCGCATAACCATCTTCCACAAGGGTCACTGCATAGCTGCCGTTAGCCGCCTCGCGCGCCCTCGTCTCGACGCACATGTCGGTCGAGACGCCGACCATCAACAGCTATTCGCAGCCGAGGCTCCGCTGCAGATGGTCCACGCCGTTTGAGGCGAAGGCGCCTATCGTCGTCTTCCGGACGATCGGATCGCCGGGCTCGGGCGCCAGCTCCGCGATGATCTCGTGCTTGTGCGAGCCCACGTAATTCTCGCAGCCCTGGAGGAACTTGCGCCTGTGTACGGGCGCATCCGCGCAATCGGCCTGCCCCGATGGGGAGGTACAACACGCGGCCGCCACAGGCCCGTATCGCGTCGAACAGCGCCTGGATGTTCGGGATCACCTGCTCGTGGACCCGGGCGAAGCGCCACTCGGTGATGAACGAGCCCTGCGCCGCCATCCGCTGCGCAAGGGAGCCCTACGCGCCCCCTTCCCCCGTGCCGAGGTCCAGAAGTTGGGTGCCGCCCACGCCTCCCGCCCGGTATCGCCGACTCTCGCGGCGACGCATTGTATGGGGGCCGCGCTTGTGAGTCTGCGGAAAGGCAGCGTGCCCGGCCAACGGCCCGATACGTCTGTGATCCGGGCCCGCCTCGGCGCCGGCCGGTCCAACGTATTGGGGCAGCGGTTCGACCATCGACCACCGGTGGCGCGACTGCTTGACCCTGACACCCCAACGTGAGGGGTGTTCAAGCCTGGGTGAACGTGATCTTTCGGCGCTCGTCAGATCCCACGGATCGTCCCATTGTCCTGTTCAGTTCAACCGGAGTCGGCCCCATGATCCCACGCGTCTTTGCCCTCACCGCACTGCTCGCCCTTGCGGCCTGCGCCGAGCAGGAACCGGCAGCCTCGCAGAACGCCAACTTCTTCCTTATCAGCCAGTCGAACGGGTCCATCCGCGGAACCTACAACCCCGCTGGCTTCTCGACAGAGGACGTCCGCGGGGCGGTGGAGCCGATTTGCGACGATGTCGGGCTCGCGAGCTTCTCGGAAGCGCCGCGAGGCGACGGGCTGACCGCCTTCACCGGTCAATGCAACGCCGGCGAGACCTTTGGCGCGGGCCGGGCCGAGGTGCGCCGCCGCAGCGCCGACCGGATCGAGGTGACATACCGCAGCGGAACGTTCCTGGGGCAGAGCTTTCGGCGCTGGAGCGTCTGAACCCGCGCCCTCACGCGCTCCTCCTCCCTATCCGATCCACTATCTTGCCCGGCAGGGCCAACCCCTGCACCATCCGACACTGCAGCATTGCGCGCCCCCATCGGGTCGCCTAGGCCAAAGGGCTCGGAGGGTAGCAGATGACGGACCTACACATCGCGGTTCTGGGGGGCGGGTCTGTCGGGCTCTGCCTGGCGGCCAGTTTCGCCGCGGCGGGCGCCCGGGTGACCCTGCTGGTCCGCGCCACCTCCGTGGCGGCGCTGCAGGGCCAGCCCCTGCGCGTCACCGGCAAGCTTGGCGACCATTGCATCCCCGCCGGACAGATCCGCATCGCCGATGCCGCCGCGCCCGATGCCGCCAGCCTGTCCTGCGACCTTCTGGCGGTGACGACCAAGGCCTACGATGTCGGCTCCGCGCTTGAGCCCTTCGCCGCGCAGGGGGCCCGGCCCGCGGTTTTGCTGCTTCAGAACGGCATGGGCGCCGCCGAGATCGCGCGGGCCACGCTTGGGCCCGATGCCCCGATCTACTCCACCGCGATGATGATCGGCATGGTGCGCCACGGGCCCACCGAGGTGGAGGTGTCCGCCCAATCCAGCCCGATCCAGTGCGGCGCGCTCCTCGGCGACGAGACCGGTCTGCTGAAGCGCGCAATCGCCCTCGCAGAGAACGGCTTCGTTCCCATCGCTTATGACGCGGGCATCCGCGAAACGATCGCCTTCAAGCTGCTCTTCAACACCTGCATGAACCCGACGGGGGCCCTGATCGGCCGCACCTACGGCCAGCTCCTGGAGAACCCGCATTCCCGCGCCTTCATCGCGGAGCTGGCCGACGAAACCCTCGCCGCCTTCGCCGCGGCCTACGCGTATCGCCCCGCGCGGAACGGAAAGGAGTATGTCGATGACGTGCTGAGCGGCATCGTCTTCCCGCGCGCGGCGGGGCACCGCTCGTCCATGGTGCAGGACATCGAAGCAGGGCGCCGGACGGAGATCGATTTTCTGAACGGCGCCGTTGTCGACCTGGCCCGGAGCGTCGGCCAGTCCGCCCCGCGTCACGAGAGCATCCGCGCCCTGATCCGCGCCCGCGAAAGCGCCGCCTGAGGCATCGAAGGCCCGCGGCGGCCGCAAGCCTTCCCAGGCGCGCCCGCACGGCGCGGACCCGGTCAGCGCGCGCGGTGTTCGGCCATGTCGTTCCACACCTCCTGCTTCACGATCTTGCCGCCCAGAAGCTCGAACCGGTCGTAGAACCGGATGCCCGAAAAGGCTGTGCCGTCCAGCCATTCGCCCGACAACGTGCCCCGGCAGGAGACAACGGCGCGCGCCCCTTGAAAGCCCTCGTCCCACCCCTCGATCGTCTTGGCGACGCGGGCATAGCGCGTCCGGCTCCACGCCACGAGATCCGCCAGATCCGTCATGCGCCGGCCGGAGGGAAAGGTCATCTCGAACGTCTCCGCCAGATGCGTTCTGGCTCCGGCGAGGTCGCGCGCCTCCATCCGCGCCAGAAAGTCGCGGGCGACGTCCACAGCCCCGGGGATGGGAGGGCCCGGCACCCGCGCCTGCCCGCCGCGCATGTAGGAGGTCGGCTTCACCTCCTCCGCGATCACGGTGATCCCCTCCGGCGGGGCGGCAATGGTCGACCGGACGGCATCGGTCAGGCGCTCGGCCAGACGCTGAACGGTGTCTCCGTCATATCCCTCGATAAGCGTCACTTTGATCACTGGCACCCGCGCCCCTCCCTCCGGTATCCCGCGCACCATAGGCGGCCCACCCGGCGCGTCCAGCGGCCCAGAAGGGCCCGGGCCGGGGACCGCGCGCGCGGGAAGCGCGGGCATGGCACAGGCCCCGGAATGGGGCGTGACCTCACGGGCCTTTCACATTGCGATGAACAGTTCGTTTCACCCGCAACGTGTGGACACACCGCGCCCAAGCGCCTAATCCAGAAGCGAATGTGGCCAAATTGTGGCTAAAAAAAGAAGCAAAATCATATGCACCTCGCGCTAGTCGGCTACGGTACCATTGCTGGAACGCTCACCCGCCTCATGGCTGAACCCACGGCTCCCCGCCCGACGCGCCTGACCGTGCTGTCGCGCCCCGGACGGCGCGACGCCGCGCGCGCGGCCGTGCACGAGGGGTTGTTTGCGAAACTGGATGTCGAGATCGTCGATAATGTGGACGCTCTGCGCGATGCTGCACCCGATTTCGCCATCGAATGCGCCGGACACGAGGCCGTCGACCAGGCGATCGTTCCGCTTCTGCGCGATGGTGTGGATTGCGTCATCGTTTCCGTCGGCGCGCTCGCCGATGTCGCGCTGGAGGAGCGGGTGGACACAGCGGCACGCGCCGGCGGTGCCCGCGTGATCCTGCCGGCCGGGGCCATCGGCGGGGTCGACCTGCTGGCGGCGCTGGCCTTGGGCGACGGGGCCTCCGTCACCTATCGCGGGATCAAGCCGCCGCGTGCATGGGAAGGCACCGACGCCGAGACCGTGGTGGATCTCGACACGCTGGACGAGCCGAAGGCGTTCTTCAAAGGCACCGCGCGCGAGGCTGCCCGCGCCTATCCCAAGAACGCCAATGTCGCGGCGACGCTGGCCCTCGCCGGCGCCGGATTTGAAGAGACGGAGGTTGCGCTGATCGCCGATCCCGACGCCCCCGGCAACGTGCATGCGTTCGACGTCCGGTCGCCCGCGGCCAATGTGCATATGCGGATCGAGAACCTGCCAGCCCCGGAAAACCCGCGCACGAGTGTCTCCACGGTCTACTCGGTCCTGCGCGAGATCCGGAACCGGCTGGGCCCTGTAGCGATCTGATCTCGTCCGTCCGGGGCGGTTCGCACCCGGGCACAGGGCCGGCGCAGGACGGCCACGATGCCGTCAGGCCGGGATCATTCGCTTGATCGTGCGCCGGATATGGGCCGGGGCTGCCGCCGGGGCTTCGGTCAGTTCCCGCGCGGCGTCCAGAAGATCGCCCTCCACGACTCGGTCGACCAGTCCCCAGCTGCAGGCCGTCTCCGCGTCGATTTTCTGGGCCGCCAGGAGGATGAGCTTCGCCCGTGCCGATCCGATCAGCGCGGTCAGGCGGACGGGGTCCGACGGCTGCGGGAGAAAGCCCAGCTCCATCACCGGATAGAAAAACCTCGCATGCGGCAGCGCCAGCCGCACGTCGCAGGCCAGCGCCATGCCGAACGCACCGCCGGCCAATGTGCCGTTCAGCGCCGCCACCGTCAGACAGGGCAACCGGGCGAGCCGGGAGGAGACCTCCTCCCACACACCGTCTGTCGCGAGGCCCGCGCGCGCCGCCTCAATATCGGCACCGGCCGAGAACACGCGACCCTCGCCTGTCAGGATCAGCGCCGCCAGATCGGCCTGCTCCGCCGCGGCGGCAATGTCGCGGATCCGGATGAGCATGTCGCGCGTCACGGCATTGGCCTTGTCCGCCCGGTCGAGCGTGACCGTCCAGACCGGACCCTCCCGGTCGAGCCGGATCATCGCTGCAGCCCGATGGCCGCGCGAATACCCTCGTCGCGCAGCGAAATCTCCTGCCCGGCGAACTCCGCGCCGGCCGGGCCACACATCCAGAGCAGCGCCTTGGCGGGCCAGTCGGCCGGGATGTGATCCTCCCACGGGATCTGGCTGACCGGGTTGAGCCCGGACGCGGCGATCTCGCGCTGCATCTGCGTCGCCACGGTGCCCGGCGACAGGCCCATGGCGCGAATGCCCCGGTCGGCGTATTCCTTGTCGACCATTCGTGTGAGCATCGCCGCCCCCGCCTTGGCCGCACAATAGGCCGACCAGCCCTCGACCGGGCCATGCGCCGCCCCCGAGGACACGGTAATCACCGTGCCGCCGCCCTGATCCAGCATCACGGGCAGCGCGGCATGCATACCGTAGAAGACGCCCTTGAGGTTGATGTCGATGGTCTGGCCCCAGGCGTCCGGATCCAGCGTGGCCATTTGTCCGATCGGGTCGATCACTCCGGCGTTGCCGATCAGGACATCAAGCCGCCCGAAGGCGCCGATTGTTGCTTCCACGGCCTTCGCGACCTCCCAGTTGCGCGATACGTCGCACGGGATCGCCAGCGCGGTTTCGCCGATCTCGCCGGCCAGGTCGGCGATGGCATCCTCGCTGCGGGCAAGGAGCGCCACCTGTGCCCCGGCACCGGCGAACGCCCGGGCCGCTTCCGCGCCGATGCCACGGCTCGCCCCGGTGACCATCACGACCTGTCCCGACATCTCCGGTGCAGAACTCACAGCCATGGCTTTTCCTCCTGAATGTCCGTCCCTGCGGTGATAGACCCGCGCCGGGCCGGGTCCAAGCGCGATGAATGCCGTCCGCGCCCCGTCCACGACTTGACCCAAGCGGACCAAGGGGTGACAGTCTCGCCCAATGGCCCCGCAACAGGATCCGACCCCATGAACTTCGCCCGTCTCGCCGGCGCCGCCACTGGTGCCACCTTGTGTCTTCTGCCGTTTTCCGCGCTTGCCCTGACCCCGCAGGAGGCGTGGGACAGGTGGAAGGAACAGGCCGAAGCAACCGGAATGTCCATCGCTGTCGGCGCGGAAGACGCGTCTGGGGATGGCCTGACCGTGTCGAACGTGGCGTTTTCGCAGGATCTGGACGGGGCGACCCTGGCGGGCACCATCGCCGAGTTGCGCTTTGCCGATGCGGGGGGCGGCACTGTTACCGTCTCCGTGTCCGAGCAGATCCCAATGACGCTGAACGGCGTCGACGAAGACGGTGTCGCCTATGACGCGGCCATGACCCTTAGAGCACCCGGGTTTACCTACACCGTCACCGACGGGCCGTCGGACGGCACCGATGCCAGCTATGACGTGCCCGAGATGACACTCGTGCTCGACAGCATCTCCGAAGACGGCGAGCCGCTGGATTTCACCCTCACGGCCAGTCTGACGGAGATCAGCGGCACCTATGTGGCCAGCGGCGACGACCTGCCGGAGGTCGAGAGCGCGACAAGCGCCGCGCAGCTCAGCTTCGACATCAGCGGCAGCGATCCCGACGAAGGAACGTTCGACTTCACGATGACCATGGCCGATATCGCCTCCGCCTCGACGGCGGTCGGGATGAGCATGTTCAACATGATGGACGATCCCGAAACCCTGATCGAAAGCGGCATGTCGGCCCAGACACAAGGCAGCGCGGGCACCATCGAAATGAACGTCTCCGTGCAAGACTCGCCCGAAACCTTCGATCTGCAGGTGACGATGGGCGGCGGCGAAGGCAGCGCGAGCGTCGGTGCCGACCGAATCGAGTATGACGTCGCCTATAACGACCTTGCGTTCACGGCTTCCGGCAGCGAGATCCCGTTCCCGCAGGTCACCGGCATGCTCGGGCAATCGCAGACCCAGATCTCGATCCCGACGGGCAGCACCGACGAGGTCGAGCCGCTGGCATTCCTCATGGCGCTCCGCGACTTGTCCCTGGGCGAAGAGATCTGGAGCATGTTCGATCCCTCGGGCGCCTTGCCGCGCGACCCGGCCACGCTGGTGATCGACCTTGCCGGACAGGCGCGCGTGCTGACGAACCTGTTCTCCACCGACTTCGAAGAGAGCGACGAGATGCCGGCCGAGTTCGAGCAGGTCGACATCAACGAGCTGCGTCTGTCCGTCGCCGGGGCCGAACTGACCGGAGAGGGCTCGGT
>JBCDGG010000120.1:0-17274 GCA_038757905.1 Pseudomonadota bacterium | reverse complement strand
CTGCCCCCATCCGCGTCACCCGGCATATCCGAAGACGCGCGGCAGGAAGAGTACGATGCCCGGGAAACAGATCATCAGCAGCAGCGCAAGGATCAGGACAGCGAGAAACGACCACACCTCGCGAATGATCTCGCCTAAGGGAATGCCTGTTACCGCGTTGATCACAAACAGCAGAATTCCGTAGGGCGGCGTGATGAGACCGATCATCGAGTTCACCACGACCAGAACGCCGAAATGCACCAGATCTATGCCCAGCGCCTGGCACGTCGGGATGAACAGCGGCACGATCACGAGGATGATCGTGGTCGCGTCGAGCACGCAGCCGAGCAGCAGGATGAGCAGATTGACGAGGAGCAGGAACACGAGGGGGTGCACGTCGATCCCCGTCAGGTATTCCGACATGAGGTTCGGAATGTTCTCCTGCACGACGATGAAGTTCAGGATGAGCGCGCCGCCGATGACAATCCCCACCGCCGCCGAGGACCGGGCGCTTTCCACAAAGATCCGGTAGAGCCCGCCGAGGGTGAGCGCCCGGTAGAAGAGACCGGCGAGCAGCAGCGCATAGAGCGCCGCGACCGCGGCCGCCTCCGTCGGGGTCGTGACCCCGCCATAGATCCCGTAGAGCAGGATCACCGGCATCAGCAGCGCTGGAAAGGCGTTCACCGTCTTGGCGGGCAGCTCCCGCAGCGGCACGGGCTCCTCGATGGCAAAGCCGCGTTTGCCCGCGAGATAGGCGTTCATCGCCATCAGAACGGCCCCCATCACAAGGCCCGGCAGAATGCCCGCCAGAAACAGCGTCCCGATGGAGGCGTTGGAGACGAGCGCATAGAGCACCATCGGGATGGATGGCGGAATGATCGGGCCGATGGTCGCCGAGGCCGCGGTGATCGCCGCCGCATATCCCCGGCCGTATCTGCCGTCCTTCGTCATCATCTCGATGATGATCTTGCCGATGCCGGCTGCATCGGCCACGGCCGAGCCGGACATGCCCGAGAAGATCAGGGAGGCCACGACATTTACGTGACCCAGCCCGCCGCGAAACCGCCCGACCGCCGCGACGCAGAAGTTGAGCAGGCGTTCCGAGATGGTCCCCGCGTTCATGATGTTGGCCGCGACGATGAAGAGTGGCACCGCGAGAAGCACGAAGCTGCCATAGAGGCCCTGCAGGATCTTCTCGCCCGCAAGTGCGACGTCGAGCCCGCCCGTCGACAGATAGACGATCGCTGCCAAGAGGATGGCGTAGCCGATCGGCGTGCCGATCCCCGCCAGCAGAAACAGAGTGACGAGGCAGGCCGCAAGCTCCATGCTCATACGGCTTCGTCCCCCTCCTGAATGGCAGGGGACGCATGATCGTGTCCCGGCAACTCGTGATCGCTGTCGGGCGGGCCGTTCCGGAACACATCGAAGATCCGCCACGCGTAACGCAGCATGACCGCTATCATAAAGACCATGTAGATCGAGAAGATCGTGCGCATCGGGATCTTGTCGCCGGTGAAGGGATTTCGCACCGTCGTCGTCTTCCGGATCTTCATCCAGTCCACGTAATCCCATGTCGGCAGGAGCGACCACAGCATCCCAAGGACGATCGCGGCGGCGGAGATCAGCGCCAGAACCTGACGGACCCGGCGCGGCGTCGCCAGATACAGAATGTCAAAGCTCACATGGTCCTTCTCCCGCACGAGGAAGGCGTTGCCGAAGAACACGATCCAGACCCACAGGATCAGGCAAAGCTCCAGCGTCCAGCCGAAGGGCATGACCAGAACGTAGCGGGAGTAGATCTGCAGGAGGAACGTCACGAACATTGCCGCCAACAGGGCGGCGGCAATGCCCTCGGCACCGCGGATGACCCAGGTCGAGACATGTTTCATCTGGGGTCTCCCGCGGCGCCGTCAGGACCGCCTCAGTTGCCCAGTGCGTTGATCCGGTCGAGCACCCCATCGGGCCAGCTTGCGGCAACCTCGCTGCCGACATATTGCGCCTGCACATGCGTGCGGAACGCATCGAGGTCCGGCGTGTAGATCTCCACGTCTTGGCTGCGGATGAAGTCAGCCAGGCTGTTTTCCTTGTCGAGCTGCTTCAGGCGCCCCCATGCGGCGGCGGCGTCTGCCGCGCGCTGCACCACAAGCTGCTGATCGGGCGACAGCCCGTCCCAGACAGCCTTGGAGAAGGCGATGTAGTTCAGGTCGACCAGATGCGACGTCAGAGCGATCTGGCAGGTGACCTCGTAGAACTTCGCGTCGACGACCGTCGGCAGCGGGTTGTCCTGGCCGTCGACGGCCCCGGTCGAGAGCGCCGTGTAGACCTCGGTGAAGGCCATCGGCGTCGGTGCGGCCCCAAGCGCCTTGCCGAGGAACTGCCACGCATCGGTGCCCGGCATCCGCAGATTGACACCGGCCAGATCGTCCGGCGTCTTCACGTCAAGCTCGTCGCGGCACTGGCGCAGGTTCACATGGCGGCGTCCGAGATACATGACCGACAGAAGCTTGACCCCCAGCTCTTCTTCGACGGTCTGCTTGAAGGGATCCATCAACGAGTCGTTGAACACGCGCACTTGGTGGGCGGCGTCCTGATGCACATAGCCCGTCGCGAAGATGGAAAACTCCGGGAAGAACTGCGCCAGCTCCTGTGCCGATGCGATCGACATCTCAAGGTTTCCGCGGCTGATCGCTTCCAGCTCGGTTCCCTGTGCGAAGAGCGTCGCGTTATACCCGGGCTGGTAATCGGCAAACTCCGCCACCATGGGCGCGAAGACCTGGGCCATGGCAACGGAGCGCTGATCGGTCTCTGATCCGGCCGTCGCCAGGCGGAGTGTCAACCTGTCCTGGGCGAGGCCGCCCCCTACGCTGGCTGCAAGCGATCCGGCGACGATCGCAGCGCCAATGGCCATACGCCGTGTGCAGTTGGAAACCATCTCTTCCTCCCTTGAGTATTTCCACGAGCTTGTGCGCTTTTCGCGGATTCATGCGTGATTCACGTTTTTTTGCAAGATGTTTGCAGAAATATCAGACGTTTTCGGACGGGGCGGAGGCCGCCCGCTCGGGCTCCGGCCGCATTGAGAGCCGCGCGCCTGTGCGTGCGGACGCCTGGATCGCTTCGATCACCCGCAGGGTCTGCAGCCCCTCCCTCCCCGAAACGACAGGCGCGGCCTCACCGCGGATCACGGCTGCGAAGTGTGCGATCTGCCGGACTAAGGGATCCGTTGTCTCCCGCATCAGGGTGGTCGCAGAAATCGGTGCCCACCAATCGCGCGCGCCCTCGCCATAGTGCCACAGGCGCAGATCGGGGATGGACAGCCCTCCCTCGGAGCCGCCGATCAGGTAGCAGCTTTCCGACGTCGGCGGATAGACGGGGTGCTCCCGCGCGGTGAGTTCCCAGCTCCACGGCGCCACGATGCTGTCGGAGACGGAGATTGTGCAGATCGCGCCATCCGCCAGCTCGAGCAACGCCGCCGAGACGTCTTCGTTCGCGTACCCTCGGGCCGACGGATGCGCGACCGCCTGCACGGCAGAGACCTCGCCGCACAGAAACCGGATCAGATCGACATCGTGGACGAGGTTGACGGCAACCGGCCCCGCGCCGGGGGCTTTGCGCCAGTCCGCCGCGTCGAAATACGCGTCCGGCTTGTAGAGCCAGCACGTTGCCTGAACTGCGCGCACCGTGCCGATCCGGCCCGCCGCGATCACCGCCTTGGCACGCTCGATCAAAGGATTGTAGCGCCTGTGGTGACCGACCAGAACAGGCACGCCCCGGCATTCGCCAGCCACGACGACCGGCTCGGCGTCTGAGGATCGCGTCGCAAGTGGTTTTTCCACGAGCACGGGGCGCCCGTGGTCGATGCAAGCCAGGGCCTGATGGGCATGGACGTCGTTCGGGGTCGCCAGGATGAACGCGTCGGCGCCGCCAATCGCGAAACACGCGTCCAGGCTCTCGCAGACCCGAAGACCGAGCGCCGACGCGGCATGGCGCGCGGTCTCTTCCGGCTCGATCACGCCCCAGAGATCGACGCCTGGCACCTGAGCGATGGCCTTTGCGTGGCGCCGCCCCACGAGGCCAAACCCAGCGATTGCAACGCTGATCGTTTCTTGCATGCCCAGATCCCTGCGTGCGGGGCGCCGACATTCCCCTGCCGACAGCACCGTAATATATGATATTTCTTCTTATAACGGGTTTTCTCATTGATGATCGCGATGGGTCAATCGTGATAAACGTCTGACGAACCGGGTTACGTAGGATGATGGAACGCATGGCTTCGGCAAGCGCGACAGTGGGCTCGACGATCTATCAACGCCTCAAGCGGGACATCATTTTCGGGGAGTTGAAGCCCGCCGAAAAGCTCAAGCTCGAAGCCCTAAAGGAGAAGTATCCGGCGAGCCTGTCCACCTTGCGCGAGACCCTGAACCGGTTGGCCAGCGAAGGGTTCGTGGACGCCCCAGCCCAGCGCGGCTTTCTCGTGCGCCCGGTGTCTGCCGAGGACCTACGCGAGATCGCACACCTGCGCATTCTGCTCGAATGCCATGCGCTGGCGCTCTCGATCGAAAATGGAGATCCGGAGTGGGAGGGCACGCTCGTCGCCGCGCACCACAAGCTGCATCTGATGGAGAAGCGCATGCTCGCGGGCGATCTCTCGCAGAAGGAGACGTGGAAGCGCTACGATTGGGAGTTCCATCAAGCCATGATCCAAGCGTGCAACTCTCGCAACCTGCTCGACCTGCATGCGATCCTCTACGATAAGTACCTGAGATATCAGATGCTTGTTCTGACCCATCGCGGTCAGGACGCCATCGAGGAGCATCGCGCGATGTTCGATGCCGCTCTGGCGCGTCAGGCGGATCTGGCCTGCCGGCTGCTCGAAGACCATATCGAGAAGGGCCTGACCCATACGCTGGACGCGATGGATTGGAGCACGGCCTAAACCCCTGGGCAGACCGCGTGCCAGTCGCGTCCGGGTTGCTGCGCCGCGTTCGCCTTTTTGGGGCTTGGTGCGCTATCTACGAGCGGGCCATCCTGGCCGGAAGCTGCGCAGCGCGCGCCCTTTGGAGTGGCCAGCCAAACCGCGCGGCTTGGCGGACGGAACTGAGGGGCGCGCAAAACGCCACGCCGTAATCCCAACGCGGACGCCATACGTCCCGTGAGGGGACTCGGTGAGCGCAAGCAGCTAGGAGAAGGACCCACAGGCTCGCGGCTTTCCAAAGTCTGCGGAGTGTGTCCTTCCGCGACCGATATCTGCTGCCCAGATCTGGCGCGCCCCTTTCCCTCCTCCCGCGTGTCCAAGCGTCGGCCGACGAACATGCCTCAATATGCAATTGACAATCATTCTCACGTCCTACATGGTGCCCGGGCCGCTAGATCGATCATCGTCCAGCCGGATTACCAACCCCATCGCAATCCCCCCATCCGCCGCCCGGATCGCTGCCGTGCCGGATGACAGCAAGCAGGAGGCTCCTTCGATGCGCTGGACGGCCAATCATGCGGCGCGGGCGCTGACCACCCGCACCAGAGCCAACTTCCCGGACGGCGCGCACGGTCTTCCGTTTCGGGCAACGCCTCGGCGACAAAGCGGCACCCTTGCCGCCGCGCACAACGCAAGCGGAAGGGGCAGACCCACGCGTGCGCCGACCAGCGGCTTTGCCAATGCCCGCGCCGCCCGACGGAGCGTGGCGCGCAATGTGAGCCCCCCCTGCACGGGCCACACCAACGGTGGAGACCTGCGCCGTACGGAGGCCCCTGCCGCGCGTCGGCGCGGCTCCTCCGCACGGGCGCTGCACGGCCGGATGGAGCAGAACGGCCTGACGCACCGCCGCAGCCGAGCGGCCCGTTCCCCACACAAAACCGCAAAACCGGGCGCCTTGAGGTTCCCGCCCGCACGACGCGGCCCGCGCCATCGGCACGCCATCCGGGCCACGCGTAGGGCGCGCGCAGGGGCAGCTCCGAACCTCCGTGGCCACAGCGCCATGCGGCGTCCGCACAAGACCCACCCACAACCGTCCCCCGACAGAGCGCTTGCGCAACGGCACAGCCGGAGCTGGCGGCGCACAGAATCCGGGGCAGCGCTATGAACCATCGCAAGGCAAAGGTCTTCCTGTTCGCCGGGCTCTTCACCGCCTATGCCGGGTTGATGCTGGCCAATCCCGTCTTCCCGCCTCTGGCGCGGGAATTGGGGCTGACGGAGTTGCAGGCGGGCATGGTGATTTCCTCCGCCGCGCTTTTCTTCGCCCTTGGCAGCCCGGTCTGGGGCTGGCTCAGCGACAGGGTTGGGCGCAAGCCTGTCTTCCTTGTGGGCCTTGTCGGCATCGGCATCGGCTTTGCGCTGTTCGCCGCGGCCGCCTATCTCGGGCAAGCGGGCGTGATCGCGGGCGCGACGCTTCTGGCAGCGCTCTTTGCGGCCCGCATCGCCATGGGCATTATGCTCGGCGCGGTCCCGGTATCGGCGCAGGCCTATATGGCCGACATCACCGCGAGCGCCGACCGCAGCGCAGGCATGGCGCTGATCGGCGCGGCCAACGGGCTGGGCACGCTGCTCGGCCCCGCGGTGGCGGCCCTGCTTGTCACCTTCGGCCTGTTGGTGCCCTTCTACGCCGGGGCGGCGCTCCTGATACTGGCTGCGCTCGTGCTCGCCGTCGCGATGCCGGCGAGCCCCCGGCAGCAACTCACCGACGCGCCCCCGAAGCTCGCGCCGTGGGACAAACGGATCTGGCCGTTTCTCTTCCTCGGGTTCGTCTCGGTCACCGTTATTGTGCTGCTGCAGATCACGTTGGGCTTCTATCTGATCGATCGCTTCCTGCTTGCGCCCGTCGCCGCCGCGCAATGGGCTGCCATCGGCCTCTTCGTGGTGGGGATCGCCTTGGCGCTCGTCCAGGGTGTCCTCGTGACACGGTTCAAGTGGCCGCCCCGCACGCTCTTGCGGGCCGGGACGCCGGTGATGGCGCTGGGGCTGATCGGGGCCATTCTGGCGCCGGACCTGGCAACGCTGATCGCCGCCTTCGCGGTAATGGGCGTCGCGGGTGGTCTGATCTTCCCCGGGTTCACCTCCGGGGCGAGCCTGGCTGTCAGCGACCGGGAACAGGGCGCCATCGCCGGATTGGGCAGCGCCGCCCAGGGCGCCGGAGCCGTCGTGGGGCCCTTGCTTGGAACCGCTCTGTACCAGGCCGATCTCAGAGCGCCCTACGCTACAAGTGCGGCGCTGTTCGCCGCGCTGACGGTGTTTGTCTGGACCCATCCCAGCGTGCGACGGGCAGTCGCGTCGCAAGTGGCGCCATCGCCCGGCGCGGCGGGCGAACGCACATCGTAGACCATGTGATCCTTCTGGCCCCTGAATCGTCTGCACGCACGCCCCGTCTCCGCGGCGCGAACGCCACGGGCCCGAGGAACCGCCCAATAGCACCTGCGCTATGGTGGACCCGCCGACCGGCGCCCGCATAGCCGCCGGATCGGGCGCGTTTCGAGGCATGACGCGGGCGGCTCCCCGACCCTCGGGGTCGGGTCTGTCTGGCCAAACGGGTCATAGACCCAAGCCCGTCCTTCGCCATGGGGATGCGATGACAGAAATTGCCGCTGCGCGGCACTCCTCGGCGCGCGACGTTGCGCGCAAGTGCAAGAGGCCGAAAGACCGGCTCCGCAGGTACGAAAGACTGTGTTGGATGCCCCGGCGCTGCCACCGGCGGACGCCCTGCCTCAGGTATCCAAGCGGCCGCAGCCCCCTGCCAGCCCATTCTGAACTCTCTCCCAGCGTTGCACCGCCGGAGCGAGAGCGGCCCTGCGTGTCATCCGAAGCGAGACCTGTCGCAGGATGCCACTTCGCCCATGCCGACAATCGCATGAACGCGCAGCGTCTATCTCTGCACCAGTTTCCCCTTGACCTCAACATTGGTTGAGGCGCTAGGACGATGGCGCGGGGTAGCTTGGAGGGCTGGATGACATTCGAGATCAATACGCTGGTTCCGGAGGTATGGTGCTCCAACTTCGACGTCTCCATGCAGTTCTACTCGACGTATCTTGGCTTCGAGGTCGCGCAGCGACGGGGCGGCGACCCGCATGCCTACCTGACCCTCCACGGCGCGCAGATCATGCTTGCGCATTGGCACTTGGATGGCACCTGGGCGCCCTGGCATGCGGCGGACTTGGATCATCCGTTTGGGCGTGGGATCAACTTCCAGTTCATGGTTCCGGACGTCGACGGATTGTACCGGGCGATCCTGTCGCACGGGATAAAGCCGCTGCTCGAGATCTACGACGCGGAGATCTGGAAGACCGACGTCATGGATACGCGGCGCCAGTTCATGGTCTCGGACCCCGACGGCTATGTCTTGCGTTTCGCCCAAAGCCTGACAACCCGGCCGGTAGAGGCGGACGACCACAAAAGGCTGGACGCGCAGTATGGCTTGGGGGCGCCCTGAGGATGAACGCAGACTATCTGTCAGTGGGAGAAGTGGCCCGCCGAAGCGGCGTGCCCATCTCGACGCTACATTTCTATGAGCGCAAGGGCATGATCTCGTCGGAGCGAAACGATGCAAATCACCGCATGTTCCGGCGCGAGGTCTTGCGGCGGGTGGCTGTGATCAAGGTCGCGCAGAGCGTCGGTGTGCCCTTGTCCGAGATCGCCAATGCCCTGTCGCATCTGCCCCGGGACGCGATGCCCGATACGCAGGACTGGGCGCGCATCTCGGAGATATGGCACGCCGACCTGACCCGTCGGATCGCGCTTCTCACGGCCCTGCGCGACAAGATGGCGATGTGCATCGGATGCGGTTGCCTCAGCGTGGAACGCTGCCCACTCGTGAACAAGGACGATCATCTGGCCAAAGAAGGACCGGGCGCGCGATTACTCTGACGAAGGCATGCCATGAAACTCGACGGATACGACATTCACCCCCTCACCGCGCAAAGCTGGGACGACTTCGAAGCGGTGCTGGGCAAGAGCGGCCTGAGCGGCTGCTGGTGCATGTACTGGCTGGTGCGGCGCAGCGCCGATTGGGGGGAAGGCCAAAAGGGTGGCTCGAAAGCCGTGAACAAGGACCGCTTCCGCGCCATCGCAGAGCAGGACCCGCCCCCCGGCCTCATCGCCTACGCGGCCGGCACGCCGGTCGCCTGGGCCCGCGTGATGTCCCGCGCGCGCCATCCGGGCCTGGCGAACTCGCGATGGTTCAAGACCGACCTCGAGACCGAGGGGGTTTGGTCGCTCTCCTGTTTCGTGGTCAAGACGAAGTGGCGGCGGCGCGGCCTCACAGCGCTACTGACCCGCGCAGCCGCCGAGTTCGCCCGCGGCTACGGCGCCACTGCGCTCGAGGTCTATCCAACCGACACCGACGAAACCAAGCACCCGGCCACGGTGTATACCGGTATTGCCTCCACCTTTCGCCGCCTGGGCTTTGAAACCGTGCAGGCCAAAGCGCCGCACAAACCGATGATGCGCCTGACCCTCTGACGCCTTCGTCTGGCCTAACAGCACCGACAACCGCGCGAGCGTTTGCCTGGTTGCGGGGTGCCGGGATTGCGCCGAGGCTGGGTTCTTTCAGCAGGGTCGCGAATGTCCTAGACGTCTCCCCGAACCTGACCCAGTGCACATGAGTTGGCCGAGATGATTGACTGGATGATCTTCGTTCCCGCGTGCTTCGCGCTGAACCTCGCCTTTGGGCCGAACAACCTTCTGGCGATGACCAATGGCGCGAGGTCGGGCGTTGTCTTCGCGCAGAAGGCCGCCATCGGGAGACTGATCGTGTTCGTTCCCATGATCGCTCTGAGCGCGCTCGGTCTGGGCCTTGTCCTGACGACTTCCGCCTTCGTGTTCAACGTCGCCAAGATCTTCGGCGCCGCGTATCTTGTTTGGCTTGGGCTTACCTTGTGGCGCAGCGCAAGAACCCTGAAACTCGATGACAGGGCGGGCGGGACAACCTCCCTGCGGCGCGCGTTCAAGGCCGAAGCGCTTGTCGCTGTCAGCAATCCAAAGGCCATTCTGATCTTCGCAGCCTTCTTTCCGCAGTTCATTTCGATCGAAGCATATTGGCAGAGCTTTGCGCTGCTCGGAGCGGCGTTTCTAGCCATGGAGGCCATTGCAATACTCGCCTACGCTGTCTTCGGACGGCTGGCATCCACCTTCGCTGCGGGCAGACTCCCGACGCTCCAGCGGGTTTCGGGAGCTACGATGTGCCTCTTCGGTGCGCTGTTGCTCATCAGCCCGCAGCCATCGCGGTCCTGACGGCGATGCGGCGTGTCGCGGCGCACGGCAACTCCGGCCACAAACGACGCAGTCCACCAGCGCAGAACGCCTGACGGACCGGCCAACGTGGGCGTCTGGTCTGTTGGCGACGCGCGTGAAAACCCACGGCAGCTGTCGCGCGAGAGCGGATGGCGGCGTGCTAGACTCACTGAGCGAGACAGGTTCGTGGCTCGCTAGGGCAATCAGATATCCACACGGAAGGCGCTGGGCGGCTTTCCATACTGCTCGACAAAGGCGCGCGTCATCGCCGCGGCGTTCCGGTATCCGCATCGCAATGCGATCTCCATGATCGAGTAGCCGGATTGCTGCGCGTAGCGCCGGGCGGCGGCCAGTCTCAGGCGTTTGTAGACGGTCATCGGCGGCGCTCCGAGTTCAGTCTGGAACGCCCGGGCAAGGGTCCGCTGTGTCGTCTCGACGCGCGCGGCCAGCTCTCCGATCTTCAGCGGTGTCTCCAGCGTTGCGGACATAAGGGCGAGGCAGCGTTCCACGAGCGGTGACACGCGGTGCCGGTAGATGCGGTCCTGGGGGGCCTCGGTCGTCTGGTGCAGAAACAGGGCGGCCACTTCCAACCTCAACACCTCGCCATGGGTACGGCCGATGAGATCGAGCACGAGGTCGAACGATGTCATGGCACCGCCGCAGGTGATCCGGTTGTCCTCGATCACATATCGCTCCGCCACGGCCTCGAGATCGCTGAACGCCTCGGAAAAGGCGGTCAGCTCGTCCCAGTGGATCGTCGCGCGGGCGCCGGCCAGAAGGCCCGCATCCGCCATGAGCCATGCGCCGGTGTCCATCCCGACAACGGTCTGAAAACGGCGAGCTGCCGCCCTCAGGGCGCGCGACGTGGCTTGGCTCGCAAAGCTCCGGACATCGTAGCTCGACGCGACGAAGAGATAGGTACCGCCCGGATGGTCCCGCAGCCGGCAGTTCGGAAGGACAGGCAGCCCGCTGGAGGACTCCACCGCGCTGCCGTCCAGCGTGACAAACTCCCAGCGGTAAGCCTCGCGCATCAGAAACTCATTAGCCGCGCGCAACGGCTCCACCGCATTCGCGAGGCAATGGTTCGAGAACCGAGGGAACAGCAAGACCGCAACGTCCTGTGTCGCAGTGGCTCTCAACTCCCAACTTCGCATGTTTTCTGTCTAATTCTGCATCATGGATCGCGTCAAGCCCGCTAAGCGAGGGGTGATCGATCCGCGGAGAGACACCATGCAGTTCGGGCTGAGCCAAGAGCAGGAGATGATCGTTTCCACCGTGCGGAGCTTCGTTGAAAGCGAGATCTATCCGCACGAGGCCGAGGTCGAGCGCACCGGGCAGGTGCCCCGGGAGCTGGGCGACGAGATCAAACGCAAGTGCATCGACCTTGGGTTCTATGCTTGCAACTTCCCCCAGGAGGTCGGCGGGGCCGGGCTGAGCCATCTGGATTTCACGCTCGTCGAGCGGGAGCTGGGGCGCGGATCCATGGCGCTGACCCATTTCTTCGGCCGGCCACAGAACATCCTGATGGCTTGCAACGCTGAGCAGCGGGCGCGCTACCTGCTGCCTGCGGTCCGCGGCGAGAAGATGGATGCGCTCGCCATGACCGAGCCGGATGCGGGCTCCGACGTTCGGGGCATGACGTGCTCAGCCGTCCGCGATGGCGGCGACTGGGTGGTCAACGGATCCAAGCACTTCATCTCGGGCGCCGAGCACGCGGATTTCTTCATCGTCTTCATCGCGACAGGCGTGGACGAGACGGCGAAGGGCCCGAAGAAGCGGATCACAACGTTCCTTGTGGATCGCGACACGCCAGGTTTCGAGGTGAGGGACGGGTACACCTCAGTCAGCCACAAGGGCTACAGAAACTATATTCTCTACTTCGACAATTGCCGCTTGCTCGACGCCCAGGTTCTGGGCGCGGTCGATGGCGGCTTTGAGGTGATGAATGAGTGGCTCTATGCCACACGCCTCACTGTGGCGGCCTTCTGCGTGGGCCGGGCGCGCCGCTGTTTCGAGCTGGCGCTGAGTTACGCCGCCGAGCGCAAGCAGTTCGGGCAGCCGATCGGCAAGTTCCAGGGCGTGTCCTTCCAGATCGCCGACATGATCACCGAGATTGACGCGGCGGACTGGCTGACCCTGTCGGCCGCATGGCGGCTGGACCAGCGACTGCCATCCAACCGCGAGATCGCGAGCGCAAAGCTCTACGCCTCGGAGATGCTGGCGCGGGTGACGGACACGTCGTTGCAGATCTTCGGCGGCATGGGGCTGATGGACGATTTCCCCATCGAACGGTTCTGGCGCGACGCGCGGGTCGAACGCATCTGGGACGGTACCTCCGAGATCCAGCGCCACATTATCAGCCGAGACCTTTTGCGACCCTTGGGGGCGTGATGCCGGCGTCTGCCAGATCCGGCATCGATCGCCTTCTGCGCCCACGGTCAATCGCCGTCATCGGCGGCGGGACATGGTGCGCCAACGTCATCGCGCAGTGCCGAGAGATCGGGTTCACGGGCGAGATCTGGCCCGTGCATCCCAAGCGGGACGAGGTGGGCGGCGTCCCTGCCTTCCAAGACATCGAGCACCTGCCCTGCCCGCCCGACGCCGCCTTTATCGGCATCAATCGGGATCACACCGTCGAGGCGGTGCGCGCCCTGTCCCGGCAGGGGGCGGGCGGGGCCGTCTGCTTCGCCTCCGGTTTCCGCGAAGCGCAGGCCGAAACCGCGGATGGCGCGACGAAGCAGGAGGCATTGCTCGCCGCGGCGGGCGGGATGACGATCCTTGGGCCGAACTGCTACGGCTTTCTGAACTACCTCGATGGCGCCGCGCTCTGGCCGGACCAGCATGGCGGTGTGCGGGTAGAGCGCGGGGTGGCCATCGTCACCCAATCCTCCAACATCGCGATCAACCTGACCATGCAGGACCGTGGCCTGCCCATTGCCTACATGGTCACCGCCGGCAACCAGGCGCAGACCGGGATATCGGAGATCTCGCACGCTCTGCTGCAGGATCGGCGAGTGACAGCGCTGGGGCTGCATGTCGAAGGGCTCGACGATCTGCGCGCCTTCGAGGCCATGGCGGGCGAGGCCCGCGCCCTGGGCAAGCCCGTCGTGGCGCTGAAGGTTGGTGCATCCGATCAGGCCCGCGCCGCCGCCGTCTCGCACACGGCGTCTCTGGCAGGAAGCGACGCGGGGGCCCGGGCACTGTTCGAGCGACTGGGAATTGGCCAGGCATCGTCCCTTCCGGTCCTCTTGGAAACCCTGAAGCTGCTGCATGTGGCCGGGCCGCTGCGCTCGAACCGGATCGCCTCGATGTCGTGTTCCGGGGGCGAAGCCAGCCTCGTGGCGGACACGGCCCATGGCCATGCGCTGGCGTTTCCGGCGCTGGAGCCGAGACAGAAACACGACCTGCTCAAGGCGCTCGGCCCCCGGGTCGCGCTGGCCAATCCGCTGGACTATCACACCTTTATCTGGGGCGATGAGACCGCGCTCGCGCGCACGTTCACGGCCATGATGCAAGGCGATCTGGCGATGGGCTGCGTGGTGCTGGAGTTTCCGCGGGCGGACCGATGCGATGCCGCGGCGTGGGAGCCGGTGATTGCCGCCGTAGCCCGCGCCAAGGCGGCGACGGGCCGGCCCATGGCCATTCTGAGCTCGTTGAAGGAGACCCTGCCGGAGGACATCGCAGTCCGTCTGATCGGGATGGGCATCGTCCCCTTCGCGGGTTTCGAGGAGGCCGTGGACGCCATGGAGATCGCAGCATCCATTGGTCGAGAGCACGGCGCTGCAGCGCCCTTGCTGGTGCCGCCCGCCCCGGGCGCAGGCCGAACCCTGACCGAGGCCGAGGCGAAGCTTGCTTTGGCGGATGCGGGGGTGCGCGTGCCCCGCTCCGCCTGCGCAGACAGCGCCGAGACCGTCGCCGAGGCCGCGATGCGCTTGGGCTTCCCGGTAGCGCTCAAGGGCGAAGGCATCGCGCACAAGACCGAGGCGGGCGCCGTTGCACTGAACCTCGGCTGCGCCGAGGCGGTGGCGGCTGCGGCCCGGGGCATGCCGACCCAGCGGTTCCTGATCGAGGAGATGATCACCGGCGCGGTGGCCGAGCTGCTGGTCGGCGTGGTCGCGGACCCGGCCCACGGATACGTGCTGACGCTCGCCGCGGGTGGCACACTTACCGAACTGCTGGAGGATCGCGCCTCGCTGCTAGTTCCGGCGGGGCGTGAGGATGTGCGCGCCGCTCTGGGCGGGCTTAGGCTCGCGCGTCTCCTTGCCGGATACCGGGGCCTGCCTGCGGCGGATGTCGACGCGGTCCTCGACACCGTGATGTCGGTGCAGGCCTACGCCTCGGCCGTCCTGCCGCAAGAGATCGAGATCAACCCGCTGCTGTGCTGCCCTGACGGGGCTATCGCCGCAGACGCCCTCATACGGATCGGAGAGTGAGATGACCGAGACCCCAGTAAAGACACAACGCCGGGGCCACATCCTGGAGGTGACGCTCGACCGGCCCAAGGCCAACGCCATCGACCTCGCCACCAGTCGGATCATGGGCGACGTGTTCACCGAGTTTCGAGACGACCCCGACCTGCGCGTCGCCATCCTTACCGGCGCGGGCGAGAAGTTCTTCTGCCCTGGCTGGGACTTGAAAGCAGCCGCCGATGGCGATGCGGTGGATGGCGACTATGGCAAGGGTGGCTTTGGCGGGCTGCAGGAACTGCGCGGGCTGAACAAGCCGGTCATCGCGGCCGTCAACGGCATCTGCTGCGGCGGCGGGCTGGAACTGGCGCTGTCGGCCGACATCATCCTGTCGGCCGATCACTCCACCTTCGCGCTGCCGGAAATCCGCTCCGGAACAGTGGCCGATGCCGCCAGCGTGAAACTGCCCAAGCGCATCCCCTATCATATCGCGATGGAGATGCTGCTGACCGGCCGCTGGATCGACGCCGAGGAAGCCGCGCGCTGGGGCCTGATCAACCACATCTATTCCGCCGCCGCTTTGATGGACGAGGCCCGCGCGCTGGCCGCGCGGCTGGCCTCCGGCCCCCCGCTTGTCCATGCGGCCATCAAGGAGATCGTGCGCGAGGCCGAGGACATGAAGTTCCACGACGCCATGAACCGGATCACCAAGAGCCAGTTCGCAACGGTGGAGAGGCTTTACCGTTCTGAGGACCAACTGGAAGGTGCTCGCGCCTTCGCAGAGAAACGCGACCCCGTCTGGAAAGGGAGATAGCCCGTGCCGCTGTCGATGAACCGCAACGTCTTCATCACCTGTGCCGTCACCGGCTCCGGCGCGACGCAGGACCGGTCCCCGCATGTCCCGCGCAGCCCGGAAGAGATCGCCACGTCCGCGATCGACGCGGCCAAGGCAGGGGCGGCCGTGGTTCATTGCCACGTGCGCGACCCCGATACCGGGGCGCCGTCGCGCCGCCTCGATCTCTACCGGGACGTGACCGAGCGCATCCGCGCGGCGGAGTTGGACGTGGTGCTGAACCTGACCGCTGGCATGGGCGGCGACATGGTGTTCGGCCCGACCGACGCACCCTTGCCGCTGAATGCCGCCGCAACCGATATGATCGGAGCTGCCGAGCGCACGGCCCATATCGCCGCGTGCCTGCCCGAAATCTGCACCCTCGATTGCGGCACGATGAACTTCGCCGAGGCCGACTATGTGATGACCAACACGCCCGGCATGCTGCGCGCGATGGGCGCAAGGATGACCGAGCTGGGCGTCAAGCCCGAGATCGAAGCCTTCGACACCGGCCACCTCTGGTTCGCCAAACAACTGGTCGAGGAAGGGACATTGGCGCCGAAGGCTCTGGTGCAGCTCTGCATGGGCGTGCCCTGGGGCGCCCCGAATGACCTCAACACGCTGATGGCCATGGTCAACAACGTGCCCGAGGATTGGACATGGTCGGCCTTCTCGCTGGGGCGCGATCAGATGCCCTATGCCGCTGCCGCTGTCCTGGCGGGCGGCAATGTCCGTGTCGGGCTCGAAGACAACCTGTTCCTCGAGAAGGGTGTTCTTGCCACCAATGCCCAACTCGTGGAGCGTGCCGTCGCCGTGGTCGAGAACATGGGCGCCAGGGTCATGGGGCCGCGGGAGGTTCGCGAGACGCTGGGCCTTGCAAAGCGCGCGCCGGTGGCGACATGAGCACTGCGGGGAGAGCGGCCATCGTCGGGGGCGGCGTGATCGGCGGTGGCTGGGCCGCACGGTTCCTGCTGAACGGCTGGGACGTTGCGGTGTTCGACCCGGACCCCGAGGCAGAGCGCAAGATCAACGCGGTGCTCGGCAATGCCCGCCGTTCCCTGCCGTCGCTCTACGACACGGCGCTGCCGTCCGAGGGGCGCCTGAGCTTTCACGGTGAGCTGTCGGACGCTCTGGCCGGTGCGTCCTGGGTGCAGGAGAGTGCCCCCGAACGGCTCGACCTCAAGCACAAGGTCCTTGCCGAGATCTCGCGCCTGGCCGCGCCCGACGCGGTCATCGGATCGTCCACTTCGGGCTTTAAACCGTCCGAACTGACGGCCCTGGGCGCGCGTGCGATTGTGGCGCATCCCTTCAACCCGGTTTACCTTCTTCCGCTGGTAGAACTGGTGGGTGACGCCGATCAATGCGCGCGCGCCGCCGGCCTCCTTCGCAGCATTGGCATGTTTCCCCTGACCCTCCGCAAGGAGATCGACGCGCACATCGCCGATCGCCTGCTCGAAGCCGTCTGGCGCGAGAGCCTTTGGCTGGTGAAGGATGGCATGGCCACGACAGAGGACATCGACGAGGCGATCCGGATGGGTTTCGGCCTGCGATGGGCCCAGATGGGGCTGTTTGAGACCTACAGGATCGCCGGAGGCGAGGCTGGCATGCGGCACTTCCTGGCGCAGTTCGGCCCCGCGCTGGAATGGCCATGGACGAAGCTGACGGATGTGCCGGAGTTCACTGATGCATTGGTCGATTTGATCGCTGGCCAATCGGACGCGCAATCGGGCCACCTGTCGATCCGCGAGTTGGAGCGGCAGCGCGACGACAACCTCGTCGGCATCCTGCGGGCGCTGAAGACGTCCGGCAGCGGCGCGGGCGGCACAATCAACGCGCATGAAGCG
>JBCDGG010000119.1:0-17600 GCA_038757905.1 Pseudomonadota bacterium | reverse complement strand
GGGTGCGTTTGCCCGCTCGATGGTGCCGTCCATGGCGTACTCGGCAACCGCGTAACGTTCCTCGATCGCCGAGATGCGGCCGGCATCGGCGTTCGCTTTCTGCCGGTCGCGCGTGACGTCGATGGCGGAGGCGGCGATGCGGGTGATCCGGCCGTCGGGGTTCGCGACGGGCACGTAGGTGACGTGCAGCCACGCTTCCCGCCCATTCGGTGCAATGCGGCGGAACGTGCCGATGATGCTTTCGCCGGAGACGAGCTTGTCCCAGAACTCCTCGTGGCGGCGGGATTGTCCGAACGTCTCGTCGCACCAATCGGCGTGGAGCGTGCCGCCGATCTCCTCCTGTTCGACCCCGAAGATATCCCGAAATGGCCGGTTCGATGAGATCAGGGCGCCGGCGAGATCGAACTCGACGAGCGGTCTGCACCGTTCGAAGGCCGCGGTGAGATCCTGCAGATCGGTCAGCGCGATCCGGGCGTCGGTGATGTCGCGCCCGACATGCACATATCTTTCAACCTCTTCGCTGGCGTTCAAGACCGGCGCGATGATGGCCTCCATCCAGCGTTCGCGGCCCTCGAGATTTGTGTGCTTGACCTCCAGCCGCTGGGCCTCGCCCTCCGCGGCCTTGGCCCAGGCCTGCGTATAGGCCTGGCCGCGGGCGAAGGCCGGCTCCACCATCCGGTCGTGCTTCATGCCGACGGCGTTCGCCTCGTCGATGCCGTAGAGTTCGCGGTAGGCTTCGTTCGCGCGGGTCAGGTGCCCTTCTGCATCATAGACAGCAAGGCCGAGCGCCGCCTCCAGGGCCCGCGCGATCTCTCCCTGTGATGCGGTTTTGTGAACGAAGTCGGAGACGTCCATCAGGCATTGGACGGCGCCCGTGACATGCCCTTCGGCGGACCGCTTGGGCACGAAGGTGGACTGCATCCAGGCCGTGCCGCCCATGGCGGTAACGTGCTCGTGCTGGCCTTCGATGGTGCGCCCCTGGCGCAGCTTCTCCCAGAACTCCGCATATTCGGGGGTCATCGTTACGTGATTGGGCCAGAGCGCGTCATGGTGCTTGCCGACCAAGTCTTCGCCGAAATACTCCAGCGCCAGGATCGCCCTTTCGTTCGCCGCGACGATGTTGCCGTCGCTGTCGTACTCGATCACGGCCAGCGCCGGCTCGATCGTGTTCCAGATGGTCTCTTGCGGGGCAGGGGGCGGCGGAAGCTCCCGGGCGGCGACAACGATGCGGCGTGCCGCGCCCTCGGCGTCGTCCTGCGTGGCGAGCACCGATACTGGCCTGCTGCTTCCGTCCGCCGGCAGGAGCTTGCCCGTCCAGGCCTTGCGGGTCCCGGAACTGACCTCCCACCACAGATCCGCGCCATCTTCGCCTTCCGGTGCGAGGATTTCGGCGAAGCTCCGCCCGGTGTCGGCCGCCGCCCCTTCGAGCCCGAGCAGGGCCATTGCCGTGTCGCTCGCTTCCAGGAAGGCGCCGGTCTCGGAATCGAAGGCAAGCAGCAAATCGTGTTGGATCAGCGAGGCGGCGGCTTCGGCCAGTGGCCGGGGCGCCGTGGGTGATGCGCTGGCTCCCTTCGATGGGGTCGTCATGGGTCGTCTCCTGAATTCTGACGCCGCTGCAGTAGGACACAAGCATTAACCTTCAGTTGCCTCGGCCCCGGAATCGCTGCCATGGGGCCCGCGCACCCGGGGTCCACCCGCGCACGCCGCGCCGCGAGCTGCGCCCACATTGCGCCGCAGGGCGCTTCCCGTTCGGCTGCTGTAAGATGCGCGCGCAACCCAACAAGGCCGCGCTCCGATGCTCGATAACCCCATGTCCGAGAAAGAAATGTCCGAAAAACCGAAGACCGACCAATCCACCCCCGACATCATCTACACCAAGGTGGATGAGGCACCGCAGCTTGCCTCCGCCTCGCTGTTGCCGATCATCGAAAAGTTTCTCGGCATGGCCGGGCTCAGCGTCGGCACCCGGGACATCTCGCTGGCCGGGCGGATCATCGCGGCCTTTCCGGAGCGGCTGACCCCGGCCCAGGCGCAATCCGACGCGCTGGCCGAACTGGGCGGCCTCGTCACGACGCCCGAGGCCAACGTGATCAAACTGCCGAACATTTCTGCCTCGGTCCCGCAACTGGTGGCGGCGATCCAGGAGTTGCAGGGGCAGGGCTACGATCTGCCGGACTACCCCGAAAACCCCGCCAGCGATGCCGAGAAGGAGGCACGCGCGCGCTACGACGCGGTGAAGGGCTCGGCGGTGAACCCGGTTCTGCGGGAAGGCAACTCGGACCGCCGCGCGCCCGCGGCCGTCAAGGCCTTCGCCCGGGCGAACCCGCATTCCATGGGCGCCTGGTCCGCCGACAGCAAGACGCGGGTGTCGACCATGGGGGCGGGCGATTTCCGCAGCAATGAGACCTCGGTCACCCTGACGGAGGCACAGGCGTCTGGGCCGCTGCGGATCGAGTTCGGCAGCGGCGGCGAAACGACCGTGCTGAAGGACGGGATCGCCATGCCGGCGGGCACGATCGTCGATGCCACCTTCATGTCCGCCAAAGCGCTCGATGCGTTTCTGGCCGAGCAGATCGAGGTCACCCGCGCCGACGGCACGCTCTTCTCGCTCCACCTCAAGGCCACGATGATGAAGGTGTCGGATCCGATCCTGTTCGGCCATGCCGTGCGGACCTATCTCGCCCCGGTTTTCGACAAGTACGGCGATGCGCTGGCGGAAGCGGGGGCCGACCCCAATGCCGGGCTCGGCGTGGTGCTCGAAAAAATCGCGGATCTGCCCAATGCCGCCGATATCCGGGCAGAGATCGACGCCACCCTCGCCGCGCAGCCGCCGCTCTACATGGTGAACTCGGACAAGGGCATCACCAATCTGCACGTGCCCTCCGACGTGATCATCGACGCCTCTATGCCCGCGCTCCTGCGGGCCGGCGGCAAGGGCTGGGGGCCCGATGGCCAAGAAGCCGACAGCAATTGCGTGATCCCCGACAGCTCCTATGCGGGCGTCTATGCGGAATCGGTGGCCTACTTCAAAGAGACGGGCGCGCTCGACCCGGCCACGGCCGGAACGATGCAGAATGTCGGGCTGATGGCGCAAAAGGCCGAGGAGTACGGCTCCCACCCGACAACGTTCGAGATACCGGCCGATGGCACGGTGCGGGTGATTGCCGGCAACGGCGATGTCCTGCACGAACACAGCGTCGAGGCGGGCGACATCTGGCGAATGGCCTCGGTGAAGAAGGCGCCGATTGAGAACTGGGTGAACCTGGCGATGGAACGTCAGAAGGCGGAGGATTGCGGCGCGATCTTCTGGCTCGACGAGACGCGCCCGCATGACCGGGAACTGATCGCCTATGTCACGCCGATGCTCGCGGCCGCGGGCGTCGCCGACAAGTTCCAGATCATGGCCCCCGCGCCCGCCACCCGCGCCACGTTCGAGGCGATCCGCCGCGGCGAGACATCCGTCGCCGCGACGGGCAACGTGCTGCGCGATTACCTGACCGATCTGTACCCGATCCTGGAGCTTGGAACCTCGGCGAAGATGCTGTCGGTCGTGAAGCTGATGAATGGCGGCGGCCTGTTCGAGACCGGCGCCGGTGGCTCGGCGCCGAAGCACGTGCAGCAATTGCAGGAACAGAACCACCTGCGCTGGGACTCGCTGGGCGAGTTCTGTGCCCTGGGCGAAAGCCTGCGCTTTCTGGGCGAGACCCGCGGCGCGCGAGCCCGTGTTCTGGGAAACACCGCAGACAAGGCCACCGAGAAGCTGCTGGCCGAGAACAAGTCCCCCGGCCGGAAGGTCGGCCAGCCGGACAACCGCGACAGCCATTTCTGGTTCGCTCTCTATTGGGCGGAGGCGCTCGCGGCCCAGTCCGAAGATCCCGAACTGGCTTCCGCCTTCGCGCCTGTCGCCGAGGCGCTGTCCAGCCAGGCCGATACGATTATTGCGGAGTTGCATGCCGGGCGGGGCGCGCCTGTGGATCTGGGCGGCTACTATCGCACCGACGACGCCAAAGCCGCAGCCGTGATGCGCCCGTCCGCCACCCTGAACGCGATCATCGACGGGTAGGCGAACACGGGTGACCCTTCGGTCCATGCGGGGGGCGGGCGCAGGTCCGGCCCCCTTTTTCGCGCCTCGGGGCAAGCCTGCCTTGGCGGGTGGTGCCCGTGGCGCTGGCGTTCGGGCGCCCCTCCGGCCAAACCCGGGCGGCGCCATTGTCCCTGATAGCCTCGTCCGCCTTGGCGACACGCGCTTTCAGGATACGAAATCTGACGCTCTTCCAATTTCGGTGGCTGAAGTGGCCCGGCACCGTCATGGGCGGGCTGCAGACCGACGCGGCATTTGTTCACCGGCATTCTTGCGTTTGCACCGGAGCGCACCCGCCCATCACCAGAGAGCCATCCACTGGATGCGCTTGGAAATCGAAATCAAATGGGCGAGCAACCGATTGCCGCCTCAAGCCGATGAAAGATTTGCGAGGCGCTTGCGCCGTATGGCCGCACGTGCCCGGAACGCCGCTTAACGCCACCTGGCCAAAGGCCCTTATCTGTCACGCCGTCCGTTGGCTAAGGCTGGCGCGATTGCACCGACGGCGCCCCGAACGGCCCTATCCAAGGTCGGACTTCCGCGCTAGCCTGTCGGCGAAACGGTGCCCATCCGGGCCTAATAGGGAATTCGGTGCGGGGCCCTCCCCAAGTCCGAAACTGCCCTCGCAACTGTAGGTGACAAGCCGTCTCGCCAGAACCACTGACCCGACGGGTCGGGAAGGAGCGAACGCGGCGCTTGAGTCACAAGTCAGGAGACCTGCCGTTTCGTGGATCGACCGGAAGCCGTCGAGGGGAAGCGGTGTGGCTATATTTGGTTGGGTGCGATTGGGCACCGAACGACAAACAACATCTGCGTCCAGCGGCATGACGGTCGTCCTCATCTCTCTTGCGATGCCTCCGCGTCGCACAACCCATGAGGATGCCGATGTTCAACACAATACTACCCCACCGCCTGACCGCCGCCGCCCTGGCCGCGCTCGTGGCCTTGGCCGCACCCATCGCGCCAGATGCCAACGCGCAGACCCGCGAGATGGTCATGGCGGCGCCGCGCGACTTGGCACCAGGGGCCGAAGATGCCTACTACGTGTCTTCGATCCTCTATGTGTGGGAGCCGCTCGTCCAGTTCGGCCCTGATGGCGGGCCGGTGCCGCAACTTCTGAGCGGGTGGGAGATGTCCGAGGATGCCACGCGCTGGACGTTCACCCTGCGGGACGGTGTGACCTGGCACAACGGCGACGCGTTGACCGCCGAACATGTCGTGGGGACGTTCGAGCGGATCATCCAAGTCAGCCCGAAGCGCTCGCCCTTCTACAGCATGCATATCGACCGCGCCTATCCCGGCCTTGTCGCGATAGAGGCGCAGGATGCGCTGACCTTCACCATGGAGTTCGACAGTCCCCGCCCGACGCTTCCGCACCAGATGGTCAACTTCTCTTCGGCGGTTTTTCACCCGGACAATTTCGACGCCGACGGCAACTTCAACGATCTGGTTATCGGCACGGGCCCCTTCCGCCTGGTGAGCCATACGCCCGATCAGGAGCTGGTGTTGGAGCGGTTCGAGGAGTACTGGGGCACGCCCGCGGGCACCGAGCGCGTGGTGGTCCGCACGATCCCCGATGCCGATACGCGCGCCGCGGCCCTCCGGGCCGAAGAGATCGTGGGCGTGATGGACCTCGGCGCGATGCCCCCCGAGCAGGCCGCGAGCCTCGCCGAGGACGACCGGTTCGAGCTGAACGCGCACCCCTCCTCGATCTCTCACTTCCTCCATGTCAGTGGCGGCGACGGCCCGTTGTCGGATATGCGGCTGCGGCAGGCCATCAGCATGGCCATCGACCGGGAAGCGATCGTGCAGCTCTATCGCGGTTTCACGACGCCCACGGCCAACTTCCTGAACGTTAACAACCCCTTCCACATCGATGTCCCGCTGGTTCACGACCCCGAAGCGGCGGCAGATCTCGCGGCCGAGGTGCTCGGCGCCGAGCGGATGGACATCCGCCTGATCATCCCGAGCTGGGGGGTCGCGCGCTATCCCTATCGGGCGCAGGCGGAGCTGATCCAGTTCATGCTGCAGCCCATCGGCCTCGATGTCACGATCCAGCTTCTGGATCGCGCCGCGTTCAACGAGGTACGCCAGTCCGGCGACTACGATCTCAGCCTCAGCACGCTGGGCCTGCCGAATGCCGACCCGATCACCGTCTTTCGCGACTACTTCACCCGCGACGGCG
The DNA here is from genome assembly GCA_038757905.1 of Pseudomonadota bacterium. Lineage (GTDB taxonomy): Bacteria > Pseudomonadota > Alphaproteobacteria > Rhodobacterales > Rhodobacteraceae > HLUCCA09. Next base: position 11,334 of record JBCDGG010000119.1, on the reverse strand, counting down.
CCATGAGTGTCCGTAATGCCATCGGGTATGAGAACCCAGATATGACCGCGCTGCTAGAGGCCGCTTTGGCCGAGCGGGACCTGGACCTCCGGGCCGGGATCTACGCCGACATTCAGCGACTGGCGGCGACGGAGCTGCCGACCATTCCGCTGATGAACGACACCACCGTGATCGTCCATCACGTCGATGTCGTGGGCTACCGGCAGACGATCTACGGAGGCACGCTCAACACCGCCGCCTGGGCGGACTGAGCCTTGGCCGCTTACGTCCTTCGGCGTTTGCTTCTGGCGGCCCCGGTCCTGTTCGGGGCCACCTTGATTGCCTTCACCCTCGGCGTCGTCGCGCCGGGGGATCCCGCAGCGGGTGCGTTGATGCAAAGCGGGTTCGATGCGCCGACCCAGGCGGAGATCGCAGCCATGCGGACGGAGCTTGGCCTGGATCGGCCCCTGCCGGTGCAATACGTGTCCTGGCTCGGCAACGTGCTGACCGGCGACTTCGGAACCTCGATCTACACTGACCGCTCCGTCAGCGAGGAGTTCGCGCGCCGGCTGCCGACAACGCTCGCGCTCGCGGCGAGTGCTCTGGTTCTGGCGATCCTGATCGGTCTGCCCTCGGGGCTCGCGATGGGATACTGGGCGCAAAGCTTCGGGGACCGCGCCGGGCGCGTGGTCGCGCTCGCGCTCCTGTCGGTGCCGGGCTTCTGGCTCGCCCTGATGCTGATCCTGGTCTTCGCCGAAACGCTGAGGTGGCTGCCGACCTCGGGCCTCGGCAGTTGGCGGCACATGATCCTGCCAGCCCTGGTGCTGTCGACCGGGATGGCGGCGCTTCTCATGCGCCTGTCGCGCGCCGTGATGCTCGAGGCTCTGGCGGGCGCGCATATCACCGCCGCGCGGGCACGCGGGCTGGCGGAGATACGCGTGGTCCTGATCCATGCGCTCAAGGGGGCCGCGGCCCCGCTCATCACCGTGATCGGCGGCTACTTTGGCGCGATCCTCGGCGGTTCGGTCATCGTCGAGGTGATCTTTGCCATTCCGGGCATCGGCCAATATGCGGTGGAAGGGATCTTTCGCCGCGACTACCCCGTGATCCAGGGCTACGTGCTGTTCACGGCCGCCGTCTATGTGGTGTTCAACCTCGCCGCGGATGTGGCGTGCTTCGTGGTGAACCCGCAATTGCGCTTGGGGGCCCGGGTCGCGTGAAGGTCGCGGTGACTGTTCTCGCAGCCATCGCGGCGCTCTGCCTCGCCGCGCCGCTAGTCGCGCCTTACGCGCCGGACGCCATCGACATGACAGATCGGTTGAGCGGGCCCTCCTTCGAGCACTGGCTCGGCACCGATCACCTGGGCAGGGACCTGCTGTCGCGTCTGATATGGGGCGGGCGCAGCACCATTCTGCTGGCGCTGATCACCACGCTGGCGACGCTTGCCCTGGGCCTCCTGACCGGCGCGCTCGCGGGGTACTTCGGGGGGCTGGTCGATGATGGGATCGAAGGGCTCGTGCTGCTGTTTCAGGGCTTGCCGGGCCTTTCCTTCATGCTGGCCATCGCGGGCACCCTCGGGCCCGGTGCGCTCTCTATCTTCATCGCCGTCGTCATCACCTCCTGGGCGGACTTTGCGCGGGTGGTGCGTGCCGAAACGCTGCGTCTGCGCGAGGCACCCTGGGTCGAAGGCCTGCGCGCGCTTGGCGCGGGCCATGGCCGCGTGCTGGCGCTGCATATCGTGCCGAACCTCCTGGGGCCGGTCCTCGTGCTCTTTACCCTGCGCCTCGGGCGCATCGTGCTCGCCATCGCAGCTCTCAGCTTTCTGGGGCTGGGCCTGCAGCCGCCCAACGCGGAATGGGGCGTCATGATCAACGATGCCCGCGCTTACTACCGTGGCGCACCGATCCTGATGCTGGCGCCGGGGCTCTGCATCCTGACCGTGGCCCTCTGCGTCAACCTGATCGGCGACGGGTTGCGCGACCGGTTGGCGGAACCGGACGGCCGGGAGGTTCTGCCGTGAGCCACCTGACGATCCGCGACCTGCGCGTGACGTTCGTAACGCCCACCGGCCCGCTCGCGGCCGTGAATGGCGTTGATCTGGACGTCGCACCGGGCGAGATCGTCGCGCTCGTCGGTCAATCGGGCAGCGGAAAGTCCGTGATCGCCATGGCGACGCTGCGGCTTCTGCCCGCCAATGCCACGGTCGAGGGGCAAATCCAGCTCGACGGTCGCGACCTTGGCGCATGCAGCCCGGCCGAGATGCGCCAGATGCGCGGGGCCGATATCGGGCTGATCCCGCAGAACCCGGCCGCATCGCTGACGCCGGTTCTGTCGGTCGAGATGCAGATGCGCGAGACCTTGCGCCGCCACGGGCGGGCCCTGTCCGACGGCCCGGACTTGCTGGCCCGGATGGGTCTGCCGACGCGGAACTCTCGCCGCCGCCGCTATCCGTTCGAGCTATCCGGCGGGATGAAGCAACGCGCCCTGGCCGCCCTGGGCATCGCCGGGCGGCCGAACCTGCTGATCGCCGACGAACCAACCAAGGGCCTCGATGCGCGGCTCCGGTCCCAGATTGTGGAGACGCTGGCCACCGCCCGCCATCAGGACGACATGTCGATGCTGATCGTCACCCACGACCTGGACGTGGCGTTCGCGCTGGCCGACCGGGTTATCGTGCTGCGGAACGGCCGGATCGTGGAGCAGGGCCGCGCCCGGGCGCTCGCGCGCGCCCCGGGCGATCCCTACACGCGCGCGCTGGTTGCCGCGCAACCGTCGCGGATGCCGGTCTGCAGCGCCGGGCCGCGACGGGGGCCGCCGATCCTGACCGCCGATGCGGTGGGGCGCCGGATGAAATCCGGCGGGCTCTTTGCGCGCCCGGTTACGGCCGTCGCCGATGCAAGCCTGACCTTGGCCCAGGGCGAAACCCTTGGCCTGACGGGCCCGAGCGGCTGCGGAAAGTCTACGCTGGCGCGGATCCTTTTGGGTCTTCTCCGTCCAGACACCGGAACCATTGCCCATGACACTGCGGGCCCGCTCTCCCGTCACGCCCAGCTCTTGTCGCAGCATCCCGAAACCGCGTTCGACCCGCGCTGGCGCCTCGAACGGTCGGTCGCCGAACCCTTCGCGATCCATCGCCTTGGCGGGCCGCGGGCGACGCGGGCCGTGGTCCGGCCGCTCCTTGAGGCGCTCGATCTGTCGCCAGACCTCCTTCGGCGCTTTCCGCGGCAGGTGAGCGGGGGACAGTTGCAGCGCCTGGCCCTTGTCCGGGCGCTGCTTGTCCAGCCGAAGGTGCTGATCCTCGACGAGCCAACCTCGATGCTCGATGTGCTGACGCAGGCGCAGGTGATGGGCGCGATCCGGGATCTGCAGGACACCCGCGATCTGGCCTGCCTCTTCATCAGCCACGATCTGGATCTGGCGGCGGCCTTCTCCCACCGCATCGCGGTGATGGAGGATGGCAGGATCGTCGAGACGGCGCCGAGCGGTCAGCTGCGCCATGCGCCGCAAAGCGACGCGGCAAGGCGCCTGACCGAAGCCTTCGACGCCGGACGCGCGCGTGTCGCCTGACCCGCCCTGGATCCGGTTGGGGCCGATGGCCTTCTGGCGCGCCGCCTGGGTCGAGGCCGTCGACGCAAACCCCAGGTGGCGCAATGCGGAGGCGGACGAGGCCTTCTGGGCGGACTTTGCGCAAAGCTATGATGCGCGGAGCCCGCTGGCCGAGTTTGCGACAGACCTCATCTTGGATCTGCGCGGCCTTGTGCCGGCCGGCGGCACGCTTCTCGAGATCGGGTCCGGCACAGGTGCCTTCACCCGCCGTCTGGCACCGGGCCTTTCGGCGATCACCTGTGTTGAGCCATCCGCGGCGATGCGCCGGGCTTTTGAGGCCGCTTGGGAAGCGCAGATCCCCGTCGACTGCATCGCGAGCGACTGGCTGACGGCGCCGGAAGGGCTGACGGCGGATGTGGTCCTCTGCGCGAACGCCCTCTACCGCACGGCGGAGATCGCCGAAGCGCTTCAGAAGATGACAGACGCAGCGCGATGCCACGTCGCCATCGTCCAGTCGGTCGGACGGCCCCACGCGGGTCCGCTGCACCTCAGAGAGAACGGCCATGCGTACGAACGGGAGCGGGCCGATGCGCTCTCTGACGTCCTGAACGCGCTGGAGATCGCCCATACGCGCAAAGACTATAAGGTGATGCGCCCCGACGGGCTCAGCCGGGTCGCGCTTCTGACGTGGCCGGGAGCGGGCCGGGAGCCGCGCGTGTAGATCGCGCTGCACAGCGCGTGCGTGTCGCCAGAAGGAAAGGCGCTTCGCCGCTGGGGCGCGCGTGAGCTTCCCGCCGTCGCCCCACTTGGAGCGGCGCCGGTGTCGATCAAGATCGTACACCCGAAAAGAGAGTTGGCGTCTCCCTTCTTCCGGCGCCCACAGGAAGAAAGCCGGACACGGAGGGCGTGGACAAGACGGACCCGCGCCGCTTGGGCACCGCGTGCAGGTAGGGCGTCATCCGCTGCGTGGGCTGGAGGAGCGCGTTGGCTGACATCGCCTCGCCCGCCGTTCAGGCCTTCGGGTGCGGGGCGGCGACGCGCCTGCGCGACTCCGCTTCAGGTGGCGGGGTAGAACATCGCACCGGGGAGATACGCGCGGGGCAGATCGAACCCTGCGGGCAGCGCGCGGCCCGTCGCCAGATGGTCTGGCAGAAGGTGGGTGTGCGGCCCCGCGGGCGAGACGCCCCCCGGCGGCGGGATCGGTGTCCCCACTTCGATCCGGCCCAGCGCCGTTTCGATCACGCGCCACGGGCTTTCCGCCAGCAACGCCGGCCCGATCCCCGGCAGGCTCTCGGGAAACGAAACGCCAAGCGACTGACGCAACGCCTCCTGTGCTCGCCCTGGCCCCACGCGGACACAAAACCGCGCTTCCTTGCGGCCGAGGCCGAGATCGAAGAGCCGCTCCCCCTGCTTTTCGGGAGCGATCGCGCCCCTGTCCGGCCCAAGCTCGGTGAGCACCGGCGCGCAGTCCGGCCGCCCCCGCTCGCGCTTCACGGCAAGGACGATCCGCGATCGGGCGAGGGGGACGTCGTTGCGCTCGAAGGTCAGGGCGCGGACATCGTCGTTGATGACAAAGCGGAGCGCCGCGCCCTGCGTCCGCGCGATAACGCTCTCGCCGCTGAGCGCGACCTCGACGTCGGCGCCCGCCACTGGGGTGAACTCGGCGACGGCGCCGACCACGCCCGCGACCCATGTGCCCGCCCCGCGGCGCAGCCTATCCACCAGAAAGGACCGGATGTCCCCGGCGTCCCATGGCAGCCGGCGGCAGGTAACGCCGAGGTTCTCGAACCGGTCGGGCAGGGCGGCCCACACCGCCGCGCGGTGAGCGCCGGGCACGCTGCCCCAGCCCGCGATCTCGTCGCCCGTCCGGGCGCAGCCGAGGCAGTACCCCGTCGCGTCGTCGAGCTTGCACAGACCCACGCACGGGCTGACATCTGTCATGAGGCGGCCCCTTTTGGCTGATGCGCGAGAGCGGCAACTATCGCGTCAAGCCCGTCGGTCAATGCAGCCGGGCCCGGTTGCAGGATCAAGGGGGACTTGATCTCGTAGAGGCGGCCCGCGCGTACCGCCGGGATCCCGTCCCATCCAGGGCGCGCGGCGATCTTCTCGGGCCGCACCTTCTTGCCGCACCACGAGGCGAGGATGATCTCCGGAGCTGCCGCGATTACCTGTTCGGATGTCACGATCCGCCCGGCCGCCGCGGGCTCCGATGCCAGGTCGGGAAAGACGTCGCGGCCACCGGCGATCTCGATCAGCTCCGAGACCCAGGCGATGCCGGAGATCATCGGATCGTCCCATTCCTCGAAATAGACGCGCGGGTGGGGTTTGCCCTTGGACGCCGCGGTGACGGTCTCCAGCCGCCGTTCGTAGTGATCGGCAAGCGCCGCAGCCCGTTCGCCCTGACCCACCGTCGCGCCCAGATGACGGATCATCGCCAGAATGCCCGCGACATCGCGCTGATTGTATGCCGTGACCGTGACGCCTGCACGGATCAGTTCCGCCGCGATATCGGCCTGCAGATCCGAAAACGTCAGGACCAGATCCGGCGCAAGCGCCAGGATCTTCGGAATGTCGGCCGAGGTGAAGGCGGAAACGCGCGGTTTTTCCTTGCGCACGCGCGTGGGCCGCACAGCATAGCCGGAGACGCCGACGATCCGATCCTCCTCGCCCAACAGATAGAGGGTTTCGACCGTCTCTTCGGTCAGGCAGACGATCCGTTCCGGGGGAAAACGCCGCATCGACTCACATTGCCGCGTGACAGTTCGGGGTGCGGCGCCGGCCATGGCGATCTGGCGGGCCGGGCGGCGGAGGGTCCGGCAGCGGCCGAACGGTGGCGAGAGGACGATTGCGACAGGCGACGAACGCGGGCGAGGCGGCGGGGATTAGAGAGCGCGTCGCACAGGTCTGCATCGCGACGCATCGGTCCTCGGCCGTCGGCGGCTTTGCCCCAAGGCAGTGCACAGAGCCTAGCTGGACCAAGTTGAGTGTGCGTTCAGGCAGCATCCAGCCTATATCGTCCTGCGGGAGCCTCTGATCCAGAGGCATCGTGCCTTCCGCGCAAGAAGGCAGGCGCTGGCGGGGCGACACACTCGGGGTAGGCCTTACCGGTCCATCTCGGTCTCTCCCTCCCAGTGCGCGCCGCCCGGGTCTCTGTGAAAGCGGCGCGGCAACCACCTCGCCGGAGAGGGCAGGTTTTCTGACGTGCGGGTCGCCGCTCTCCCGCTCCTTCCCGGGCGGTCCTTCCCTGCGGCCTTGTCGGGGCCGCTCTCCGCCTGCACGTGCGGGGGCAGTCGCGGAGTTGGGCAAAGGCCTGCTCCGCATTCCCTATTTGTCCCGCGCCGGGCTTTGGCCTGCCGGGGAGCCATTGGCGCGGAGAGTTGCGCGCGCGCAGTGCACGGTCGAGATGAAAGTGGCGGGGCGCCCGCGCCGGGCATGCATCGGTCGGGAGCCGAGACCTTGCGGCGTGGGTTCAGTTCGGAGGGATTGGAATGCGCGGCCGGAAAGGGCGCGTATTGGCGAACGGTCCCTCGCATGTCGGGAATGGCCGGTGGCCCCTCTGCGGGCAGTCGCTTCCGAAGGCCGGGTCTATGGGGCGGGCATTGCATCCTTACGGTAAGTGACGCGGTCTTTCACCCTCGGTCCGCAGTGCGATTCCCAGAGAGAACGGCGACACGCGCGACACCGTGAGCGTAGTGGAACGCGCAACTGGTGCCGGATTTGGTTTGCGCGGTGCGGGATTGGTGGTGCAATGGGGTGGGCCAAAAGCCCAGCCGCGGGTTATTAACAGTGACGTCTGGCCGAACAAGCCTTGTCCTCGTGGGAGCCGGGGTGGGTCATCCCCTGAAGTGCAACTGTGGCGGTGCTCTGAGCGCTCAACGAGGTGACCAACGGCGGTTGGGGCCACATCCGCGAAGTTGATGAAACCCTTGAACTCATGCGCTTGAATTTCGGGATCTGCTCCCAGAGCTATGGCGAATCCACCGTGCTCCGCATTGCAGGGGTTGGCCGTGAGATTGCGTTGGGGCTTCTTCGACGCGTCGCCCGGCGCATCAATCAGGGACCGGCGCGTGGCGGCGGATTGGGCGGCTTCCAACTGCCTCGAATGCTCGATGCGGGGCACTCTGGGGGCACCACCGCCTCGGATATCAACGAATGCGGAGCTCTTATCCTCACCACTTGCGCCGCCAGACTTCCGAAAGCGGGCGGGTCGATCCGGGCCGCCCCTCCTCTCAACCGAACGAAGCACGGCGCCGGAGCGCCGTTGCGATCCCTTGCGGACCCGTCGCAAGTTCGGGATTGCGACACGGTTGGTCGTAATCCGGCGCGTTTCCTTTGCGTCCGAAGGCCAAAAAGTGCGTCGATCGAACCGGGTGGAACCCGCATTTCCGAGGGGCGCTGTGCAGACATTTAACATGGGCCGGGTTCCACCGGTCACTTTTGGGGCTGGGCGCGTGGCGAAGCTGCCTGATCTCGTCGCGGGCCTCGGCGGCGGACCGGTGCTGATCGTTGCCGATGCTGCGCTCAAGCGCTTCGGTGTGACCGACCGGCTGGCCGAGGCTCTGACAGCACGCGGGATCGCGCATGATGTCGCGGCAGAGGTGGCAGGGGAGCCCAAAGAGACACTGGTCGACGATCTCTGCATGCGCGCGCGCGATGCTGGCTCTCGATGCGTGATCGGTCTCGGCGGTGGCGCGGCGATGGACACCGCAAAGCTGGTGGCCGCGCTTGCCCGCTCGCCACAGCCGGCGCGCGCCTTTGCCCTTGCGTCACAGCCGCTGCCGGGGAACGGGCTGCCCTCCATCGCCATTCCCACCACGGCCGGTACCGGGTCCGAAGTCACCCGAACCTCGATCGTCTCCACACCCGAGGGCCTGAAGAACTGGTACTGGGGGGAGGACCTGATGTTCGCGCAGGCGGTGCTCGATCCCGAACTGACCGTCAGCCTGCCCGCTCACCTGACCGCGTGGACCGGGATCGACGCGGTCGCCCACGCAATCGAGGGCGCCACCGCGCGGGCCACCAACCCGGCCGGATTGCTCTACGGGCTGGAAGCCCTGCGCCTTCTGGCGGAGTTCCTGCCGCGCGCCGTGGCGGAGGGCACGGATATCGAGGTGCGGGGCCGCGTGCTGTGGGCGAGCATGCTTGCCGGGCTGGCCCTGCACAATTGCAACACGCATATGGGCCACAACATCAGCCACGCCCTAGGGTCCTTGGCGCGTGTTCATCACGGTCTGGTCACGGGCCTTGCCCTGGAGGTCAGCCTGCCGTGGCTGGTCGCCCGTCCGGAGGGGGCCGAGAACTATGCAAGGGTCTCTCAGGCCCTTGGCGGTGCGGCAACGGCGGAGGCCTTGCCGGATGCCTTCGCGGACCTGATGCGCGCCTGCCGGATCCCTGCGCAGCTCCCCGTCGAATGTACCGGCGTTTCCGATGCCGCCCTTGCCGCAGAGATGAAGAACGCCGCCAATCTTGGAATGTCGCAGAATGCGGCCTGTACGGTAACGGAAGCCGATCTGGACGCCGCAGCCACCCTGATGATGCGTCTGCCCGTCGCTGCCGCGTCGGCCTAGGGCGCGCCGCGAACCCGCGCATTCCCGGGGCGCTCGCTCTGCCGGGAGCGTTCGATGAAGGCGAGGCGGTGCCGACGCGCCCCTCCATCAGCGGGCCACTCAAAGGGAAGCGCGGACGGCCACCCTCCCGATCGCGGCAAGCGTCGAGCGGCGCACGCTGGGCACCCTTCTGCGGCACTGAACAGCCGGTGGTTTCGGTTGGGATGCACGCGACGGGGCAGCCGCAGTCGCCAGGCACAGGGGTGGCCCTGAAGCCGACGGTGGAAACGCGGGAGCGGTGCGCCTTGAACGCGGGTCTCTAGGACGGCTCACCGACATAGTGCGATGCGATGGCGCGGAAGAGCGCGACACTCTCATGGTCACGGATGTCGAAATCGTAGTCGGCACTTGTCTTGACGATCACGATCTCTCTGGCGCGATCGACGTAGATGTACTGACCCCAGATGCCGATCGCGAGGAACTCGTCCTGCGGGTCTTCCGGGACCCACCAGTGATAACCGTAGCCAAAGGTCCAGAAGGACGCGGGGTTGTCGCCGGGCTCCAGCCGTGGAGCGCTGGGCCGCGTCGACAGGGCGACCCAGTCTTCCGGCACGATCTGGACACCGTCGCGCGCGCCGCCGTCGAGGAAGAGCCGCCCGAACCGCGCATAGTCGCGCAGTCTCGCGTTCAGGCAGCAGAACGGCAGGACAGGGCCGGCCCGGCCGGTGCTCCAGAACGCGGCCGCCTCGGCGCCCATCGGCTGCCAGAGCCGCGTTGCGAGATACACCTCGTTCGGCAGGCCGGTCGCCGCTTCAAGGACGAGGCCAAGGGCGATGGAATCCGAGCTGATATAGGCGTTGTAGGTGCCCGGCGCGCGTTCGCGTTCCAGGCTGGCGAGGACGTCCTCCATGGGTTGCCCGGCCGCGAGCGTGAAGAACAGGCGGTTCACGTCCGACATCGGGTTGTCGTAATCCTCGTCGAAGGCCACGCCGGACGACATGGTCAGCGCATCTTCGATGGAGACGCCGTCGTATCCCGAGCCGGCCAACGCGGGCACATAATCGGTGATCTGGTCGTCGAGGCTTCCGATATGGCCCTCGTCCAGCGCGATCCCGATCAGCGCCGACAGAACGGACTTCGCCACCGACCATGAGGTGAAGGGCGAGGCGTCGGAGGCGCCGAGCCGATAATCCTCATGGACGATCACCCCGTCGCGGACGACCAGCAGGCCCGTGGTGACCGTGGCGTCGAGAAACGCCTCGACCGACCGGTCGGCGCCCTCGAAGAGATAGGTGTCGGGCAAGTCTTGCGGGTCGGTGGCGAGGGCCCATACGATGTCGCTGCCTGGCACGTCGCGCGCCGGAAAGACCCTGTCCATCGTTCGGAAGTTCTCGACGCGCTGGTCTTCGGCAAAGAGCGTGATCCCCGCCCAATACGGCGAGTTGCGCAGCCAGAGGTAACCGCCGCTCCCGGCCAGCAGCAGGACGACAAGCAGCCCCAAACCGATCTTCGCCACAGCACGCACGTGAGCGCTCCCCTCTGTCTAGGTCCTAACGGCGCCCGCTTAGCCTCAGCAGGTGAGAAGCAAAACCGAGTTGGCGCGAACGACCTGGGGATTGTCGCGAACGACACCGTGCTTGGATCGAGGTCGCACCCAGCGGCGCATCGCAGCACGCGCCGCCTCGGCCCCCGTCGGCGAAGACGCTTCTCTTCTGCACTAGCCGGCCGTTCAGCGCCTCAAAGGCAAGGCCCGCTCGATCACACGTCATGGAGGGTCGTCACCCCCGCGACCCACCTCATCGGCTCTCCCCTATCGGTGGCAAAACGGATTGGCCCAGACGACTGCGCGTGGAGCGCATGCGAGTGCCAGCTTGACGCCTTTGCGGCGCGCGTTCCCGTGGCCCTCCGAGGAGCAACAGGTCGAGTAGAGCGTCGGGTTCGTCGGAGCCCAGACGTTGCGGGGCTGCCATCCGGGGCGGGATCGCTTCTGGGCGAACGCGGCTTTGGCATCGTTTGGTTTCGCGGGGCGTTGGGGGCCGAGACGGGCAGGCTGCTCTTTGGCCTTACTCGGGCGGTCGCGGTTTGGAATTCAGGAGGGCCGGGTGCGTTGCCTATTGTGGGTTTGGACGGGGAGATCCCAGCGATCCTGTTGGACCGCTGGGATCGGTGCGCTGTCGACGTCCGCTTTGTGGCGGGCGACGGCGGCTTTCCGCGTGGCTCGGGCTGGCCACACACTTCCGGCCGGAGCCAGCGGAATGGGGCG
>JBCDGG010000118.1:0-17614 GCA_038757905.1 Pseudomonadota bacterium | reverse complement strand
TCACCGGGGAGTTTCTGATGCCCGCCATTGCCTTTCAGAACCTGACGCTGGGCTATGACCGCCATCCGGCGGTGCATCACCTCGAGGCGGAGATCGAGACCGGCAGCCTGACCGCCGTGGTCGGGCCAAACGGCGCGGGCAAGTCGACGCTGCTCAAGGGCGTCACGGGGACGCTCGCGCCGCTGGAGGGGCGGATCACGTTCAGCGGTCTTGACCGAGACGATATCGGCTACCTCCCCCAACAATCGGACATCGACCGGGCATTCCCGCTGTCGGTGGTCGACCTTGTGGCGATGGGGCTCTGGCGTGAGATCGGCCCCTTCGGATGGCTCGGACGCCGGCAGAAATCCCGTGTCGATGCCGCGATCGCGGCCGTGGGGCTGACGGGGTTCGAGGCCCGGCCCATCGGATCGCTGTCCGGCGGACAGATGCAGCGGGCTCTCTTTGCGCGGCTCCTGCTGCAGGATGCCCGTCTCGTTCTGCTCGACGAGCCGTTCACAGCCATCGACGCGCGAACGATGGCAGACCTGATCGACGTCGTGCGGAGCTGGCATGGAGAGGGGCGCACCGTGCTTGCCGTGCTGCACGATTACGACACCGTCCGCACGCATTTTCCCAGCACGTTGATGCTCGCGCGCGAGCTTGTCGCGCATGGCCCGACGGATCAGGTCCTGACGGCCGAAAACCAGTTTCGCGCCCGCCAGATGTGCGAAGCCTGCGCCGGCCCACCGCATGTGTGCGGACGGAGCGCCGCGTGATCTGGGACACCGTCTTTCAACCCTTTGCGGATTTCGGCTTCATGCGGCGCGCGCTGCTCGGCTGTATCGCGATCTCGGTCGGCGCGACGCCGGTCGGCGTCTTTCTGATGCTGCGCCGGATGAGCCTGACCGGTGATGCGATGGCCCATGCGATCCTGCCGGGCGCGGCCGTGGGCTATCTGATCGCGGGGCTTTCGCTTGGCGCCATGACGATTGGCGGGCTCATCGCCGGGATGGCGGTGGCCTTGCTTTCGGGCTTCGTCACGCGCGTCACGGCCCTGCGCGAAGATGCCAGCCTCGCCGCATTCTACCTGATCTCGCTCGCGCTTGGGGTTTTGATCGTGTCGACGCGGGGCAGCAACGTCGACCTGATGCATGTGCTCTTCGGCACGGTGCTGGCACTCGATGACGCCGCGCTCATTCTGCTTTGCTCGATCGCGAGCCTGTCGGTGCTGATCCTTGCGCTGCTCTTCCGGCCGCTGGTGCTGGAATGCGCCGATCCGCAGTTCCTGCGCTCGGTCAGCAGCCTTAGCGCCGTGACGCATTTCACGTTCCTCGCCCTTGTGGTGCTGAACCTTGTGGGCGGGTTTCACGCCCTTGGCACGCTGATGGCCGTCGGCATCATGATCCTGCCCGCGGCTGCCGCGCGTTTCTGGGCGGCCGGGATCGGTGGCCTGATCTCCGTCGCCGTAACCGTCGCGATCCTGTCGAGCCTGATCGGCCTCCTGCTCTCCTACCATTACAGCCTGCCGTCCGGGCCGGCGATCATCCTTGTGGCGGGCATCGCCTATGGGCTGTCGCTGGTGTTCGGGCCGGTGGGCGGCCTTGTCGCGCAGGCCCTGCCGCGCCGTCACTTCGAAACCTGAAAGGACACGATATGCCCACCCGCAGAACCCTGCTCAGATCCGCGACGGCGCTTGTCGCGCTGTCGCTTGCCGGCCCGGTATCGGCCCAGTCCGCCGAACCCACCCGCGTCGTCGCCACCTTCTCGATCCTCGGCGACATGGTGGAACGCATCGGCGGCGAGCATGTGGCGGTCACGACGCTCGTCGGGCCGAACGGGGACGCGCATGTCTACCAGCCGACCCCGGCGGCGGCGCGCGCGGTGAGCGAGGCGGAGGTTCTGGTCGTCAACGGGCTGGAGTTCGAGGGCTGGCTCGACCGGCTGATCGACGCCTCGGATTTCGGCGGGTTGCGCGTCGTGGCGACCGCCGAGGTCGAGCCGATCGCGTTCGATGGCCATCACGATGACCATGGCGACCACGGCGATGAGCATGCAGAGCACGACCATGATCACGACCATGGCGAGGAGCACGCCGAGGCCGAGCATGACCACGACCATGGCGAAGAGCATGCCGAAGCCGAGCATGACCACGACCATGCCGAAGAGCATGCCGAGGCCGAGCACGAGCATGACCACGAGGAGCACGCCTCAGCCGGGCACGACCACCATGACCATGGGGCGTTCGACCCGCATGCCTGGCAGAGCCTCGAAAACGCCGTCATCTATGTCGACAACATCACCGCAGCGCTGGCGCAGAACGATCCTGCCAATGCCGGCACGTTCTACCAGAACCGTGCGGCCTATGTTGAAGAGATCGAAACGCTCGACGCGGAGATCCGCGAAATCATCGCCAGCCTGCCGGCCGACCGGCGGACCGTCGTAACCTCGCACGACGCCTTCCAGTATTTCGGGCGCGACTATGGGTTGACCTTCCTGTCCCCGCTGGGCCTGAGCACGGAGGCCGAGGCCTCCGCCCAGGACGTGGCGCGCCTCATCGAGCAGATGCGCGACGAGGGGATCTCGGCCGTCTTCATAGAGAACATCACCGACAGCCGGCTTCTGGAGCAGATCGCAAACGAAACCGGCGCAACGGTGGGCGGCACGCTCTACCCCGGCGCCCTTTCGGGGCCGGACGGCCCGGCGCCGACCTACCTCGACATGATGCGCCACAACGCAACCACGCTCGCGGGGTCGCTCGAGTCGTAAGATGACCGATCCCCGCCTCCCGGTGACGCTACTGACCGGATTTCTCGGCGCCGGCAAGACGACCGTCCTGAACGCCGTCTTGTCGGATGCATCCGCCGGACGCATCGCCGTGATCGTCAACGAGTTCGGCGAGGCGGGGCTCGACCATGACCTGATCGAGGAGACCGGCGAAGAGGTCGTGCTCATGCAATCGGGCTGCCTGTGCTGCTCGGTGCGGGGCGATCTGGCGCGCACGATGCAGGGCCTTCTGGACCGCCGCGAGGCAGGCGCGCTGACTTTCGACCGCGTGGTGATCGAGACCACCGGCCTCGCCGATCCGGCCCCGATCCTGCAGACGCTGCTGGTCGATCCGTTCCTTGCGCGCAAGACGCGCATGGACGGCATCGTGACCGTGGCCGACGCCGCCAACGGGCCGGCCACGCTCGACGCGCAGTTCGAGGCGGTCTCGCAGGCGGCGATGGCCGACCTGATCGTTCTCAGCAAGGTCGACCTCGTAGCGCCGGACGAGGTGACGCGCTTCGAACAGCGCCTGAGCGCGATCAATCCCGACGTGCGCATCGTGCATGCGGTGCGGGGCAAAGGCTTGGCCGGGACGCTTTGGGTGCTGAGCGGGCTTCGTTACGGCGCCGCGCCCGCCGATGTTCTGGCCTGGGCCCGCGCGCCGGATCCGGCGCCCGATCCCTTGGCGAACCTGTCGGGGCTCTCGCAGCCCGACAGCACCCCCATTGCCCTGTCGCCGCATGACAGCCGCATCGGCACGGCCTCCATCGTGCTCGACGAACCGATCCCCGACATTCTGTTCGATCTCTGGCTCGACACTCTGGTCGGGCTGCGCGGGCATGACATTCTGCGCGTGAAGGGCATCGTGTTTCTCGAAGACATCGAAACGCCCTTCGTCTTCCACGGAGTCCAGCATATTCTTGACCCGCCCGTCCCACTGCGCGACTGGCCGGCAGGCGACCGGCGCTCGCGCATCGTGATTATCGCGCGCGACATGTCCCGCCCCGAGATTCAGCGCAGCCTCGACATGCTGCGCGCGCGCCGGCCGCGAAGCGAGGCGGACGAGCAGCGCCAGGAAGAGGTGTCCATCTGAGCATCGGCGCCCCAGGTTGCCTTTAGGGCCGGGAAACCAATGCTCAGATGCCGCGTTCCGACCAGCCAAACGAGCAGGCGGCAGGTGCGGATAGTCTATGAAGCGTCCAAGACGCGCCGCCGCGCCGGTCGCTCGCGAGCAGACCGCGCTCGCACTATTGCAAGACGCGTCCGGCGATGTCGGACCTCCGCCCTGTCCGCGAGCCTTGGGACGCGGGCTTCAGAACGCCTCACCTTTCGCCTTGTGGTGCGCTGCCGGCGCATAGGCGGTGCCACTGGGCGGAGGTCTGGGCGACCCTAGACCGGGGCCGAGACGCGCGCTCAGGTGGGCGGCGCGGTGAAGACCGCCGGAATGTCCCATGCCTCGGCGATCTTGCCGTCCACGATGCGCCAGACAACCACGGCATCCGTCTCGAACGGGGCCCCCTCAAAGATCATCGTGTCGTGCACGTGGACAACGAGCAACTCATTGCCGACAGGGGTGACGGCGACCGGCCGCACGTTGAACGAGCCTTCGGTCTTCTCCGCAAGCGCGCCGAAGAACGCCTTGAGGCCATCGACGCCTTTGTAGTCCCCCGCCACATCCGGGAGCTTTGGATTGAAGAAATGCCACGTGAAGTCTTCAGAGAAGAGCGCCGCCGACGCGTCGAGATCGCGCAAGTCCAGCTGCGACAGGAGTTCGACGTTGGGGTGAGTATCCTGCATGGGGTATCCAGTGCTTATCATTGGTCAGGCCCCGGCCGGGGCGGATCGCCTGCCCCGCCACCCGCAACGCCGTCACCGCGCCTGAAGCGCGCAACGGCCCGAAACGGAGTGAGCGTCCTGTTGTGCAGACACCGCGCTCACTTGCACAATCGAACGCTCCAGGGTTTGACCGAGATCAACCGCCCTGGCCCCTGTCCCAACGGCATCCTGACGGACCGCATCACGACGCAGAGTGAGGCGCGCAAGGCGTCAGCAGGATGCCACACGCGGGCGCGCCACCGCGTCGGGGCTTCTGGGCAGAAAAGGGTTCTGGGCAGACAAGGGTGGGACGGCGATGCGCGAGCATACCCGCGCGGCTCTGGCGGCGATCGACGCAGGCGAGGGTGTCGAGCAACCGTTCCAGAACGCGCTCGGGCGCATCGCTGGGGCAAGGCGCTCTGAACGCCGGGCGCTTAGCCACATTCCGATAGTCAACAGCATCGCCCCAGGCGTCCTTCGGTGCTTAGATCAAGCCCTATCTTGCGACATCAATGCCGGAACTCCTTGTCCCAATCGAACATTGCGGAGCGTTCCAGCGTCTCTGGCCAATGGCTGAAATGGGGCGGCACGCGCGCATCGGCAACGCGGTCGGAAGCTGGAAAATAAGGCTTGAGATCGAGGAGCGGTGTCCCGTCGAGCATATCGAAATAGGGTGAGCTGACCCGCCCCGCGTCGCGGTCCACCTCGTCTATTTCGAACACCGACAGGCCGATCGGGTTGGGGCGCGCCTCTGACCGGGTCGCGAACACGCCGCAGTCCTCGGTCGTCGCGGTATAGGGGCGCGCAATGGTCAGCAACTGTCGCTGCTCGGGGCTCGCGGCCTCATGCGCCCACCAAAGGGCAATGGCGTGGCTGAAGCCCGCCAGGCCGTCCAGCCCGGCGCGGTACTCCGGCAGCAAGTGCAGGGTACATCCGCCGTTGCGGGCGGTGCAGGTTCCGATGGGGTGAAGCGTAAACGAGTCGGTCATGGTCGCACTCCGTTTGGGCGATGTGTCAGGGGCAGGCAGAGCGCCACGTCGAAGCTGTCTCCGGTACCGGCCGAACGATAGGTTTCGTAGGCCGGGCGCGCGTCCAACTCCGCGCCAGAGGTGGGCAGCCATTCGGCGAGCAGCCAGTCCCATTGCGCGGCGATCCGGCCGATGTCGGACCGCTTCAGCATGAAACGGCAGCGGGCCGTCCACCCGCCCGCCAAGGCCCGAACGAAGATCCGCCCGCAGCCTTGCGTGCCTTCCGGGACGCTATAGCAGGCATCGAGGCGCCAGCTCTCCTGCGCGGCCAGAGCGGTGTCCGACCAGGTCAGCGAGATCGCTTCATCGGGGGGAGGGCGGCCGAATTGGGACTGGTACCAGAGGCCGGCCTCCCCATAGGCCCGGCTGATGCGGGCATGGGAGAACGCACCCACGAGCCTTATTCCGGCCAGGGTGCGCGCGGGCAGGTGGACGATATCGACAACGGCGCTCATGGCCGCGGCGTAGCCTGTTTCGAGGGGCGCGGCTTTTCCCAGCCTGCTGTTTCTGTCCCCACCGGTCTGGGCGCGCCGGAAACGGGTCGGCGCGCACCCATAGGCCCGCGTGAATGCCCGTGCGAAGTTCGCGCTGCTGGAGAAGCCGCATTCCAGCGCGATGTCGGTCACAGGGCGGTCAGGATGATAGACCAGCGCGCTGGCCGCCGCTTCCAGCCGATGGCGCGCAATGCAGGCCGCGACGCTCTCTCCGGTCAGGGCCTTGAAGACGCGGTGAAAGTGGAACTCCGACAGGGCCGCGGCGCGAGCAAGCTCAGGCACCGTGAACGGATGAGCGGGGTCCCGCCGGATCAGATCCACCGCCTGTTCCACGCGGCGGTGATGGCGCGTCCGGGTTGTCGGTTTGACGGGGAAAGGCCGGGGTTTCATCGTGGCTTGCCATGCCGAAGCATCAACGTGATCCGAGGGACGTGGGCACCGACGCGACACCCTGCAAGGCCGAACACGATCTGAGCGGGAAGCAATGCCCCGCCTTGGCCATGGGCCACATCGCCATGCGACGGGACGCGCATTGCGCGATCGGGCCCGCAGCCCGATAGATGGGCGTGCAAGCAAGACCCAAAGACACAGGCGTGCTGGATCAGCCGGGGCACCCGGCGGCGACAGCACGCTTATGGACATCAGCAGGTTTGGGCCGCCTCCGGCCCTGCTGTGGGAGCCGTGGCCGCACGGATGACACCGTGATCCGGCGCAGCAGCGCAGATCTTTCGGGCATTGGCCCCGGGAAGCGCGAAGGAGGAGGCACAATGGCCACGCTGACCCTGCACGACGGGACGATCTGGGGCTACGGACGGGCGGGCCGTCCGCAAGGGCGTCCCGTGCTCCTCCACCACGGCCTCGTCGGGAATGCCGGGTTCACGCCGATCTGGGACGCGCTCGGCGCAACGGCGGGCATCGAGTGGATCATGCTGGAGCGGCCGGGCTACGGCGAGACGCCCCCGCGGGAGATGCGCGCGATCGCGGAATGGCCGGGCATGATCGCGCCGGTGCTCGCCGCCCTCGGCGTCACGGGCCGGTTCGATGTGGCGGGGATGTCGGCGGGCGCGCCCTATGCCTATGCCTGCGCGGCTGGCCTGCCGGACCGCGTGGGGCGCGTGGCGATCCTCTCCGGCGTGCCGTTTATCCATGCGCCGGGCGTTTTGGGGGCTTACCCGGCGGAGGGGCAAGCGGCCTATGCGCGCTATGCCGAGGCGGGCGAGGCCGACTTGCGGGCGGAGTTTCGGGCCTTCTGCGAAAACGCCGTACTCCAGCTCGGCGAGAGCGGCGAGGCTGAGGGCGTTCCGATGGCCGACGCGCTGCATGGCGTCTTGGCCCATGACGCGGCCGGGCCCGCGCGGGAGGCGCGTCTGCAGTCGCTCGACTGGGGATTCGCGCCCGCCGATGTGACCTGCCCGGTCGATCTCTGGCATTTCGAGGGAGACGAGATGGTGCCCTTCGAGGCCGCCCGGCAAAGCGCGGATCACCTGACGGGCGTCGTTCGGCACTTCGTCAAGGAGGCACGGCACATTCCCACAGACGCGATGCTCCGGGACATGGCCACCGTTCTGGCGCCGAGGTCATCCGACTGAGAACACATGCGCCGCGCGATGCCGTACGGTGGGCCGGTTGCTTTGGACTACCGCCCCGGCACCACACGGGCGCGAAGGCGTGTCACGCAAGCCGATGGCAATGAGACCTGCACGCAACGCCGCCGTGCCGCCGCTTCAGCGCAATGCGCCGTTGGATACCAGGCGCGCGGCCGCAGATGCGCGCCCGGCCGCAGGGGCCATCGGAGTATCGCATCCCGGCGCGACCGCGGCGGCGGCCGGACGCCGCAGCAGGATCATTGAGGGCGCGCTCAGCGCGTTCTCCTCGATGTCCTCCGCGAGCCGCCCGAGCCGCGTCGACACGCATCGCTCCCCGGCCAGCGAGGCGGAGGAGACGACATCCGCCTCGAGATCGGGCGATAACCCGCTGTCGATCAGTTGCCGTTGCAGATCTCGCGCGGCGCCAAGCCCCATATAGATCGCCAGCGTCGTCCCCGGTGCCACAGCGTCCGACAGATCGGCGACGCTGCCGGTTACGGCCGATCTGGCGGTGGCGAGAACCAGGCGGTTGGTGTGCCCCCGTTCCGTCAGCGCCCGGCCCAAGCTCGCGGCCGCGGCGGATGCGGCCGTGATCCCGGGCACGATCTCCGTCGGGATACCGGCGGAAGCGGCGCCGGACAGCTCCTCGTCCGCCCGCCCGAAGATCGACGGATCGCCGCCTTTGAGACGCACGACGCGTTTGCCCTGCCGGGCCTCGGCGACGATCACCCCGTCGATCCGCTCCTGCGGCCAGGCATGGGCCCCGGGGGCCTTGCCGACAAAGACCCGCTCCGCATCGCGGCGCGCCAGTTCGAGCATCTGCGGGTCGACCAAGCGGTCGTAGAAGATGATGTCGGCCTCCTGCAGCCGCCGCACAGCGCGGAGCGTGAGAAGGTCGGCCGCCCCCGGCCCCGCCCCCACCAGGGAGATCGAACCCGTGTCGGGCGCATCCGGGGCCCCGCCTGCCGAGATGGCGGCCTTCAAAACGCGCGCGGCCTCCCGCTCGGCGCCGCCCGCATGCGTTCGGCGCGGTTGATCGAACGCCCAGCGCCAGAACGCGCGGCGGCGCGCGCGCGGGACCGATGCCGCAACCGCGCCGCGCAGGCGTCCGGCTAGGGCCGCGAACCCTCCCAGCGTCGGCTCCAGCATCGTTTCGATCTGGGTCTTGATCTGGCGCGCCAGAACCGGCGCGGTCCCTTCCGTCCCGATGGCAACGACGACCGGATCGCGATCGACGATGGAGGGGGTGACCGCGTCGCACAGCTCGGGCTGATCCACGGCGTTCACCAGCGCACCGCCCTCCCGCGAAAGCGCCGCGGTGCAGGCATCGAGGCAGGGGCAGCCGGATGCGGCGAAGACGATCGCCGCCTGGCCGAGCCTTTCCGCGGCGGGCGGCCGCGTCTCGTGCGCAGCCCGGCCCGCTTCGACCAGCGCGGCCAACTCGTCATCCAGGTCGCCCGCCACCAGCGTCAGCCGGGCCTCCGTCTTGAGGATCAACCGTGCCTTCTGGGCCGCCTGCTCGCCACCGCCGACGATCAGAACCTCGCGGCCTTCCATGCGCAGAAACATCGGGAAGGTCTTCATGCGGAGATCCTCTCTGGTTCGGCGGTCCGGCGCGCCCAGAGCCGTTGCGCGTCTTCCCGCGCCCGCGCTTCGGAAAGGCCAGGCCGCAGGCCCTGCAGGACAAGCGCTGCGGTTCCGACGATGCAGGCCTCGGCGAAGTCATCCCGAACGTGACCGGCCCAAAGCGCCGCCAGGCTGGCGGGATCGGGCGGCAGATCCGGCCCATCGGCCAACCGGCGCGCCGCCGGGATCAGGGGCGGCGCCGTCTCGGTCACGGCCACCCCGTGGCGCAGGCCGACGATCTCGATGGGCTTTGCCGGATGGCGCTCGAACTCTCCCCCGCCGCCCTTGATGGTCAGGCTTGCCGGTTGCCCCAGAAGCGCGGCCGCATCGCGCTGCAACGCCCGGTAGGAGGGGTGGAACACCCCCTGCACTGTCAGAGCGGCAGCAGCCGGGTTCAGCATGCGCGCCACCGTGTTCAGGCAGGAGCGCAGGCCCAGCGTCTCCCGCAGGCGAAGAAGATCGAGGATCGGGGGAGACAGGGCCTCCAACGGCAGATAGGCGATGCCCGCGCGCGTGATCTGCCGGGCGGCCGCGCCGGGCGAGGCCGCGTAAGCGATCCCCGCGTCCCGCAAGGCGCTGCGGACATCCGCCGACGCGGATTGGTGGCTGTTCCAGCCATGCAGCAGCACCCGTCTGCCCGAGTGCGCCACGAGCCGCGCGGCCAGTAGAAAAAGCGGCAGACCACGCGACCGGCCCGCGGCATAGCTCGGCCAGTCCACATCGGGCGCCGGGCCGGGCCATGGGGCGAACGTGTCGCGCGCGGCGCGGGTGAACCCGGCCACCTCCTCCGCCGTTTCGCCCCGGTAGCGCATCAGCATCAAGAGCGCACCGGTGGCCTCCGGCGCCGCCTCTCCCGCCAGGATCAGGCGCAGCGCGTGCTGCGCCTCCGCTTCGGTGAGCGCGCGGGCGCGGCCCGGCCCGCGCCCCAGTATGCGCACATACTCCGCCAGCCCGCTCATTCGGCCGCAACCTTTGGCCGGTTCCGGGCGATCAGCGCGGCAAGCTCCGGCCGGCACGATCCGCACTCCCCCCCGGCGCCCAATGCGGCCGTCACCTGCGCGACGTCGACGAGATTGCCCTCCAGAATGGCCGAGACGATCGCATTGGCGCCGATACCGAGGCAGGCACACACGGTTGCGCCGGGATCGGGCAGATCCCCCGGCGGCCGCCCCGACAATATGCGCCCGTCCGCCGCCCCCCCGAGGGAAGCGGCCACGACGCCGCGCGCCAGCGCGACCGGGCCCGGGGCGGCGAACAGCGCGGCTAAAAGACGGCCACCGTCGACAAACGCCAGGCGGGTGGTTCCGCGGGCGGGATCGGTCACCGTCAGGGTTTCAACGGCGGAAGACAGGCCGAACATCCGCCGCGCCGCTGCGACCGCGTCAGAGGGGTGTGCGAGATCGGCCATCTCCACCTGCCACCCGGACCTCAGCCGCGCGCGCGCCCAGTATCCGGTCTCCGGGTCCGGCCGCTTCAGCGCCACGCCATAGGCAAACCAGCACGCCGGCCAAGGCGCCAAGGCCACCGTTGCCGCCTTGCTTTCGGGCTGGCCCGAGATCGGATCGGTGACCGCCGGGACAAGGGCGTCGATCCGCGCGGCCGAAGCCGTTTCGTCCGTCCAGTGCATGGGCGCGAACACCGTCCCCGGCTGCACCCGGTCGGTCACCAGTACCCGCAGGAGTGCGCGGCCCTTGGGCGAGGTCACCTCGGCGATCTCGGCCGGGGAGAGGCCGAGGCGCAGCGCGTCTCTCGGGTGCACCTCCACGAAGGGTTCGGCGATATGGGCGGACAGGCGCGGCGAAAGGGCGGTGCGCGTCATCGTGTGCCAATGATCGCGCACGCGGCCGGTGTTGAGGCGAAACGGATGGGTGTGGGTTGGATCGGCCGCGGGCGCGCGGTGCGCGAGTGGCAGCATCCGCGCACGACCGTCGGCGGTAAAGAACGCCCCATCGCCGAAGAAGCGCCCGCCGCTGCGCGTGGCCGATACCGGCCAGCGGGTGGGTTGCAGCGCGTCGTAACCGGCATCGGAGATGCCGGCGAGCGCGGAGATGTCGAAGTCGCGCCCCAGCCGCCCAGCCACGCCGGACAGCGCAGCATGTTCGCGAAAGATCTCCGCCGCCGACGCATAGTCGAAGGCGCGCGCCCACCCCATACGCCGGCCGACCTCCGCTATGATGGCCCAATCCGGGCGGGCCGACCCGGGCGCCGGCAAGGCGCGCCGTTGCCGGCTGATCGTCCGGTCGGAGTTCGTTACGGTGCCGTCTTTCTCTCCCCAGCCGGTGGCGGGCAAGACCACGTGGGCCAGACGCGCGGTATCGGTCTGGCCTGTAATGTCCGACACCACGGTGAACGGGCACGCCTCGATCGCATCGCGCACGCCATCGGCCTCCGGCATCGAGACGACGGGATTGGTGCACATGATCCACAGCGCCTTGATGCGCCCGTCGGCCACCGCGCGAAACATGTCGACGGCCTTGAGGCCCGGGGCCTCGGGCATGGTGGGGGCCTTCCAGAACGTCCGGACGGCCGCGCGGTGCTCGGCGTTCTCAAGCTCCATGTGGCAGGCCAGCATGTTGGCAAGCCCGCCCACTTCGCGCCCGCCCATGGCGTTCGGCTGGCCGGTGACGGAGAACGGCCCCCGGCCCGGCTTGCCGATCCGGCCGGTCGCGAGGTGACAGTTCAAGAGCGCATTCACCTTGTCCGTTCCGGAAGACGATTGGTTCAGCCCCTGGCTGAAGACAGAGACCGTTCGCTCGGTGCCGATCCACAGATCGTAGAATGCCGCAAGCTGGGCGGGATCGAGCCCTGTAATCGAAAGGTCGGTCCTTCTCGCGGCGTCTACCGCCTCCTCGAAGCCTACGACATGGGCCGCGACGTAGGCCCTGTCCCACGCGCCGCGCGCCGCGATCCGGGCGAGCAGGCCGTTCCAGAGGGCGACATCCGATCCGTGGGCCAGCGCCAGATGCATATCGGCCAGATCGCAGGTGGCCGTCCGGCGCGGATCGATCACGACGATCCGCATGCCGGGGCGCTGCGCCTTGGCGGCTGCGAGCCGCTGGTAGAGCACCGGATGACACCATGCGAGGTTCGATCCCGCCAAGACAACCAGATCGGCGGTGTCGAGATCCTCGTACTGACCGGGCACCGTGTCGCTGCCGAAGGCACGCTTGTGCCCGGCCACGGTGGACGCCATGCACAACCGGCTGTTGGTGTCGATATTGGCGGTTCCGATGAAGCCTTTGATCAGCTTGTTCGCCACATAGTAATCCTCGGTCAGCAGCTGACCGGAGACATAGAAAGCCACGCTGTCGGGCCCGTGCTGAGCAACCGTCTCGCGAAACCGGTCGGCCACGTGCTGCAACGCGGCGCCCCACCCCACGTCCTGCCCCTCCACGCGTGGGCGGAGCAGGCGCCCCTCCAGCCCCAGGGTTTCGCCGAGGGCCGAGCCCTTGGAGCAGAGGCGGCCGCGATTGGCGGGGTGGGCCGGGTCGCCCTCGACACTCAGTCCGCCGCTGCCGTCGGGGGTGGCCAGCACCCCGCACCCCACGCCGCAATAGGGGCAGGTGGTACGCACCGGCGACGGCTCATGCGAGAGGTCTCTGGCCATCGGATCACGCCGCCGGGCGCGCTGCGAGACGATCGGCCTCGACAAGGATCCGGCCGGCCTCCACGCGGGCGGGGAAAGTCGGCACGCGGCCGCTATCGGCGCCGCCGGCCTCGCCAGTCTCCAGGCTGATCACCCAATTGTGCAGCGGGCAGGTGACGGACCGGCCGTGGACGATCCCCTCCGCCAACGGTCCGCCCTTGTGCGGGCAGGCATTATCGAGCGCGAAGACCTCGTCCTCCGCGGTGCGGAACACCGCGATGCACCCTTGCGGGGTTAAGAGCTTGCGGGCACCGCGCAGGGGCACGGCGTCGAGCGGGCCGATGTCGATCCAGGTGCTCATTCCGCCGCCTCCCGATGCAGGCTGGCCAGCGGCTGGAAGCTTTCGGCCCGCGCGCGCGCGTGCTCGGCCCACGGGTCCTTCTGGTAGACCGATTGCGACAGCGCGAAGGCATCGAGCAGACGTTGACGCTCCTCCAGATCGTCCACCACCCGGGCGCGCACCCAATCCAGACCGACCTTGGAGAGCCATTTGTATGGACGGTCCAGATACTTCGCGTTCTCGCGATAGAGCTGGACGAATGCGACCGTCACGTCGATCGCCTCCTGCTCGGTCGCAACGTCGGCCAGGCGCTCTGTCTCTTTCAGATCCATCCCCGCCGCGCCGCCGACGCCGACCTGATAGCCCGAGTCCACGCACACGATGCCGACATCCTTGCACGTGGCTTCGGCGCAGTTCCGCGGGCAGCCGGACACCGCCAGTTTTACCTTGTGCGGCGTCCATGATCCCCAGAGCGCCTGTTCGAGCTTAATGCCGAGACCGGTGGAATCCTGCGTGCCGAACCGGCAATGATCTGTGCCGACGCAGGTCTTCACCGTGCGCAGACCCTTGGAATAGGCATGGCCGGACACGAGCCCCGCCTTGCCGAGATCGGCCCAGATCGCGGGCAGATCCTCGCCCTTGACGCCCAGAAGGTCGATGCGCTGCCCGCCTGTCACCTTGACGGTCGGCACGTTGTACTTGTCCGCCGCATCGGCGATGGCACGCAGTTCGCTGGCTGTGGTGATCCCGCCCCACATCCGCGGCACGACCGAGAACGTGCCGTCTTTCTGGATGTTGGCGTGCTTGCGCTCGTTGATGAACCGGCTTTGGGGATCGTCGCGATACTCCAGCGGCCAGTCGGCCAGCAGGTAATAGTTGAGCGCCGGACGGCAGACATGGCAGCCGTCCGGGGTTGCCCACGCGCCCGCCTGCCACACGGCCGGCATGGAGCGCAGTTCCTGCGCCTTGATGAGACGGCGCACGTCTTCGTGCGTCAGCTCGGTGCAGCCGCACATCGGCTGGGCCGCAGGGGCGGCGTAGGTCTCTCCCAGCGTGACGGCCAGCAACTGCTCCACGAGGCCCGTGCACGTCCCGCAGGAGGCGCTGGCCTTGGTGCATGCCCGCACCGCGCCCAGATCGGCAGCGCCGTCCTGGATTGCGTTGACGATCTGTCCCTTGCAGACGCCGTTGCAGCCACAGATCTCTGCCTCATCCGGCAAGGCTGCAACGGCCGCCATAGGGTCCACCGCGGTCCCCCCTTGATAGGCCGGGCCGAAGATCAGGGTGTCGCGCATCTCCGAGATATCGGTTCTGTCGCGGATCAGGCCGAAGAACCAACCGGAATCGGCCGTGTCTCCGTACATCACGGCCCCGACGACTCGGTCGTCCTGAAGCACGAGCCGCTTGTAGACGCCGCGCGCCGGGTCGCGGAACACGATGTCCTCGCGCCCCTCCGCCTGCGAAAAGTCGCCGGCCGAGAACAGATCGCACCCCGTCACCTTCAGCTTGGTCGAAAGCTCCTTCTGGACGAAGGCGGCGTCATCCCCCGCGAGGGCCAGCGCCGCGACCTTGGCCTGATCGTAGAGCGGTGCCACGAGCCCGAAGACGGCGCCCCGGTGCTCGACGCATTCGCCGATGGCGAGAACGTCGGCGTCGGAGGTCAGCATCTGATCGTCGACATGGATGCCCTTGCCGACAGCCAGACCTGCCTCCCTGGCAAGGCCGATGCTCGGCCGGATCCCAACCGCCATGACGAGCAAGTCGCACGGCAGCTCGGTTCCGTCGTCCAGGAGCAAGGCGCGCGCCTGCCCGTTCTCGCCCAGGATCTCCTTGGAGGTGGCCGAACAACGGATCGAGATGCCCTTGTCGGTCAGCGACTTGCGCAGCAGGAACCCGGCCGCCTCATCCAGCTGACGCTCCATCAGATGGCCCATCAGATGCACCACGGTCACCGCGACCCCACGCGCGGCCATGCCCGCCGCGGCCTCGAGCCCCAGCAAGCCGCCCCCGATGACAACGGCCCGGTTGCCCGCACCCAGCGCCATCATCCGCTCGGTATCTTCCAGATCGCGGTAGGCGATCACCCCGTCGAGGTCATGGCCCGGCAGGGGGATCATGAACGGGGAGGAGCCGGTCGCCAGCACCAGCTTGTCATAGGGTACGGGCACACCGTCTGTGCCGGTCACGGTTTTGGCCGCGCGGTCGATCTCGGTCACCCGCTCGCCGAACCGGGTGGCGATGCCGCGCTCGGCGTACCAGGCGGCGTCATGCGTGACGATCTCGGGGTAGGTCTTGTCTCCGGCCAGCACGGGCGAGAGCATGATGCGATCATACGTGCCGCGCGGCTCGGCATTAAAGAGCGTGATCTCCCACGCGCCCGGCTGGCCGTCCGTCACATGCTCGAGCAGCCGCCCGGCAGCCATGCCTGCGCCGACGACAATCAGTTTTTGTCTGTCCATACCGCTCACTCCGCCGCAATCGGCTTGGGCGCCGCTTTCTGGCCAGGCGCCGCTTCGGAGGGGCGCGAGGACGTATTGCCGTGCTCGTACTCCTCCAGGAAATCGAGCACCTCCTGGCGGTAGGCGTAGTAGTCGGGGTGTTCGAGCAGCTCCTTGCGGGTGCGGGGGCGGGGCAGCTTCACGTCGGTGATCTTGCCGATGGTGGCACGGGGGCCGTTCGTCATCATCACCACGCGGTCACCGAGCAGGATTGCCTCGTCGACATCGTGGGTGACGCAGATCGCCGTCACCTTGGTGCGCGACCAGACCTCCATCAGCACTTCCTGCAGCTCCCAGCGGGTCAGGCTGTCGAGCATGCCGAACGGCTCGTCGAGCAAGAGCAGCTTGGGGCTGAGCGCGAAGGCTCGCGCGATGCCGACGCGCTGCTTCATCCCGTTGGAGAGATCGGCGGCGGACTTGTCCATCGCATTGGCGAGGCCCACCCGTTCCAGGTAGTACTCCACCACGTCTTGCCGCTCGGCCACGGAGGCGCGCGGATAGACCTTGTCGACCCCGATGGCCACGTTCTCCTTCGCGGTCAGCCAGGGAAACAGGTTGGGCGACTGGAACACGACGGCACGTTCGGGATCGGCCCCCATCACGTGGCGCCCGTCGAGTTTGATCGCGCCCTTGGAGATCGCGTTCAGGCCCGCGGCCATCGTCAGCACCGTCGACTTGCCGCAGCCGGAATGGCCGATGAGCGAGATGAACTCCCCTTTGTCCATCTTCAGCTCAAAACCCTCGACCACGGTCAGCGGCCCCTTCGGCGTCGGGTACACCTTGTGCAACTGGCTGAAGTCCAGGAACCTTTCCGCGCGCAGGCCCTTCTGCGCCTCGGCCACGGCGGCGGGCACGCCGTGGATCGGGGTCACATCCGGGAGGATCTTCGAGCCTTCGACCTTCGCCTCGATCCCGACGTCCATCAGGTAGCCCGTCACCTCGGCGCGCAGGCGCTTGAACGTCTCGTTGTGGTTCATCTCGCTGCGCTCGCGCGGGCGCGGCAGCGATACCGGAAACTCCGTCCCCAATGTGCCGTCCGGATTGAGCGCGACGATCCGGTCGCCGAGCAGGATCGCTTCGTCCACATCGTTCGTGATGAGCACGCAGGTCTTCTTGTCGGCCTCCCAGATCCGCTCGATCTCGTCGGCAAGGTTGGCGCGGGTCAGCGCATCGAGGGCCGACAACGGCTCATCGAGCAGAAGCACCTCCGGGTTCATCGCCAGCGCCCGGGCGACGTTCACCCGCTGGCGCATGCCGCCCGACAGTTCAGCAGGGCGGCGGGCGGCCGCGTGACCCAGCCCCACCATGTTGACGTAATGCGCCACCTTCTCCTCCCGCGCGGCGCGGCCGAGATTGGGAAAGAGCGTGTCGACGGCGAGCCCCACATTCCCGGTCACCGTGAGCCAGGGCATTAGCGAGTAGGACTGGAAGATCACCCCGCGTTCGGGGCCCGGCCCCGTGACCGGTGCGCCCTTGAAGGAAACGCTGCCTTTCGTCGGCCTCTCAAGGCCCGCAAGCAGTTTGATCAGCGTCGTCTTGCCGGTGCCGGAGAAGCCGAGAAGGACAAGGAACTCGCCCTCTTCGACGGTCAGGTCGATGTTCTTCAGAACGTCGGTGCGGGTCAGCCCCGCGCCGTAGCTCTTAGACACGCCTTTGAGATCAAGAACGGCCATGCTCGATCACCGGGTGTTGGAGAAAGTGAACATCGACTGGATCGCGTACAACAGCCGGTCGAGCAGGAAGCCGATGATGCCGATGGTGAAGACGGCGACCATGATCTTGGCGAGCGACTGTGAGGAGCCGTTCTGGAATTCGTCCCACACGAACTTGCCGAGGCCGGGGTTCTGGGCCAGCATCTCGGCGGCGATCAGCACCATCCAGCCGACCCCGAGG